>JAVZEV010000001.1:0-364070 GCA_038873195.1 Candidatus Bathyarchaeia archaeon | reverse complement strand
TGACGTAGCCAGAAACGTACGGTGCTATGACACGCGCTACTTTACCGCGTCACCAACAACCTATAACCCAGACGACAAAACAATCTACTGGGAATACTCGCCTGGAAGCATCACAGTAAACGTGCCAGCTAAATCTCTTATCGTAACATGGATTGAAGTACCCGTGTACTCCGTAAACAATGATGGAATAGTAACAACCTACTGCCTGCAAGCCTACGATGGCACACAATGGCTAACCTCGCCACTTTACACATCGCATAGCGGACACGACAACGCCGCCACAACACTGTTTCGCGCAGACTTTAACTTGACAACAAATCCAACAGACGAGAACCATGCACACCCAAATCCAGAATGGCTTTTCAACGAAGACAGAACAATAATTGCTGGCTTGCCAACACGCATTAGGTTGATACCCATAACAATGTCAAGAAATTCGCAAGGAATAAACTACGCTACTGTAAACATAACACTGCCACAAGGATGGACATACACCCCTGGCTCTGCTTACCTTCCTTACGGTGATGTGGTAACTTATTATAACGAGAATGGTGTGGACAAGCTCAAATGGGACTTTACAAAAGATGTCCTGAAATATGCATTAAACACTTCTATGGCACAGAACTATATAGAATTTAATGTTACAGCACCATATGTTTCTGGCATTCACAACTTCACTGTAACAGCGACTATAACGAGTTTGGCTGGACGAACAACAACAGAAAACCAGTATATCTACGCACTTGTTAAGACTCCGCCAACTGCAAACTTCACGTTCACACCAGCCACACCATTAACGCAGGAGAGCGTAACATTCAACGCCACAAACAGTTATGACCTAGACGGAACAGTAACAGATTACTTTTGGGATTTTGGAGACGGCGCAAACGCCACGGGCATAACTGCAAATCACGTCTACGCTGACAATGGAACATACACTGTAACGCTTACAGTAACAGACAACGAAGGATTAAAAAGCACATTGCAAAGCGCAATCACAATCCAAAACAGACCGCCAATTGCGCAGTTCACAAAATCTGCCCAAATCGTCTACACTGGCGAAACCATACTCTTCAACGCAAGCACTAGTTTTGACCCAGACGGCACAATAGTTAGTTATTATTGGGATTTTGATGACGAAACAAATGCTGTCGGCGCAACCGTGAACCACTCTTATGCGCACACTGGAATTTACTCTGTAAAACTTAATGTCATAGACAATGATGGCGCCTCAAACATTACCACTCAGTTCGTGACTGTGCTTAACCGTCTACCTTTAGCCTCCATAACAATAATACCTGCACAACCAAAAAAGGATGAAGTGGTGGTTTTTGACGCGTCTGGCTGTTATGACCAAGATGGTGTAATAGTGAGTTATGTTTGGAATTTTGGCGATGGCAACGTAACAGAAACCAGCAATCCAATGATAACACATGTTTACACCAGCTCCGGGACTTTTAACGTGACTTTAACATTAATCGACAACAACGGCGGATACAAAGAAGCAGTTCAAACAATAACAATAAGCGAAGACAGCGACACTTCGGCTCCACCAAGCATAAATTGGATTTGGTTTCTACTGGTTATTCCGCCTTTAATACTGTTTTTTGGAGGAGTTTTGTGGAAAAGGCGAAACTCTGGCAAAAATGCAAGAGGATTTGACTATTTCAAGGAGATAACTGACGGAGGCATACCTGATTCCTTCTCTGTTTTGGTCACTGGCATGCCTGGTTCGGGAAAGAGCACTTTATGCCAAGAATTGGCGTATTCTTTTTTGAAGGAAGGAAATACTTGCATTTATGTTAATTATGACTGTTTTCCGAATGAAGTTAGAGAAGACATGAAAAAATTTCATCTTGACATGTCTGACTATGAAGAGAAAAAGAAGTTTCTATTCATCGACTGCTTCTCTTCTATAGCAAAAGTCAGCAGTAAAGAAAAGTACTCGTTGGCTCAACCGTTTTCGTTAGCTGATCTGGGAATAATAATGTCGCAAGTGACAGGTGAGGCTGGAGGTTCGCCGAAAGTTTTCTTTGATTCGGTTGTTCCACTTTTAACGCATGTTGACCCTTCGAAAGTTGTTGAGTTTTTGCAAGACCGTAGTGCACGCATTAAAGGAGTGAATGGCACTTTTGTTTTTACTGTAGGCAAGGAAACGATTGAGCCGAGTTTGGTGAATCGTCTTGAGGAGTTTGTTGACTGTGTGATTGAGTTGGATGTGAATACTATTAAGGGAAAGAGGGTTCGTAGGTTGCATGTTAAGAAGATGCGTGGAAGAAAGCCTTCTGACAAATGGATTGATTTTGAAATAGACGAAAAACGTGGAATAGTGTTTCTTGTTTAGGGAGAACGTTGTGGAACAAAAGCTGTCTTGTCCACATCAACTAGAGGCTCTTCTTCTGCGAAGACTTCGATGCCTTTGCTGGTTATCTTGTATGGGCGAATTTGGTTGTCATGGGCGATTCCGCGCATTTTCTCTATTTGTATGCCGCCATGAGCGAGAAATTGGCTTCTCCACGAATGAAGCACTATGACTCCATGCGACAAAAACTCTTCTACAAGCACTTCCCTCTGCAAAGTTAACGCCTTAAGCTCTGTGGTAATTATGTTGGTTGTTCCCAGTTTTGCAAGAGCCTCAAGCAAGTCCAACGTTGCATTTCGTCTTTCTGCGGTATTTTCATATTGAAGGATTAAACTGGCAAGAGGGTCGATGACTATGCGTTTGGCGTTTATTTTTTCAGCGTGGCTTCTGATAATTTCTAATAGGCTGAAAAGACTGAAATCTCTTTTGCCGATTCGGTAATCGCCAATTTTGACTTCTCCAGGAATATGCCTTACAGGAGAAGCATCAATAAGCGCTAACTTGCGAGTTTCTTCCAGTTTATTAATGTTCCAATCGAAACCAGCTAACTCTTCTTTTAGAAGTTTTATGTCTTCATCAAGCGAAACGTACAAGCCGGGCTCGTTATGGATTGCACCGTAACATAAGAACTGAAAGCTTAGGATGGTTTTCCCAGAGCCTGGATTACCAATGAGAAGAATTGAGCGTCCTGCAGGTAAGCCGCCATTTAACATTTTGTCTAAGCCATCAATGCCCGTAGGTATTTGTCGCATGCAATCGCCCATGAATTGCTACTCTTTAACTCTTTAAAATCAATTATGAATTTACACTCAAGATTGAAAATCGGTTGTAAAGACAAAACAGAACTCGGTTTGTGTTTAGCGAATTTTTAGTTTCTTGATTATGGCTTTGATTTTTTCTTGGTCTTTTAATGTTTCTTCGATTATGGCGTTTGTTAACTCGTAAATTCGCAAATCATTCAACAATGCCAACTTTCTAATTTCACGATGCAAATCTTCACGGACCTCCACAACCGTTCGCCTAAACGCCTTATCCACGGCTAAATCAGCCTCGCAATTTTGTAGCGACTTAAATGGTCAGTTTTACTGCGTAAGGCAAATAGGTAATCTGCTAGTAAAGGCGTTTCGCGTCCAAGTTCCATTGTTATCTCAAGCGTCTGCGTTTTTGCGTCAACATGGTATTCAACGCTTAAAATTCGAAAGTCAGCGTCAACATTCTCGTTCGGCAATGTAACGTGGATTTTGTCTCCAGGCAAGAGCGGCGTGTTGCCGTAGTCTATGACTGTACTTCGAATTGTCAAATATTCTGCTGGGTCTTTCAGATAAGCCAGCAACGCCTTAGCCCGCAGGGCACATTCGTTGTCACTGTAAAGCTCCTCGTCAACCTCTACAAGCTCTCTTAAACCATACGCGTTCTGGCTTGCAGCGTCTTCTTGAACGCTACTGTATCTGCGACCGCCAAAATTTAAGCCATCAACCCAGAAGCTGCCAGTGCCAGACCCCGTAAACCAGCAGTCAAAGCGAACAGCCGTCACGTGAGTCCAGTCGAAGCCGCTTTGAACCTGCCAATAATCAGTGTTTTTGGCTCCAACTCCTAACTCTTTTCTGAACCATTCGCTGGCTCCAATCGTAACCATCTGAGTTGCCATTTTGCTTGCTGTGTCATAGAGGATTACGTTTAAGTTTCCGTTAAAACTATTGTCACGTCGGACATAGAAGTTTAGAGTCGGATAAAGCTCGGCGTTAACTTCTTTTCCGCTGTCCAACTCAAAAAGGCAAGCATCAATGGCGTAGTAGTATGTGCTGTTTTCGTTGCTTTTGAATCCGCCGTATGCGAGTTCATCTGTGTCTGTGCATTGTTGGGTTAGAATCCAGTTGGCTAGATTTGTTATTTTGTTGTGGATTTCTGTTGTTCGGTTTTCGAACTGTGGTTTTGTGTAGGCTTCGGTGAGGAAGTCGATTGCGAAGGCGGCTGCGAAGGCTGCGCGTCCCCATTGTGGGTCTGGAGTGTCTGGTGGTGTAACGTAAATGTATGGTGCATGGTCTATTATGAATTGGTAGTAGTTTTCTGGGACTTGCATTATGCTTGCCTCACGTGTGTTGGTTTTAGGTGGGTTAGTATGCGGTTGAGTTCTGTTTGTAGAACGTCTAGTGGTGGGGTGTTGTTTGCTAGGCTGGTGTTTTGGTCGCCTATTGTGAAGTTTAGGCCTACTGCTGAGCCGCCTGTTAGGTAGCAGATTGCGTATGTTGCGGCTAGGAGTGTGATGAATTCTTTTTCTGCGTCTGTGCAGTTGTTGGGGTCGATTTTTTTGTTTAGTTCGAGTTCAAGTGTGACTTCTGCGCGTTTTATCATTTTTTGGATTTTTTCGTCTGGGATTTCTGCGGGTGTGATGTTTATTACGTCGCGGACATCTTCGGTTGACACGTTTGCCATGTGCGGCTCATTCCTCAAGCAGAAACGGGAATTAGGTTGGATTTAAGCTATTTTTGCGTTGAAATGGTGGTTTTGGAATTGGTTTTTTGGAATAGGCTTTTTAGGGCTGCTGTTTTTGGGTGGTTTTAATTGAAAAGTTTGTGGGCTTTTTTGTTGATTTTTGAAATGGGCGTGTGTTATAATTTGTTTTATAGAAGACTGGTGCAGTTAATTTTATTAGCGATTGTGTGCATAAATTATTTATCTGGTTGTTTGCTGTTCTGATGCGGATTCAGAGTGGAGAAGGGTATGGAGGAGAGAAGGCGGAGGAGGAGTCGTTCGGAAGTGATTTGTGATATTTTAAGTGAGGCTTTGAGTGGTGTTAATAAGACGCGGTTGATGTATCGTTGTAATTTGAATTTTGCGCGGTTTAATCGTTATTTGCAGGAGTTGGTTGAGTCGGGTTTGGTTGAGTGTGTGGATGGTAATCCGGATGGTTTGGTTTTGTATAGGACTACGGTTAAGGGGCGTGAGTTGCTTCAAGTTTTGCGTAAGGCTGATGATTTGTTGTCTATTTGATTTTGTTTATGGCTATTTCGTTGATTTTTTTGTTTATGCGGATTTCTAGTTCTAGGCTGGTGTCTGTTAGGTTTGTTATGCGTGTGCATTGGATTAGGAGGGTTTGTTGCGGTGGGATAATTATTGTGCCGACTGCAGTGGTTTGTTGTTGTGCTTGAGCGTTTTCTGGGTTTTGTTCTTGTTGGTTTATTATTAGGGTTTTCCAGTTTTGGTTTAGTTTTATTTGGTTTGTTGCAGGATTATGCTGTATTAAGTCTGTTTCGGTTAGGAAGGCGATTATTTTTTGGGCTTTGTCTTTTGGGATTTCTAGTTTTTGGGTGATTTCGTCTATGTTGTGCCATACGTTGTCTTTGAGTGTGTCTATTATTTTTTCTAGTTTTGTGGACAAGGAGTTTAGCCCTTTTTTGTTTTTGAGGGAAGGATATTATAGTTTGTTGTCTTTGCATATAAAGGGTATAGAACGTTTGGTCTAGTCTTTTGGTCTAGTTTTTAGACCTATTTTGTGTGTTATTCTGGTCCTATGTAGGTGTTTGCGACTTTTATGCAGTCTGTGTAGAATGTGACTTGGTTTGGTGGGTGGTAGGCGCAGCCGTGGTAGTTTGCTATGTAGATTCTGTTGGCTGTGTGGCTTGAGGTGTCTACGTTGGTTAGGCGGAATTCTGTGAGTTCTGTTCCGTCGAGCCATGCGTGGTATTCGCCGTTTGTTGGGTGTTGTGTGCGTTGTATTTCTATGCAGTGCCATGTGTTGGTTGTGAGGTTCTGGTTGCTGTAGATTATGACTGTGTAGCCTGAGTGGTATGCTATGAATACGAGTTCGGCGTTGGTTTCTGTTAGGCCTATTTGGCAGAGTATGTTTTCGTTTGAGGCTATTGTGCCGAGGTAGGTTTCGTGTGGTTGCCATGGTGCGTAGTATGTGGAGAGGTAGACGTAGAAGCGGAGGCTTATTGTTGCTGGCGTTGTGGGTAGGTCTTTGTATGCGTATGCGGATGTGGATAGGAGTGAGCCGTTTATGATTGCTTTGGCTTGGTAGTTGCCGTGGTGTGGTGGTGTGGTTTGGTTTGTTGCTGTGACGCATGTGAAGGATTGTCCTTGGTACACTTGGACGTAAGTCCATGCGGAGAAGTTTCCTTCTTCGAAGCCGTTTTCGAAGATTATGGTTGTGGTGTCGCCTATGATTGTTCCTGTGTTTGTTATTTGGGTTTGGAAGCTGGATTGTGCTAGGGCAAAAATTAGGAAGATTGTGGTGAGAGCGGCTGTTTTGTGCATTTTAAGCCAGCTCGATGAATATGTTGAATGTGAATGCGCCTTGGTGGTTGATTGCGTCTGGTTGGGTTGTGAGTTCGAATTTTACGTGTAGCCATTGTGCTTGGTTGATGGTTGTTTGTTGTCCTTGTTGGAGTTCTTGCCATGTTTGGTTTGGTAGTTGCTGGTACATTTTTAGTGTGAGGTATGCTGGTGCGTTGTGGTGCCATGTGAGGTTTGCGGGTGTTGTTATGGTGCTGTTGTTGTATATCCATCTGTAGTTTGTGAGGGTTTGGTTTACGCGGATTTCGCCCCATGTTATTGTGTAGCTTTCTGTTGTTTTGTCGTCTAGGTATACTTTGACTCCGTGGGCGACTATTGTTCCTGTGTTGCTTAGTGGGACGGATAGGTAGATTGCGGCTAGGGATGTGGCTAGGAGTGCGAGTAATGTTGTGGTGAGTGTTATGGGGATGGTTTTTTGCATTTGGTTTTTTTCTCCCCTTTTTCGTGTGTATTTTTGTTGGTGTTGTATACAGTTGGTGTGGAGAGTAATAAATATTACGTCTTGCGATACGCTTCTCCTTTCTCAGTCGTCCAAAACACATTAATTGAATTAAGTTCGATAACTATTTTCTGAAACTTTCTTCTATAACTTGCTTCTATTGGTTTATTCCGCAAGTGATAAGAATTTGCGTTTGGTTAGGAATGTTGATGATGCCGTGAAAACGAGAAAGCGCGTTGTGCTTTTGCTGTTGTTGCTTCTTTCGCTTGTTTTGGTTAGCCTCTGCTTTGAGTGGAAAGCGTTTGTTTCTGGACAAAGCCCTAAAATAATCACTGTTGGTGTCGGCGGCGATTTTGGTTCTATTCAAGAGGCGATTAATGCGGCTGAGAATGGTGACACTGTTCTTGTGTATGCTGGGGTTTATTTTGAGAATGTTGTTGTGAACAAGAGTGTTTCGCTTGTTGGTGAGGGCTGGGAAAGCACGGTTGTTGATGGTGGTGGAAATGGGCATGTGGTTTTGGTTGAGGCTGATAATGTGAC
Source organism: Candidatus Bathyarchaeia archaeon (assembly GCA_038873195.1). Classification (NCBI taxonomy): domain Archaea; kingdom Thermoproteati; phylum Candidatus Bathyarchaeota; class Bathyarchaeia (SeqCode); species Bathyarchaeia archaeon. Next base: position 356,433 of record JAVZEV010000001.1, on the reverse strand, counting down.
GGTTTGTGGTTTTACTTTGCGGAATAGTGGTGTTGGTCCTGTTACTCCGTTTTGTGGGGTTAAGTTGGATTTTGCTGATTTTTGTTTGATTTGTAATAATAGTGTTGTTGGGAATGAGTATGGTGTTTGGTTTTCGAATTCAGCTAATAACACGTTTTTTGGTAATGTGGTTGCGCATAACAGTGGCACTTATGGCGTTAGGCTTTACGGGTCGAGTGGTAATAATTTGAGTTGTAATCGTGTTTTTGATAATGGTTATGGTGTTTATCTTTATGCGGGTTCTGATGGTAATGTGGTTAAGGGTAATGTTGTGGAGGATAATTCGTTTGGGGTTTATGTGGCACATTCTAGTGGGAACGTTGTTGAGGAGAATGTTGTGGCTAATAGTAGCATGTACGGTGTGACTTTGAGGCTTGCTGGTGGTAATTTCCTTTTTCATAATGATTTTGTTGGTAATCATTGGCAGTTTGATGTTTCTGATGCGGAGGTTAACGTGTGGGATGATGGTTTTCCTTCTGGCGGTAATTTTTGGAGTGATTTTTTGGAGCGGTATCCGAATGCTACGGAGATTGATGATTCTGGAGTTTGGGACACGGCATATTTTATGGGTTCTGATAATGTGGACCGTTATCCTTTGGTTAGGCGTTTTAATGTTGCGGTTTATGGGTTGACTGTTATGGCTGGTGCTGGGGGGTCGACTATGCCTGCGCCGGGGGTTTATAATTTTACTGAGGGTTCGGTTGTTTTTGTGCATGCGGTTGCGGATGTTGGGTTTTCTTTTGATTATTGGTTGTTGGATGGTGTGGTTAGGCGTGAGAATCCGGTTAGTGTGGTTATGGATGGTGTGCATGTTTTGTGGGCGTTTTTTGTTGATGATGTTGCGCCTTTGGTTGGGGTTCCGGTGCGGGTGCCTTCGGGTGATGTTGGGGCTTTTGTGAATGTTACTGTTAGCGTTAGTGTTGTGGATTTTGGGAGTGGCGTTTGTAATGTGAGTTTGTGGTTTAGGGTTGAGGGTGCGGGGGATTGGGTTGTTGTTGGTATGAGTCATGTTTACTTGAATGATTATGAGGGGGTTATTCCGGGTTTTGCGGATGGTACGCGTGTGGAGTTTAAGGTTGTGGCTTTTGATAATGTGGGGAATGTTGCGGTGAATGATGATGGCGGAGTTTTTTTCAAGTATAGCGTAGTTTTGGAGTTTCCTTCTTTGGCTGGCGTGGTGTTTTTTGTGGTTTTGTGTGGGTTTTTGCTTGTTTTTTTGAAGAGGCGGGTTTTAGGGCTGTGTTGAATGTTTGGTTTTTACAGTTAGTTAATGCTTTGGGAGAAGTGTGGCTTTTTGGTCTATTCTTTTGTTCTAGTCCATTGTTCCATAGGGTCTTATATACTGATAGGCGGTAAAAATAGTATGCGGGTAAACTACCGCATCGGATGAAACCTACGTGCCTGACTCGGCGGCACGTTAAAGTAATGCCGTGTCCGGGGGACTAACAGGGAGCCCCCGTTAAAGGGTGAAGTGCCTTTGTCCGCGCGCGGGGCTGCTTTGCCTGATGATAGCCCAAATATGGAGAAAGGAGGAGGTTGACAGATCATGAACAAGAAGTTTATTGCTTTGTTAGTGCCGCTTATGCTGCTTCCTATGGTTGGATTTGCAGCTGCTCACTGGTACGACTACATTTACAAGCAGTACAAGCTGAAGGCTGGATGCGTGTGCGTTGAAGTTGAAAAATGGCACGTTTTGGGAACAACAAGCTATGATGTAAACTGCAACAATGTAACGTTTGGAGATGAACTACAAATTAACAACATAATGGGTGTGAACCCATGCGACAATGTAAGCAAAGTAGTTGGCGTACAGATACTCGCTAACCCAATATTCCCATGCTGGGAGCTAACATTAGAAATGTTCGTTCACAATAAGGGAACGCTCGCAGTCAAAATGGACATTCCAGAATTCAGATTCGGCGGACCATACGCGAGTGACCCATGCTGGGACCCAATACCAATGAACACCACAAACTATCCGTACTTCCAATATTGGAGTAAAGCATACATATTCAAGGAAGACATCGGTGAGTGGGTTCAGGTACAGCCAACAACGTTCGTTCTGAAACCATCTGAGACTGTGAAGATTGTTCAGTACATACACTTCATCGGACAAGAGTATCCAGAACTTCAGTGTCACTGGTTCAGAATTGACTGCAAGTATCCGTTCTTCCAGTACGTACCAGAAGGACCATTAAGCAGCTACACGTGGGAAAAGCCAGCACCACCACCACAATGACCATCATAAATGGGTGAGAGTCGCTAGCAAGCAAGTAATATCCTATCTTTATTTTCCCCTTTTTTGGGAGCTAAACAATAAATAAATAATAAAAAGTCGGGAAAAGTGGAAAATTGAAAAGAACCAACCACAACAGCAACCGAAACATCCAAGTAATAATTTTATTAGTCATCCCCCTAATGCTCATAATCCTAGGCAGCCTAGGCTACGCAGCATGGACAGACCAAATCACAACAACCGCAGAACTAGAAGCAGCCGAATACAACATCGAAATCATCAACGTCTGGATACAACACTACAACGGACTCGGCTGTCAACTCCTATGGGAAGAAGGCGGAAAAGACATCTCATTCACAGACGAAGCCCTATTCCCAGGATGGAACCTCACACTAATCAGCCAAATCCACAACAAAGCCATAACAGAATCATGGGTAGCCACAGTCAACTACACACTCTACTACGAAGACCCACAAACAGGCAACTGGATAGAATGCACAGAACAAGACCTCTACGCATTATTCCGCATAAAATACACAGGCGCATTCTACCTAGACCCAGGACCAGACCAAACATGGGATACACCAGACGACACCCCAATGCCCCCAGACTACCAATGGATACCATGCACACAAATCTACAACAAACAAAACCTCTACTTCGACGCCCAAGACCGCCCAGACCTAGCAGGCACAAGCTTCAGCATCAGAGTCGCAATAATCGCAACCTACCCACAGGAGGAATAAAAATGCAAACACCAAAAACCAAAATGCTCACACTCCTCGTAATCCCCTTACTACTCATTCCAATCGTCAGCGTAGGCGCCGCACACTGGTACGACACAATCACCAAACAATACAAACTCAAAGTCGGACGCCTCGACACAAAAATAATAAGCTACAAAATCCTCACCCCCTGCGATGTCTATATCAGCAAATGGCCACCAGACTGCCAAATGCCAACAAAAACAATCTCAATCAGCACCAAAGTCTTCCCAGGCTGGTACTGCTGGATAGGACTAAAAATCCAAAACTTCGCACCCGTTCCAGTATGCATTGACGGACCCACATTCAACGTCTACGACCCCAACGGCGTATGGCAATACTTCATCCACCAAGAATACTACTACGGACAAGTAATAGACGGAACCTCATACGGATGGTCACCAACCGACGTCCCACAAAACGTCTACGCATGGGTCAAACTCAACCCCAACCAACCATGGCAAGTCGCTCCACCACCACCAGGCAACATCACAGGACCAGTAACCCTCGAAGCCTACGGACCACACACCAAAAACACAATGATAATGTGGATATTCCTAAAACTACCAAAAAACATCGACCTCAACACCTGCAAAGGCTTCAAACTCAAAATATGCCTAACCATTACATCAACAATGTGCTGCGACAACCCACCAACAATATCCAGCTACACATGGGAAAGCCCCCCATAAAACTAACAAAACCTTTTACCACGAGAATATCACTTATAAGAAAAACCAAACCAAACAATTAGTGATAAAAAAATGAAAACAAGAAAAAACCAACAAAAACGCACACTCATAGTCTTAACAATGCCTCTTTTTATAATGATTATGGCAACCGTAGGTTACGGCGCATTCCACGACCAAATAACCACCCAACTAACACTAGCCACAACACCAAAACCAACAATCACCACCGACATTCAGCTCATAAACGCCGCGAACAACGACATCACAATAATCGTAAACAGTGAAAACAAAACAATCCTCGACACAGACCCAGCAACGCTGCAAATTCTCACAACCATAACAAACACCGCACAAACCCCAATCAACGCACTAACAATAAACACAACCATACCCAACAACTGGCAATGGACACAACAACTCACAGCAACACTAATAACAACAGAAACAACAATCCCAATCGACGAAACCCAATACACAATAAACCACGACCCAACAACCCAAACCCTACTTATCACAATCCCAAACATCACCACCGCAACCGGACAAAAACTAAACCAAAACAACCAACTAACAATAACCTACCACATCGAATACACACTAAAAGGAGAACAAGTCCCCGAAGAATACCGCTTCAACCCACCCACATACGAAACCACCACAACAACAACTGCCATGACAGAAATGGAAGGCTGGAAAAGTGACCCCACACAAGCAACATTACACTTCACAACGCATATATATTTGGCTTAATACGTGGTTAACAAACCACCAACGAAGGGAAAAAAATTGTCACGCACAAAAACCAAGATATTATTAATCTTTTTCACCCTACTCACAATCGCATCACTCATCTTCCTCACATACGCATTCCAAATCCCAACACAAGAAACCCAAACCGAAACCCTATGCAACTACACACAAGACCTAACATACGACTACATAGCCAAACTCAAACAACCCAACTACATATACGACAACAAATCAACCATCGGACCCAACGACGGACCAATCTACATATTTATAACCGAACACCTCAACATCACATTCACATACACCTTCGAAAGCACCCTAACCGCAAACACCACCATAAAATACGCAACAACCGGCTACATAGTCACCGCAAGATGGATAAAACAAAACTTCACCACGCCACAAAAAACAGTAACCAACAACTCAGACACAACAACCATCACCGCCGAAATAACCACAATAGACGTAAAATCCATCCAAGCATTCGTCGCCAAAATCAACAGCGAAGAAATAGGCGTATCCACAGGCAACTTCAACATGACAATAATGACAAGCATAATCCTAACCGCAGAAACTCCAGCAGGCATAATCAACGAACCATTCACAGCAACCCTAACCCTCGCATTCCTAAGCGGAGCACCAGAAGGAAACATAATACAAGCTCAAGATCTTCAAACCACAAAAAACGGAGAAATCACCGAAACCCAAACAATCACCAACGACAACGCAAAAATCCAACAACTCGCCTCCTACGGCATAACCGCAATCGCCATCGGCGGACTAATAATCTCAGCATACTTCCACCTCAAAACCAAACAACCAACTCCGCCATCAGTCGCTGAAGAACTAATCAAAGAACTCAGAGAACCCTACGAAGACATAATAATCGAAGCAGCCGAAGAACCACCACCACACGAACAAACAACAGTCACACTCAAAACACTCGAAGACCTAGTAAAAATCGCCGATATGCTAACAAAACCAATAATCCACTACCAAAAACCACCAACAACCCCAACCACAGAACCAACCCACACATTCTACCTACTCGACGCCAACACACGATACGAATACAACGTCACCCCGTCCCAACTCAAAACAGCCAAAGAACAAAAAACAATCGAAACAGAGGAAGACTAATGACAACAGAACCAAAACCCTCCCGAACCGCAGATACACTAACAGCAATCCTGCTCTTCATAGCAGTATTCGCCATGTGGCAAGTTTACTGGCTGGCACTGGAAACAATAAGACCAACATACCCATTCGACATAATACTCTTCCTAATTATCCCCTGCACATTCATGGCCATATACGCAGCAACCGTAATACTAAGAAAATCCACATTCAAAAGAGAAGGCTTCAGAAAACCCACAACCATCAACATAAAGAAAACCATCACAATAAGCATAGCATGCATCCTAATCTACATATTCATGCTCCTAGCCCCCGGCATAACCGCAGTCATGTCAACAGGCAACATCACCGACGGCTACTCACTAACAGAATACTTCCAAACACCCCTACGAATCGCATACAGAATAGTCTACGGCATCGCCTACGCAGCAATCTTCAGCCTAGCATACGAAGCCATCTTCAGAGGAAACATCTTCAGAAACCTAACCCGACACTACGGATTCTTCACATCCCTATACGCATCATCAATAATGTTCTGCATCGCACGAATAGGCGACCAAATATCAATCAAAAATCTCCTAGCCATGTCCACACAAAGCCTAGTAACCTTCATCTTCCTAAACATCCTAACAGTCTTCGCCGCAGGCCTATTCCTAGGCTACTACTTCTACAAAACAGGCTGGAGCCTCCTCGGCCCAATAACATTCCAAATAGGCACGCTCTTCTTCCTATGGCCAGACCCACTAGTCGCCTCAACCTCAGTATGGTGGATAGCCCTCACCTTCCAAATAATCGGCTATGTTGTACTCATCCTAGCAGTCGACTCCCTAATCAAAGAACCAGCTTTCATAAGGAAAAAATACGGGCTAGAAAGCTAAACCGGAAGCGCAACACGCAATGGAAACGAGGCACAGGAAAAAGAGCTACCTCAAAGACGCTCTTTTCCTAGCAGCAGTAATCCTTTCAGTCGTCCTCATATACGTTGGACTACGCCTATCCCTCGCCACAGACACACCACTCGTAGCAATAGACAGCGGAAGCATGACTCCAGCACTCGAAGTAGGCGATTTACTAGTAATAAAAGGAGTAAAACCAGAAGAAATCAACATCGGCGACATAATCGTCTTCGACCCCCCAACACAAGGCATGGGCAGAACAGTCCACCGCGTAATCAGAATCCAACCCCTACCAAACGGAACACTAACCTTCAAAACCAAAGGAGACGCAAACGAAATAGAAGACACATACACAGTATACCCACAAAACATCCACGGACGACTCCTATACCGAATACCCTACCTAGGATACATGGTCATAAACCCCGCAATCCCCATAACAATCATAACCATAACCATCATAGCAATGATAATCTGGCCAGAAAAGAAAAAAAGAAAACTCCGACACAAACCAAAAACACACATCTAAGGTTAAACAAAATGAAAAACCCAAAAACAAAACTCGCGATTTTCCTTCTAACAGCAATAATTCTTTTACTAATCCAACTCCCACAAAACCCACACCAAACCAAGCACGCCTCCGCACAATCCACACCCGTAACAATATCATGGTACACACAAAACGTAACCACCCTAGAAGCTTACCAACGCAAAACCTTCTTCGCCAACGGCAGATACTGGGCCTTCTACGCACACGCCGAAATAAAATACAAAACAAGCACAGACGGCATAACATGGACTGCCGAAGCCGCAATATGCCCCGGAGGACCAGACGGAGGCGTCTTCTCCACATGGTTCGACGGAATCCACATCCACTACGTAAGAAGCACAGGCATCCCCACAGAATCCCTAAGATACAGAAGAGGAACACCAAACCCAGACGGAACAATAACATGGAGCACACCAGACGAACAAATAGCCCTAGAAGTAGCCGACCCCCTACAACTACACGAACCCTTCGTAACAGTAGACTCAGAAGGCTACCCATGGATAGGCTACAGATGGGGGACAAACGGCGACCGCTGGCCAAACTGCACAAAATCCGCGTTTAACAATGGAACATGGCAAACCGCCTCCGGATTCCCATATCAACTCTCCACGTTATCCGCACCAAACTGGGCAGTCTCCATAGTCCCACTAACACAACAAAAAGTATACGCAGTTTACTTAAGCATTGGAGCAATCAGAGGAAGACTCTGGAACGCAACAGCCTTCGAAAACGAAGAATTAATAGCTCCCGCCTCTGTGTCACCAGCCAGAACGAGATTCGCCCACTCAGTAGTAGCACGAGAAAACAACGTCTACTTCACATTCCTAAATGTAAGCACCACAATCAAAATTCTGTTCTTCAACCGAACTTACGAAACTGGCTGGGGTTCGCCAGAAACAATAGAAACAGGTATAGGCGAAACAGCCTTTCCAGTGCTTTCAATTGACCAAACAAAAGGCGACTTTTACTGCTTCTGGGCTGACAACGACATCATATACTACAAGAAATGCATAGAAGGCGCATGGGACCAAAACGCTACCGCATGGCTAACAGAGCCTAACATGCGAGAAGACTCATTAACATGCTTCTATCAAACTGGTGGCTCCAGAATTGGAATCATGTGGATTCGCGGGCAACCATACGTCTTCGACATACGATACTGCAGCCTAAAAGCAGGAATCCTACGAAAACTCAACCTAAGGGTTTTCATGAACGACATGCTCTCGCCATTAAGCTCAGCTACAATAATCATGAACGATGGGCTCGACAACACAATGACAACGAATTCGGAAGGTTGGGCAAACTTCACAGAAATAACTGCGCCCAGCGTCACTGTGAAAGTGAAATGGCAAGATAACTGGGTGAATGGCACATTTGCAGTAACAATGGACAGCGACAAAACAGTGAACGTCCAATGTAAAGTCTACCGCATCTCTTTCACGAACACGTTCAAAGACGGCGACGGAAACCCACTATATGCACCCCCGCAAACTTTCAGTCTAAACTGCCCCAACGGAACAACTCTGCAAGGGCTACTTGTTGGCGCATATTACCTTCAAAACGGTACTTTCAACATTGAAGATGTAATGTGGCAAGGAACTAACGTTACGCCCCCAAACACCAGTTTCAATCCAGAACACGGTGACCCATCAGTGAACCTTAGCATATACTCGCCAACTCTGCAGGTTCTGCAACCAAATGATGAACCCTTCACAAATTATTATATTGACATGGAATTTCCGAATGGCACGATAATCAAGAATCAGCACCATTCCTCTTCGCTAATAGAATTTAATCAAATACAAGCTGGGACTTACCACTTTAACATTACAACTTTTGATGGAGAAAAAGCACAAGTCAACTACACACTTTTAATCGCTTCTTCTCAAGAGCTTTATAACATTTCAACCACGGCATTAAAGCTATCAGAATATGGCATCGACCTTCCCAACGCCAAAATTTACCTCCGACTCACATTCTATAATGGCACTCCTGTTCACAACGGCATAATAAATTATGCTTCTCAAAACGCAACCACAGACAATGACGGATGGGCAACTTTCAACCTGAAAGATTTCTCAAACATAAGTTATCTTTCAATAGCGTATGGCATTAGAAGCGCTTCCGGAATCACTTACAAAATGCAAAATCAAAGCATTCCCATCGCCAAAGTATCGCATATCATATTGGAAAGCGACTTGGCAAACATAACAACGTTAGAATACAACGCCACAAGCTACACGTTGACAATAGTAGCAACTGACAACGGAACAAAAACCATAAGAATCCTCGGAGAAAAACCATTAAACGTTACAATTGACGATGTCTCCTACGCAGAAGGAACAAAGTGGCATTATGATGCAAACAACCAAATCATAACCATAACAGATGCTTGGTCAACCAAAACAATAAAAATAACATGGGCCCCTCCACCAGAAATCAATCCATTTTTAATGCTGATTTACTATATTGCCGCAATCGTTGGCGCTTTTTCACTAGCAATCATCCTTGTGGCTTTTTATTTGAAGAAAAAGAGCAAGAATGCGCGTTCTTCGGCAAATAAGACTAACATAAATCTATAAAAAACGTCTAGAAGATATCTCCAGAATCAATAAATCAGTGCGTACTGAATTCTTCAATGAAGGGAGAAAGGATGCTAAAGTTTTCCACTTCAAAAAGACTCTCAATCATATGTGTTGTAACCCTTATTACCTCCTTAACTTTTGCTGCTTGCACTAAACCTGCAAAAGCTTCTGAAGCCACGCTCATAGAAATCTTTACTCATCTAGGCTTCACAAACATAGCGGCAACCACAATCGAAACCTTTCCATCTGGAACATACCGCATAACCTTATATGCTGAATTTGCAGCGTACCGCGACGAAAACGAACTCAGCCGCTATTACGTAGAGACAGGCGAACTAACCCTAATTTTTGCTGGGCTGGAAGGCGGGTCCGGCTATATTAACCCCCCAATTACCCGGGCTTTTACTGCAAATGCACAATTTGGTCTTTCAATGCTTTCGCCGGGACCGCACAGATATTTCACTGAAACGGGAAAGAACCCCGATGGAGAGCAGCATGCAAAAATCTACATAAACCTCGATGACCCTAGCATGTTTTTGATTGGTTTTGAAAACTTGTATGGTGCTGGAGACAGAGACTACAATGATTTAGTGTTGTCTCTTCAGAAAGTGAACGATCCGGCTGTTGGTGGAACAGAAGTGTTGGTTCCATTTTTAGTTTCTGTGAGTCATTTAGCGTTGTATATTATGATGATAGCAATTCTAGGCATGTCAATGAGTTTGGCTAGAAATAAGAAAAGACGGTTTATTTAATCCGTTTTTTCGCGTATCCTGTAACAATGTATGCACGGTAGGGTTTTTCAGCAGTGCTTGGGCTGTTGAGAAGCGTATAATTGCTTGATTGTGTGGGGTAAAAAGCCAGTTGGCTGTGATAGTTTGGGTCGGAACCCACCACGTTCATTGTATTGTTAACCGCATCTGCTATTGTCTGGTTTTTTAAGACCAAGTTTCGTATAAGCTCACCCGTGGCTGTGTCTGTGTGTCCGGGAGATACTGGACCGTTCCAGCTTATGTAGGCTCTTGCTCCTTTTTCAACGTAAGCAGTCGCCATGTCAGTTGCTGTTAATCCGTCACATCCCATCATTATTATTATAGAGTTTTTGCAAGCGTCTGAGTTTTTCACGAATTTGGATGTGATTGCAAAGTATATTGGACCGCCTGAGACGTATTCCACTGCGACTACTTCGTCGTTCATTTGTTCCCAGTAGTGTGGCCATTGACTGTGAGGTTCTGATGTGTAGAGGCTGGTTAATCCAGAATATTGACCTACGCCAGAATGCACTCGTAAGATGATTAGACTGTATCGTTTTGAGGGCAACTGCTTGTAAAAATCAACAGTCACTTCCGAATAATTGTAATAGTCAACACTAAAGCCTGCTGACGTTAATGTGTCGCTGACACTTGTGATGAATGCAATGTTTGGGTGAGTCATGGCTAGTTGGTCAACTATAGCGGCTGTTTTTGGTATTGCTTCGTAAACAGCTGGTGCTTTCGGAAGGAAGAAATAGTAAATTAGCAATCCTGTAAGTATTGAAACGACCGTTAATGCCATCCATTTGCTTTTGAACGCTCTTTTCCATGCAAGTTTCTTTTTTCTGGCACTTCTTTTCATGTGTTTTCATCTGTGTTTGGTTAATCAGTGACAGTAAAATGCGAGTGCTTTCCTAAAAATGTTAACATAAACAAAAAAGAAAAAGAGGGAAGTTAGTATTTCGTTTTGCGTCTAGCTACCGCGATTGTTCCGACTGAAATTGCGAATCCTAAGAATATCCACGGCGCAATCAATGTCAGTATGTTTGGTGGTGCTTCATAGCCTCCCACTGGTTGAGGCGGGCCTTCGGGCATAAGCCTAATCGTTATTTCTGTATCTTCAGAAACTTCAACCATCACCGACGCTGGTACATAGCCTGTTTTTGAAGCACCTACTGAATAACCACCTGCCAAAATGTCTTCGAACTTCACTTTTCCGTCAAGACCTGTGAAACCTTCTTGGTATTCGGGGCCGCTTGCTGTTACCATCGCTCCAGAAATTGGGTCTAACGTGTTCGCGTCAACTACTTTGACTGTCAAGTCGTATTTTGCTACTGGTGGGGCAGCCTTTTCTAGTATGAGGAGCGCCCAACAAGTAGGCATAATATAGTCGCCAGCCCACACGTCTGTGTTCCAGTGGCCCTCAGGAAAGAGTGCTTGCTCTGCCAATAACGCGTCTGCAAACTCGTTGAACCAGTCGTCATCGCGGGCTCCATCGGCGTCAGTGTCTATGAGTTTTATGTTGAACGCTGTGAAGCCTTTCATGGTCGTGTACATGGCTTGCTTATGCACCGTCGGCAAACTCCATTTCCAACCAGGGTCACCATTTAGGTCGTTCCAGTGCCTTTCAATGTACTTTATTGCCTCGTCCACTCTTGGCGTAGCTAAAGTATCGCCGACAAACGCCATCTCCTGCAACAGAGTGCCAGTCTTGAGAATATTAACCCACCCGTCAGGGCCGCTGTAACCTGATCCTCCGTCCAAATCGTCTCCGTTGATGTCGTTTTGAATGTAATCTATCCAAATGTTTAGTTCGTCTTTGACGAATTGTGGAACTGTCAATCCGAATCCGTGTGGCAAAGGCGATTCAGCGTAGACTAAACCCAGCAATGCATATCCGGAGTTGGAGTTGTCGGACCACCCTATAGAGTTCGGATCGTACCCCCAACCACCGCGCCACCAGTCACCAGGGTTCGACTCTTCGTTCTGTCCCCAAGCAAGCCAGTCCATAACGTCTTGCTCCACATCTTTGTACGTCCAACCGTCCACGGGGCTTCCTACAACAGACACTACCATTTCTGGGTGAGTGCTCGCCGCTATGGCCATGGACGCAATTCCAGTGCCGTATGTTTCACCTTCACGTCCCTCCGTGTTGAATGTTACTCCCTTGCCGTTACCGTTCGAGTCTGGGTTGCCATGAGTTTGAACGGAAATATCTACCAATTGAGCCATTGAGAAGATAAAGTCCAATCCGTTCCTAACCTGCGCATAGTATTCGTAGCTTTGATCAAGCGGATCTTTCTTCAACTCAACTGCGCGTGTCTCAAACTTCAGCACGGCCATACCGGTGTAACCGACGCGAACATAATAATCAGTAGGCCATGAACCATCAGCCTGCTGTTGTGCGGCTAACCATTCAAGCCCCTTAACTATTGACGCTTCTATCTGTTCCGGGGTTGCCGCTTTAGAATATGGTACACACGCAAGTACTGATAAGCAAACAGACATCATAAGCAATGCTAAAGCTACTTTTAGAATTTTCTTCATATTCTCCCTTCTCCATATTTACATTTACCTTTATCCTTTTTTAACTATTTAAGCTGGTAAGAACCTTAGGGCTAGAACAAAAGACCATAAACCCTTTACTAGAGTAAAATTCAAATTCTCAAAAAGCATAAAATATTGACTCTTCAGAGGCAGAGTACATGACTAAAAAAGCAATAATTGTTATCGCTCTTGTAAAAGAAAGCGCCTTAACTGGAAACAAGCAGATAGAACAGGACATTCTAAATGAGCTTTCAAACGAACCAGCAAAGATTCCATGGCTTAAAACGGTGGAAAAAGTCACGGTAACCGAAGAGTAGAAGAGCGCATGCGTTTAAAACTTTCCTAACTTTGTGCTTCTTGTAATTTCGCGAAGCTTCTCTATATGCTTTTCGTGGTCATAAACCCATGAGCCATCCTTAAAATACTCGTAAGAAATCGTCTGCGCAGACCGCACATCAAAATCCTCAATCAAATACTCATACTCACGCAAAAATCCTCTCTTAATAAGCTCAGACAAGCAACGCACAAACCTTCTAAACTCATTTCTCGGAAGATACACATGCGCAATCAACGCGTTCTCACCATAAACCTTCCCTAACGAATGCAAAAACGGCTTATCCAACAAAGAAGACGCAAACCGCGCCATACCAGCACTATCGTCAAACTTGAAGATAAAAACAAAAAAGTCAGACGCCGACTTATCAAAAGGCAACACGAAAACCTGAGACTTCTCAAGCAAACCACGCTTCAAAATATGATTCTTAAAATGATACGCCACTGCCTCCGGCGTCAAATTAACAATTTTTGCAAGTTCACGAAAACTAACGCTTGAATCCACTTCCAACTTCGCCAAAATACGAACATCAACATAGTCAGCCTTGAGTGGAAAATCTTTAGACTCAACTAAAGTGTAGGGCAAACTGGTTTTCTCGTTCGGTATCTCCTCCATCCACTTGTCCCAACGAAAAACCCACTGCCCAGACTCAAAATCAAACCAGTTCCCCGTTAAATTCGCAGAATACAAACACGTGGACCACACCAGCCGCACGTTTCTCGCAATCTCCGTCGCTTCCAGTTGACTCACAAACTGTTCAAATTCTGGCGTGTGCTCTTTTGGAATGGCGTAGATTCCATAGCAACCCTCAAACCTACCGTAACAACGACCAACATAAAGCCAAAAATCATTGGCTTTCAAACTCTTAAAAAGCACATCTTCATAACCAGGCACAGCATCAGCAAAAACAAACGCTTTCCTAAGCCCAATATTCGTGTGATAAACATTCGCGTGAAAAGATATAGAAAATCGAGAGATTAAGCGTTTCACTCTTTTCCGCGCTGTTTCTATTGGTACGCCAAGTTTTCGAGCTATTTGTGAGATGTTTCTTGGTCCATATTCGCCGAGGCACTCTAATATTTCAACATCCAAGAGGTCAAACGTTTTGTTCATCTTTTGTTCTCCCTACTAGATAATGTTGTAGTTTTTTAAATACTTTAAAGTTAATCTTCAATTTAAGGCCATCCTCCACCTCTCTCGTCGCCTAACAGTTCTACTGCACCGTTAAAGCCTGTAGCACGTGACGTTTCCTTGTTTGCATATGTTGTCGTATTTCTGGATAAAGCGATTCCTTTGAAGGCCAGCGTAGCTGCACTGACTATGGCTGTTGCGGCTAAGACAACCAAGAGGATCGCGATGGCATTCTTCAACTTCATCTATTGCCTCACCTCCTTTTTTAGTTTTTGCACTGCAAATAAAATATAGTGCGGTGAAAAGTGAAAAAGGTTTATATGAAAAATACTTATAGAAGTAACTTCTGTAGGTGCGCAACTTGGAATCAGAGATTCTAACGCAATTTCATAAACGAGTCGTCATGGATTTCCTTGATGCTTTAATCTTACTAAAGCTCAGAAACGGAATGTTGAGTGACTATGAGATTCTCTCTTATATCCAGAGAAGATTTAACGTGCCGATAACTCTTGGAACGGTTTATTCTTGCTTGAATCAGCTGCAAGAAAATAAGCTAGTTAGAGAGGTGCAGTCAGAGAAAGAAAGAGGTTACGTGCTAACTCCAACGGGGAAAAAGAAAACAAAAGCTTTGTTGAATATGCGAGACAAAATTTTAGGGCTTGTGGCGAACCTCTTTATTTGATTGCCCTGCATGTTGTGCTAACATATTTTCTTTCTCTTAATGCACAACGCAATAACCGCGGTAGTGGTAAATACAAAGATGACTGTGATTGTGTGGGGAGAGAATTCAGAGACAATCTCACTTGCGTAGAACGTGTGTAAAACGTCAGCGATCAAGTTTACTGCCAAGTTAAGTGATTCTCCACAGCGGTTCCGAAATGTGAGG
Organism: Candidatus Bathyarchaeia archaeon; assembly: GCA_038873195.1. Taxonomy (NCBI): domain Archaea; kingdom Thermoproteati; phylum Candidatus Bathyarchaeota; class Bathyarchaeia (SeqCode); species Bathyarchaeia archaeon. The sequence continues at coordinate 341,137 of JAVZEV010000001.1, read as the reverse complement.
TTGTTCCAGTTGTAGTTTTGATCCATCCAAACGCATGTCAAATTGCCATTTGCATCGAATGTTGTGTCGTGGGCAAGCGTTAAAGTAGCGTTATAGGCGGAAATGCTCTCTAAAGCTCCGTCAAAGCTGAGAAACGCGTTAAATTCGTCGTTGTAAGCGTTTGTTCTCTCGTTTACGTAAGTTTCGTAATCGCTGTGGTGAGTTTCCGAGCCCCAATCTGTTCCGCTGCCCATCACATGACCGAACACGCCGACATCAACAATGTAATGGCTCATAATTCCCAGCGTCTTTACCGCCATTGCTATGTTACCAGTTCGCATGTAATTGACTGCGTTGTTGTATTCAGTCTGTGCTCGAACGGCTGCGGCATCGTCTTGCATGCTTCTGTTTGCCCAGTAATAAACGTGGTGTGTTGTTGTGTCGCCGATACCGTCTGGGGCGTTACCATTGTCTGGTAATTCGGTGCCATACAAATAAGTGGCTAAATTGTCTAAGATGTACTGTTTTTCTTCGTTTGGTAGCCAATCTAAAACGTGTTGCGCAATCCAATCGTGAGTTCCATAGTCAGGATGTTCTGGAGTCGCAGAGTATCCTCCGTTACTCCAGCAATGAGCAGTCGTATTCTTCAAGTGCACATTTACTAGAACACTTAAGAAAGAGGTAATCAACAAGAGCTTCAAATATCTTTTCTGCAAAACGTCTCCTCTATGCTATTATTATGTTTTAGATTTAAAAATTGTTAAAAGCTGTCCTTTTAGTTTCCGGTTTTTGTCAAGCTCATTTTTGTGCTGTAACCAGTCATTGATGTTGCTTCAGTGTAAGTTACTCTCACGGGTAACCAGTCAACATACCACGTTTTTATCGCCAAACCAATCAAGGCGAATTCGACATTTTTGAAAAAATTCCAATTTTTGCCTAGAAGTTTCTCTAATACTTTTACGTGTTCCTTTTCTAGGCTTATTATGAAGTAGAAGAAATCCTCGTAGTGTAGTTCTAACTTCACATTGTAAACTGTGCCTTTATACTTTGATTTTTCGATTTTTATGATGGGCACGTTTATCATTCGTCCCAAATGTAAGTCAACCAGTAAGTCTCCTTCTCTTAATTCTCCACATTTTGTTCTGCCATCATGCGTAGGACTGCAGACTTCATGGTTGGGAGTAACGTAAATGTATTCTTTCCATGGTTTGAAGTCCTTCAGTTTACTTACGTCTGCGCCTTTGACAATTGGAGACTTGTCCACGGTTATTTTTAAAAGTTCAAATTCGCCCTCATGTTTTTCCACGTTTACGACGCGACAGCAATGGTATCCTTGGTCTTTTCTGTAGCCTAAAACCATGTCTCCAGACTGGATTTCGTTGCATTGTTTAAGAAGATAGTTTCTGTCAACATCAACACATAAAAGAAAGGTTTCTTTTGGATAGCAAGTGTCGCCTCCTCCACTCGTGCCTCTAAAAACGATTCTCGTTTTAACAGCGTTCACTTTTTCTGGAATCCACTGCGTATATGCAGTGAAATCTAACCATTCCAATTGTTCGCCGCTTCTTATTAACGCTGTTTTGGCATACCACGAGGAACCGTCATAAATCTTGACATCCAATTGTTCTCCAGCACTTGTATAGCCTTCCAATCCAACCTCAACCTTATTTATCGTCGCATTTTCTGGAACCGCAAAGCCATATCCGCCATACTCTTGTTCTGCATTTTCTATGTTCGCCGATGCTCTTGCATTATCGCTTGCATAAGCATTTTGTGGGTTAGTCCATCCAGCAACAATTGTCGTGGTTGAAGTAGGATTTTTCGTAACAACTTGCTGCGACACTTTACCAAGTCATCCCCAAAAAAGCTTCAACGTTTCCCGTTGCAGCTGCGTAAACTTTAAGAGTTAATTGTGTTGCGCCATCACCGACAACTTTAATCGGAGTCTTAAACTGCTGACCAACGCTTGCGTCTGCCAAGAAGCGTCCGCGCCACTTAACCGTGGAACCCCAGTAAATCGTAACGTAGCCTTTCACATTTCCTCCGCCTATAACTTCCGTAACATAACGTGTTTCGCCGTTGGAAGGTGTAACCGTCAAAATTGTTAGTTCTCCTGCAGCTGAAGGCGCGGCGACACCACCATCAAAAATGTAGTTGGATTCTCCAGGCGGAGTATTCACGTTCACGCTTGACAGTTTCGCGAGAATTTCCACTAACCTATCGTGTATGCGCTTATACGCTTGGTCATATTGACTCCAAGGAGGCTCAACCATCATGCAACCCAACTCAAACGGTTTTGTGCATAAACTAAAAAGGGAGGAATAGAGAAAATGCGGGTTTACTGTTGTTTAGCGTCTTCGCTTAGCGTCGCGGCTATCGCTCCTCCGAAGCCTATGATGAAGGCAACGTACGGCGTCAAAACTGGCAGACTTGTCATTACAGTCGTCGCCACAGAACCAATGAACCACATTATGGAACCCAAAACGAAGCCGCTGGAACCCGCAACAACCAATTTGCGGTTAATGCTCACCATTTTTCTATTTTCACCTCCTAACACGCCTTCTGGAAATGTTTGGCGTGATTTTGAAAGCGAGTTTCCCGCCTCTTGGAAGATGTATGTGGCATTTCAGTTGAGAGGGGAAAGGAGAACAAGAAAGAGGCGTCATTTTGCTGCACCTTCCAGAGAGGTTTCGGGCTGCGTTTTTTCCCAAAGAATCCAGCCAAACTTCACAGCGTTTCTGCGGAACTCTTCAGGACGGATTAATCCAAGCTCTGCGGCTTTCAACATGTCAGCCGTTACGATTTCAGGTGTTTTTTCAGCGCCCCAGTTCAGTCGAACCTGCGCCTTCAACGGGTCTAATCCAGACTGAGTTAATACGACATTGAAAATGTCATGTTCAACTTGGCGCTTAATGTAACGCTGAATAGGCTTAATTAGCATGTTTTGCAAGTCCAAGGCAGCTCGAGCTGAGGCTTCCGTAAAGCCGGAGTGCTGAAAAGCCGAGGCAAGGGTGTTTCGCATCCAAGATAAAACTGGTTTATCAAATGGTCTATGTAGTATTCAAAGCGGGCTCGCGGGTCAAGAGCGACTGGTTTTATGTCTCCTTTTCCGCTGTAGAACAGCCACGCGCCTTCTTCGCTTCGGCTTTTGATGGCTCTCTCGAATTTTTGGATTGTTTCCTCATCCGCCTTTTCTAGTAAAGCCAAAACATCTGGTCCCGCATATTTTTCGAAGATTTTTGGCATGATGCGTTCAATTTTGGCTTTTATCCAAGCGTATGCGGGTCTCTTATCATTGTTAATCGTTAAAGTATGAAGCAAGACTTGTAGAATGCCAAGTCCAAAGCCAGACGGGTTAAGATTGTTAATGCGCCAATGAATAATTGCTTCAGGCCTGAGAGTCTCTCCGCCATAAGCGTAGCGAAGTTTGTAGCCTTCTACTTTATAGGGAATCTTTAAACCACTATTTTGTATGTAGTTTTGCTCGATGCGTTCTACGGCGTCCACTGAAAGCCTACTTAGCCTGTGGAGATTTTGCGGCGTGATTTTAAGCCAAAAGTCGTTTCCACAAGCGATTAATACACGCGCCATGTCACAGAGCAAAGCATCCAAATTCACATTTTCGTTAAACTGGTCTATGACACGTTTTGCTTCTGTAGCCTTCTCGTAATTTTCGTTCACAGTCGTGTAAAAGCCCATGCCAACAGCTGAGGCTGCAAGAAGGTCAACGCTTGCCTTGCATGCTGGGTCTCTTTCATAAAGTTTCATCACATCAGCTAATGGGATAGTGGGCGTTTCATATACTATGGATGCTTGTGGAGAAGCGTAGCCGCCTCTGTTTTTGAGCGAAAAAGCCTCAACAAGCCGCTTCAAAACCTTGCTCACTGTAAACCCTCCAAAAGCTTAAGTCCCTTTTCAGTAATCACGTAAGGCGCGCGGTGTTTCTGTTCGCTTTTCTGCACGTAGCCGTTCCGCACGAGATACGCAAATATGCCTTCAAAAGTGGCGTGTGTGCCAAGTTTTCTAACAGTGCGTTTTTCCAGTTCTGTTCTGCCTAAGGATTGTCTGCTGAGCTCCTTCAATACGATTTTTGCGAGAGTTAATCTTTCATGCAAATTTCTCAAGTGCAAACAACCTCCATTGGTTTCTGTGCGCTAAAAAATGGGGGATTGTGAAGCGTGCAAACCATCAGAACCTGTAAGTCTTGCTTGTTGTCCATGCCGTAAGTGTTTGAAGCAGTGTCTGGCGTGTACCGTGTCATTTCGGTGCCGCATAAGGGGCAGTGTTGCCAGCAATCGCAAACGATTATGTCGCTCTTGCGTTTTGAGTAGTAAACTTTTCCGCATGAGAGACATTTGCCTTCAAAAGTTGCCATTTTCATCCTAGCCTGAAAACGCTTATAGGGACGTGCTAATGTTGGTCATTTTGGCTACTGCTTTGCTTCGCAAGATTCCCAAGCCGAATCTTGTTGTTGCTCTCACGCCGAACTCGCCTGTTTTCGGGTCTGCCCAATCTTCAACCGTGACGTCTCTTCGCAGAAGCATGACCGCTGCCACGCGGGTGTCGATTGCGTAGGCTGTTCCGTTAGGCACTAATGTGCTTGCCATGACTTTCATTCCGAGAACACTGCCTATAACGCCGCGTTCAAGGTCTACTTGTTCTGAGGGCAAGTATTGTGCGTGGATGAATTTGTCGTCGCTCAAAAGTTGATGTAGCTGAATTTCGTTCACTGCCAAAACTGTGGGACGCCAGTTTTCACCTCTCACTGCATTATGCAGCTTGAGCAATCCAGACCAGTTTAGTGCTGCGCCTGCATTATCGATTGGTGCTCCACCGGCTAAATCAGCATTCACTATTGCGCCGTAAAGTTCCAGTATCTTGTTTGTTTCGTTTTCGCCGAGTGCTCTGCCCACTTTTTCCGTCATACTGTCCATAACGTTCCATGTAGCGTCTTCCAAAAACTCTCTCGTCCACATTTCAGAGGCTTCAGCGACAATGTTAGTGTATATGTCCACGGTGCTGATTTTCTTGCCGTTCAATCTTGTGTATGCGCCTTCTGCGTAGCGATATGCAACTGCTCTCTCGTCGAGTGGAAATCTTTCCATGGTTTCGGTTGTTGGTCTAACCGTAATTATGTCTCTGCCTATCATTTCAGGATTTGCGGCCTGCACGAGCGTGTCATGCATGTGTCCCAACGCGTTTGCCGTATCGCTGAACAAGCGTTCTTTGATGCCGACTTCGCAGTATCGCTTTAGGAATGGGTGAGTGATTGTCTTATGCTTTAGGTCTTCCATGAGCTGCTTGAATTCAAAGTCTGATTGCATGAGGCTTTCGAAAAGTTTAGGCTTCATTCATAATCACTTCCCTACCACGATGAAGATTAAGTCGTCAGCTGCCGAAGCAGATTCTAGTGCGGTTCCAAGCTTGCGGTTGTAATAAATAGTGTAGGTGCTCGTGCCTCCTTCATTTACTGCCTGGTCTGTCAGCTGAAGTATTCTTTTGGACGCATCTCCACCGTACACTGCTTTGCCACGTGTTACGGTTCCGCCAACCTTAACTTTGACCCTGCCTCGAACGAGAACTGGACACGGCTGCCCTGAAGCAACGGTTTTGACAGCTATGCCTATGCAATCTTGAGCTGAAGACGCTGGGCTAACCTTGTCGTCAGCACTTAAGTAAACCGGGTCTCCTTTTGTTATTGTCGCTGCAGCTTCGAAAGTTTCAATTATTGCGTTTGGGTCATCTGTTTCGCCTATGCTCATCCAAGTTTTGCCTGTATTATCTGCCATAAAATTTTCACTCCACATTTTCAATTTTGGTTTCAGCAAGCTCAGCCTTGCTTACTTCCCAAGTCACGTTCAGTGACTGTAAAGATTCCAGTTTGCGAAGTCTCTCTTCAATGTTAATTAACCATTGAGTCAGCAAATCATTTGAGAGAACTGCTTTTTTGGCTAATTCATAGACGCGTTTCTCTTGATTATCCATCACTGTTTAGCCTCCTTTGAAGTTTGAAGATGACGCTGCGAAGTTCTTGGCACATTCTCTGCGGACCTAAACCCCAACTTCTCTCAACCATGGAACTTGGCAAAACATTTTGAACCATTTTTATTACATCTTCAATGGGAATAGCCGCTTTCTGGTTTTTCAGTAAACTTTCCGCAAAATTTCGTGGAGCGCTTGTTTGGGTCATGTATTGCGGATGCAAAAGAAACCAGTCGCGAATTCTGGTTTCGTCCCACATCTTCGCTTTAGAGAAAAAGATGCTTTGAACTCTTTGTGTTTCAGGCTCTGCACGCAACTTGCCAATGATAGCCAAAATGCCGTTTTCCTTGTCAAGCCAAACGGTGCTAAAATGTTCGGGCAAAAATGCTGAGATGTCTTGATAAAAGCCAAGAACATATTCGCCAGCAATTATCGGCTCGAATGTTTGTTCCTTAACTTGCAGTTTTTCCATGATTTGAATATTTGTTTCTGGAATTCCAGGCACAGCCACAAGGCTTAATTCTGCATTGTGCAAGCCATGCGGGATTTTGCCATCCAAAATGTCTATTGTTTCATAATCTGCACCAACACTCACGTGTCTAATTAAGCCCTTGCGAATTTTCTCTGCAGTTTCCTCGTCATAAATTTCAGCTTCGTACCAGAGGTTTCGCCCGTCCCATTCCGTTTTGACTATTTTTCCGACTGCATTAGGTACGGTAATATGTTCAACATAGACCGGCGCCGAAACAAGTTTCTCAGCGAAATCTTGAAGCTCTTCGGGCTTGTAGATATTAAAGTTTCGGCTGATGCCCGCAGTCATGGCCACTCCGCGAATCCGCAAAGGCTTTTCAACCATTTTTTCTAAAACTTTGAATGGCAAAATAGCGGAAACATGCTCCTTAACTGGCTGATGCTTTTCGAACCATTTTTTGGCTTTCTCAAGCGTCCATCCCTTAGAAACTTCAAATAGGTAGCTTTGAACTTCCATTGGATGCTTTCCTTTAGGCTTGCCAACAATGGCTCTGATTCCTTCTTCTGCGCTTAACACGATAGTGCGCAGAGTGTCCTGCTGGAATTCTTCTGGGCTGCGATGCCCGCTGCGTATGTAATCGGTACTTGTTTCCCAAGGCAATTTCACATCAACCTCGCACAACTAACACCAAACTAATATACGAAGAAAATGAAAAGGCGAATTGCACAACACAGTAACCCTCGCGTAGACCAATCTACAGTCATAGCGAGTGGACTTAAGCCTAAAAAGTGATTCCCAATGCCTAGAAAATGCATCGTTAAAGTGGTTCTCAGCAAAGAACAGAGAGGAATCCTTGAAGAACTGGCAAAGAGACTTGGAATAAGCGAAAGTGAAACATTACGAATGGCTTTAATGGATTATGCCAAAGAACTAAGTTTGCTTGGAGAAAAAGTTCGCAAAGCGAGTAATTCCACAATTTGATGGAAATTTTTAGACGCAAACGAGAAAACGGAAAAATTTTAATCCGATTCAAACTCCGAGTCAAAGAACAGCGTAGTTTAGGATTAAATTTAAAAATCCACAACGAATTTATTTATAAGCATCGCAAAATAGATTACCCGGCTATATCCCTAAAAGGAGCCCAAAAGTTGAAGGAAACAACTTTCGAAAAAGTTATGCTCGAGGCTGTAGATGAGGCCTTAGCATCCCTTGGTGAATCAGTTAGACAAGCAATCTATTTCCACCTTGAAAAAAAATTTAAAATAGCAAAAAGCGAAATTCCCAACCGCGTTGACGATTTCGCAAAAGGCTTAGAGAAAATTTTCGGCTTAGGGGCTCGTTTCATAGAAATTCTGATAATGAAAAACCTTTACGGAAAAATAGGCGAACCGCTTAAATGGGAAGAAAACAAAGAATTCTCCTTTATTGGTTATGTTGAGGCAGCCAAGCAAAGTTTTTCAGAAAAGGAGAAAATTAAAGCCTAAACAAGCTCGTTTCTCTCTGACTTTTTGAATTCAGATTCAGAGTTCACAAATGATTTATCAATGCTTCATGGATTTCTCTTTAAAACTTACGTTAATCTATCGAGGTAATAATTTGCCACAAAATAACTTTAGCAAGATTCTATTGTCAGCAGTGGAAGAAAGCTTATCCTCCTTAGGAGATTCACCTAAACAAGCCATACTTTTCCATCTGGAAGCCTCTTTCAAAATAGAAAAAGAAAATATACCTGCCAATCTGACAGAATTTACAAAAGCTCTTGAGAAAATTTTTGGACCTGGTGCGTCATATCTTGAAAAGCTCATTTTGTCGCGTCTGTATGAGAAACTTGGTTTAGAGTTCAAGAATTCTGAGAGCGCGGATTTTCTGGAATCTGTGGAGAACGTGAAGAAATGGTTAACAGTTAAGGAGGAGTACGCGGTACGATGCTGAAAAGTTGTAGTTGCAGCAAGGTTAAGGATAGGCTTCGGCACGTTTATGAAATGTTACACGTTCTCACAGACGGCATAGATGAAATAGTATACGTGGTAGACCCTGAAAACTACGAGATATTATTTGCAAACAAAAAAACAAGAAAAGTATTTGGCGCAAAAATCGTCGGAGAAAAATGCTATAAAATTTTTCACGGAAGAAGAAAACCATGTCCATTCTGTACTAACAAAGAACTTGTTAGAAAAGGAACTGAAAGAACTTGCATAAGAGAGTTGCAAAACAAAAAGAACAAGAAATGGTACAAGTGCATTGACAAAGCGATTGAATGGCCAGGAAAAAAGTATGTTCGGTTCGGAATAGCCATAGATATAACGGCACACCAAAAACTGAAGGAGACACTTCAAATCAGCGAAAAACGTTACCGTCACGTCATTGAAAACGCACCAATAGTCATCTATACACTTTCTCCGAAAGGTACGATAACGTCCCTGAATCCGATTTTTGAAAAGATAACAGGTTGGCCGATAAAAGAATGGTTGGGCAAAAATTTCGCGTCAATTTTACATCCAGAGGACTTGCCTCGCGCTAAAGAAGCATTCGAAAAAATTTCGCGTGGAGCACGATTGCCGCCCGTTGAACTGCGTGTCCTCTCAAAATCCGGGAAATATTTAATAGGAGAGTTCATGGGCATACCTTGGCGTGAGAATGGAAAACTTATTGGACAATTTGGCATCGCCCGTGATATTACGGAACATAAACGGATGGAGGAAGCGCTGAGAGAGAGTGAAAGGCGCTACCGAAAACTAATCGAAACTGCACCAGTCGTTATCTATACACTTTCACTTGATGGTACAATTACTTCACTAAATCCAAAATTTGAAGAAGTCACTGGCTGGTCTTGTCATGAGTGGCTTGGCAAATCATTCGTGCCTCTTATTCATCCTGATGATTTGCCTCTTGCTATGGAAACTTTTCAAAAAGCACTTCAAGGTGAGGCTGCCTCATCTTATGAATTGCGTATTCGTTCAAAGTCAGGCGAATATCTAGTTGGAGAGTTCACTAGTGTTCCTTTAATTGAGAATGGAAAAATTATTGGAGAATTTGGAGTTGTCCAAGACATAACCAAAAGAAAACTTGTTGAAAATGCACTGCGCGAAGGTGAAGAACTTTTCCGTTCAGTAGTAGAAAACTCTCATGATACCATCGTAATCATAGATGATGATTTCAGAATAGTTTACGTTAACGACCAAGCTGTAAACTTGAGCGGATATCCCAAGAAGGAAATTATTGGACAAGATTTCAGAAAATATCTCCCAGAAAAAGACAAGGTTCTAGTCGAATCTAGATATATACGCCGCCAAAAAGGCGAAAGCATACAATCGCCATATGAATTCCGAATTGTTCGGAAGAATGGAGAAGAAAGAGACGTTGAAGCCAAAGTCACAATCATAAAAGATTCGCAGGGTAAAGTACGTTCAATCGTTCACTTGCGCGATATCACTGAACGTAAGAAAATGGAAAATGAAAGAAAACGTTTTGAAGAACGCCTCTCTGCATTGAACGTTTATGGCCAAAACTTGAACATGGCAAAGAATTTGAAAGAGCTTTACGAATTAACATTAGATGCTACTGAAAAAACTCTTGGTTTTGAATACGCTTCGCTTCTCATGATAGAAGGAAAAATGCTCTGCATGGTAGGCTACAGAGGCTATTCCAAAAATTTCTCAATTAAACTGCCATTAGACGGAGAAAGAGGCATAACTACAAGAGTTGCGAGAACCGGCAAACCCATTTTCGTTCCAGATGTCAGAAAAGATAAAGCCTACGTTGAAGGCGGAGAAGGCATCCGCTCTGAACTCGCTGTGCCAATTAAAATAGGAAAAAAGGTATTAGGCGTCTTGAATGTAGAAAGCAAAAAAACAGCTGCTTTTAGCGAACAAGACAAAAAACTTCTCGAAATATTGGCTTCTCACGCTGCAATTGCCCTAAGCAACCTCAAAAGGCAAGAAAAACTATCCGCGCTAAACGCTTATGCCAGAAGTCTAAACAGAGCAGAGAATCTGGACGAAATTTGCACTATCACTTTGAATGCCATGGAGAAGGTTTTAGGGTTCAATTTTGTCGACGTTTTCGTGGTTGAAGGAAAGAAATTGCGACTAGCTGCGACCCGCGGGCTAATGAATGGGCCAGTATTCAATCTACCTTTGGATGGACAAAAGGGCATAACCGTCAGAGCAGCAAGGACGGGAAAAACCGTTCTTGTTCCTGACGTTAGAAAAGATAAAGCCTACGTTGAAGCTGGAACGGAAGGCATGCTTTCAGAGCTTGCCGTACCCATAAAACTAAGAAACAAGGTTTTAGGCGTGTTGAATGTTGAAAGCGACAGAATTGCGGCTTTCGATGAAGAAGACAAAGAATTACTTGACCTACTCGCCTCTCACATTGCCATCGCAATAAGCAACCTTCGAAGGCGAGAACGACTGAAGGAGATTTCTAAAAAACTGGAGAATCTCATGAAAAACAGCACGGAAATCATGCACATTAAAGACATGCATACAAGACTTAAGGTAATCGCGAAAGCTATTCAAAACTTTGGATGGCGAAGAGTCGTAATTTCGCTGACAGACGAAAACCTCGACAGAAAAGAAATCGTTACAGCTGGGCTCACAGCAGAAGATAGACGGCTCTTGATGAAAAGAAGAGCGCCAGGACGTGTATGGCAAGAACGTCTAGGACCAAAGTTTGAAAAGTATAGGATAGGAGAGTTCTACTACTTACCATGGAACGATCCTTGGATCAGAGAACATGCTTTCAATGTCCCGCCTGGAACGCCCCAAGATGTGGCTGTAACCATTATGAGTGCAGTTCCAAGCAGATTATCCGAAGAGGAAATGGTTGACTGGCATCCGCAAGATATGGTTTATGCTCCACTTCGTACGCCTACGGGAAGGATAGTCGGCTTGTTAACTATGGACGACCCAGTAGACGGTCGAAAACCAACAAAAGAATCGCTGGTTCCTTTGGAACTTTTCCTGCATCAAGCAGCAATAACAATTGAAAACGCTCAGCTAATTGAAAGCTTGAGAAAAGCAAGAGAACAGCTTGAGACGTATGCTGGGCAGCTTGAACAGAAAGTAGAAGAGCGAACTCGCGAATTGAAGAAATCTCAGGAACAATTGCTTAAAGCGCAAAGGTTTGCGGTTATCGGTGAACTTGCTGGAATGGTTGGGCATGATTTACGCAATCCGTTGACAAGCATTGCAGGCGCCCAGTATTATCTTAAAAAGCGATTGAGTTCAGAGAACGAGAAAATAAAGGAGATGCTGGAACTAATAGAGAAGAACATAGCTTACTCGAACAAGATAATAAACGACCTTCTGGACTACTCAAGAGAAATAGAACTTGAGGCAATAGAAAGCGACCCTCGAACGTTAGTGCAAGAAGTCCTGTCAATTGTGGGCGTCCCAACTAACGTTAAAGTGAAGAACTTTGCTGAACACAAGCCAAAAATGGAGGTTGACACTGAAAAAGTGAAGAGAGTTTTCATGAACTTGATTAAAAATGCCATAGAAGCAATGCCTAAAGGCGGAGTATTAACAATAAAGAGTAGAAAAGTAAAGGACAAAGTGGAAATCACCTTTTCAGACACAGGAGTCGGCATGTCAAAAGAAACATTGCGAAAACTTTGGACGCCGCTTTTCACAACGAAGTCCAAGGGAATGGGTTTCGGTTTGCCAATCTGCAAGCGTTTTGTGGAGGCCCATGGCGGCTGTATAACTGTGGAAAGTGCTCGTGGAAAGGGAACAACCTTCACTGTTACCCTTCCGATTAAGCCGAAAATGAAAGAAGGAGGTGAAAAATTATGGGTGAAACCGCTCGAATCCTCATTGTCGACGATGACGAAAACATAAGAAAAGTGTTAGTGACAATACTTGAAGAAGAAGGATACACCGTTGAATCAGTGGACACAGCTAAAAAGGCAATAGAAGCCACTAAGAAAAAGTTCTACAATGTCGCGCTAATAGACATTAGGCTTCCAGACATGGAAGGCATAGAACTTCTAACGCGAATGCGAGAAACAACACCAAGAATCCGCAAGGTAATCATCACTGGCTATCCGACTTTACAGAATGCAGTTGAAGCCGTGAACAGAGGCGCAGACGCCTACATAATGAAGCCCTTCGACATGGACAAAGTCTTAGCGACAATAAAAGAACAGTTAAAGAAGCAAGAAGAAGAAAAGCGATACAGTCAAGAAAAAGTTGCAGAGTTCATCGAGACAAGAGTCAGAGAATTAGACATCGAAAAAGAAATGATGCGCAAGTAGATTTTCAAAAGTTTTTTCCATAAAATTTTCCCAATTATCTTCTCAAATTTTAAGTTTTTAATGTTTTAGCCGTTGCGTTTAGACAGGGTTTTCTTCATGAATTTCCAATGGTGCCCTATTTGAAAACCGAGTTTTTGTAAAAGCGTCACAGAAGGCAAGTTTTGCTCTGCAGTGTATAACGCAACAGAGTCAAATCCTTTCTCAAAAAGAAAATTCATCGCTTTACGTGTTAGTGCTGAAGCTAAGTTTTTGCCGCGATGCTCAGGAAGCGTAGCTGCGGGTCCGAGGTAGCCGCGTTTTGCTCCAAAGAAATTGTTGTATTCTGTGTCTGGTTTGGCAACCACGACAGAAACTATTTGGTTATTATATTCTGCGATTTGAATCCATTCTTCATTGAAGACCTTATGCTCTTTTTTCCACCGTTCAATTGTTCCTTGCTGCATTCTTTCCCAGCCGAATCCAGCGTTAACGGCTTCGACAAATGCTTTTTCCTCTTCGGGCTTTAAAGTGCGCAAAATGATGCCTTCTGGAATTTCTGGAAGAGGCTTTTTGCCGTCAAGCTTTGCTATCATATGATATAGCCCGCCTTCTGGCATGTAGCCTCTCTCAATCCAGTCGTTAATTTTTGGGCTTCCAGCGTCAACGACGGAAAAGACTGTTTCTCCTTTAACGTGCTTTTCAATTTCACGAACCAACGTGTCTTCTACAAGCTTTTTGTTAGGTCTTTGGGAAACGACGAGCCACTGGATTTCTTCGCCCCAATGTCCACTTCTGTATGAAACGGAACCTATGACTTCGCCATTTTCCTCTACCATTAGAATAGTGAATTTTCCTTCCCGAATCCATGAAAGAAGGTTGTCTTCAGTGTAAGGCGTAAACTCATATGTGCCCTTGTATGCGTCGTTAAGCAGTTTGACAAGGACTGGCAAGTCTTTTTCTGTGAAGTTTCGAATTTTAAATGTCATAGTTTAGCCTTTAAAGCACAAGTTTGAAAGAGTATAATAAATGTTTAGTATGTTGCGTGAATATACAATGGCAATTTTGGGAATAACACGTCAATCAAATGTTTATGAGTTTGTCTTATGATAAAATCTGGATAAATCATCTCAGGTTCCTGCCGGCTTCTATATCCCAGCAGCAACTGCACGAAGACAAGCGGATTCAAACCGAGGTTCTGTCTGCACAGTTTTCTATTCTATAAATTTTCGTGAATAATCCATTTTCTACTATAATCTTGATAGTGTAACGCCTAATTTTGTTTCTTCGAGAAGTGGCAATGCGTATTCGTATCCGAATTGACGGTAAAAGTAGGGGATTCCTTCGATGGCGCAGAGGTCGTATCCTTGCTCTGCCGCTTGCTTGTGGAATTCCTCTACAAGCCTTCTCTGAAGTCCTCGATGACGATATTCGGCGAGCGTGGCAACTTGTCCCATCTCCGCCACTTGAAGAGGTATTCCGCCGATGCTCCATTCGACTGAAATCAAGTTGAGGGTTGCGACGATTTTGTCATGATGTTTGATGACTAAGAAGTTTTTGAGCGTCATTGTTGGGTGAGGATTGATTAGTTTTTAGGTGAAAGTGTCCACGCCGCTGGTTTGTCCGAAAACGATGCGCATCTGCTCGAGATATTGTAGTATATCTTCTTTTTGTAAATAGCCTAAGGTGAATGTGCTATTTTCGCTTTTGATGTTAGACATAAAGTTGTTTGATGCTATTAGGTAATTTATTGATTACTGCTTTTGCTATGGACTTGAGCGTTGTTAATGGCGTTTTAGTTACTAAAATTGACGTTTTGAATAGGTGGGTCATCCATAGGGCGTTGCACACGTTCTTTAATATTGCATTGCCTACTTTCATGCTGAAAACTTCTAATATGGCTAGCTCATCTGTGGTTTTCTTCTTTTTCATCTGTTTTATTTTTATGTTTAAGGTGTTTTCTTGTGTTTTTAGTATGGTTATGATGTTTGTTGTGTGCATCATTTTGCTCGCCACTAGACATCGTGTATAGCAAGTTATAAGATACTTATTTCCATAACCAAATATATCCCAAATCGACACATAAACCAACATTCTATAAAAAGACTCAATTGATAAACTTTAACTCAAAGAGATTACAACCTTCAAAAGAGGTAATCACTTGAAAAACATTCACCAATTTCTTAAAGTTGAGCATGTCAGAAAAACGGGGCATTTATACTTCAACCTGCTCAACTTCCAGTTTTTCAAAAATGGCGAACGAGGACAAGCCCTATTTTTCGGAAGCCCCAAATTGTTGTCGCATGTAGCGGCGATACCATATATCCTAGCATTAGAAATCGTGTTCTTCAGGAAAAGGCGTCATTTTGTTAAGTGTGGCGAGCGTGTTATTGGGATGTTTGTTTTACGAGAAAAGCCAGATGCTTTGTACATTAGCAGTTTGGCTGTTGCTCCAGAATATAGAAGATTCGGCATAGCCACATACATACTTCAGTACGCTAAAACACAGGCTAGACGGTTGAATAAGAAATGGCTTGAGCTTGGAGTATCAAAATTGAATGCGCCTGCACTGCGGCTTTACAGAAAATTCGGATTCGCAAACAAGGAAGAAAGGAAATGGTCTTTTGTCTTAAGAAAGAATGTTAACAACCATTAATAGCTTCTTAATTTTTGGATTTTTATGGAAAATTTTAAGCATGCCATGTATCGTCTGAAATTGAGTTTCTTTCGTCCAAAAAAGTCTGTTTTGCCATCATTTGTTTTCTGTGATAATGTTTAACATGAACATGTTCTGTTAACATGCTTTGTCAAGTATTTCCATATTGTTGTAGAAACATCTTATATAATTAAACTCTACATTTAGCGTCTACTTTAGCTAACAAAACACTAAAATTGGGAAGCATATGAAGTGTCCATATTGCGGGTCTGAAAACCTCAAAACTCTTGAAACAAGAGATTCACCAGACAACACTGTTAGAAGACGCAAAGAATGCGTAGACTGCGGAAAACGCTTCACATCCTACGAGTATGTGGAAACCATAGAACTCATGGTCCGCAAAAAAGACGGCAGACTCGAACGCTTCGACATCAACAAAATTATCCGCGGACTTCAGAAAGCATGCGAAAAAAGACCCGTAACTATGGACCAAATTCACAAGTTAGCGGAACGTGTCCGACAAGACCTCATGCTCCACGGCAAAGAAGAGGTCACCTCGCAAGAAATCGGCGACCTCGTCATGAGATATTTGAAAGGCTTAGACCGTGTAGCATACATTCGTTTCGCGTCTGTTTATAGGCAATTTGAAGAGCCTGAAGACTTTAGAAAAGTGCTCCTTGAGGTGAAAAAGTGAAGTTTGTAAGAAAACGTGACGGAAGATTAGAACCCTTCGACCAAGAACGCATAACAAATGCCATTTGGAAAGCCGCAAAGGCTGTCGGCGGAAAAGACCGCGAAAAAGCCAAACAGTTAAGCGACAAAGTTGTTGCTGAACTGCGTAAACGTTTTGGAGACGAAGGCGTTCCAACAGTCGAAGAGATTCAAGACATAGTTGAGAAAACATTAATCGAAGATGGACATGCGCGAACGGCTAAAGCTTACATTCTCTATCGGAAACAGCACCAGGATCTTAGGGAATTAGCTGCGCTTTTGAGCTCTGCAGACCTTGTGGACCAATATTTGGACATTGAGGACTGGCGTGTCAAAGAAAACTCAAACATGAGCTATTCACTGCAAGGCTTAAACAATTACTTGTCATCCACAATCATAGCAAAATACTGGATAACACGAATCTACCCGCCGAACATTGCAGAAGCACATTTCAACGGAGACATTCACATCCACAACCTAGGCGTCTTGGGACCCTACTGCGTCGGCTGGGACATAAAAGACTTATTACTCTCGGGGTTCGGCGGTGTTCCGGGAAAAATTGAAAGCAAACCTGCAAAACACTTCAGAACTGCACTCGGGCAAATTGTCAACTTCTTCTACACTCTCCAAGGCGAAGCCGCAGGCGCTCAGGCCTTCAGCAACTTTGACACTTACCTAGTTCCCTTCATACGTTACGATGGGCTAAGCCAGAGAGATGTTGAACAAGCGCTTCAAGAATTCTTTTTCAACATGAACGTACCCACACGAGTTGGTTTCCAAACACCCTTCACAAACGTGACTTTAGATTTGAAAATTCCAGATTTCATGAAAGACGAGCAAGTAATCATGGGCGGAAACGTCGCAGATGAAACTTACGGCGACATGCAAAAAGAGATGGACATATTCAACAGTGCTTACGCAGAAATAATGGGTCAAGGAGACGCCAAAAACAGAGTTTTCACCTTTCCAATACCCACTTACAATGTGACAAAAGATTTTGACTGGGACTCGCCAATAACACAGAAAATTTTCGAAGTAACCGCCAAATATGGAGTGCCATACTTTTCCAACTTCATAAACACCGACATGAAACCCGAAGACGTACGCAGCATGTGCTGCCGCCTAAGAATAGACAATAGAGAACTCTATAAGCGAGGCGGAGGACTTTTCGGAGCAAACCCGTTGACAGGCTCTATAGGCGTAGTAACGTTGAACCTTCCAAGAATCGGTTATTTAGCAAAGGATGAAGACGAATTTTTTGAGCGACTAGACGCGCTCATGGAAATCGCCAAAACCAGCTTAGAAATAAAACGCAAAGGTTTGGAAAACTTCACAGAAAACGGTTTATACCCATACTCGAGACGTTACCTGCGTAATGTTAAAGAAACCTATGGAAAATACTGGAAGAACCACTTCTCAACGATAGGTTTGATTGGATTAAACGAAGCTGTTCTGAACCTTCTTGGATGCAACATAGTTTCGCCTGAGGGCTTAGGCTTCGCAGTTAAAGTGCTAAATTTCATGCGGGAACGACTGGTTGAGTACCAAGAGGAAACAGGAAACATTTACAACCTCGAGGCAACACCCGCTGAAGGAACAAGCTATAGGCTTGCACGCCTGGACAAAAAGCGATATCCAGATATAATTGTGGCTAACGAGAAATATCTGGCGAAAGGCGCCGAACCATTTTATACGAACTCTTCGCAGTTGCCAGTGGACTACGAAGGCGACTTGTTCGAAGCATTGGAACATCAAGAACAACTTCAGACGCTCTATACTGGCGGAACAGTCTTTCACATTTACTTAGGCGAAAGACTTTACTCATGGAAAGCTGCGGCTGAACTAATTCGTAAAGTAACTTGGAACTCGCGTCTACCTTACTTCACGTTGACGCCAACATTCAGCATATGCCCAACACACGGCTACATTAACGGCGAACACAAACAATGCCCCACATGCGGCGCAAACTGCGAAGTCTATTCGCGAGTAGTCGGCTACTTACGCCCAGTTGACCAATGGAACGACGGAAAACAAGCAGAATTCGCCATACGCAAGACTTTTGACAAATCAGCCGTCATGCCAGCAATTGCAACAGTGCCAGCGTGAGAGAAAAAGCATGAAATTCAGCGGCATACAAAAAACAAGCCTCATAGACTTTCCAAACAGAATATCCTCCGTATTATTCACGCCAGGCTGCAATTTACGTTGTCCTTTTTGTTACAACTGGCGAATAGTCGTAGACCCTAAACCTCCATTTTTGCAAGAAGAAGCTGCCCTTAAGATTTTGGAGAGCCGCAAGAAATTTGTGGATGCTGTTGTAGTGACTGGCGGCGAGCCAACAATGCATAAGGAAATGCCACGTTTCCTGAAGAAACTTAAAGCGAAGGGTTTCTCGGTTAAGCTTGACACTAACGGGTTTTATCCGAAAGTGCTGGAAGAATGCTTGCCGCATGTGGATTATGTGGCGTTGGATGTGAAAACTTCTCTAGAAAAGTATCCCCGTCTAGGCGCTAAGGATTTCTCGCCGTTGCTGCAAACTATTGAGATTCTGAAAACTGGAAAAGTAGAATATGAATTCAGAACAACTGTGGTTCCAAGCTTCGTTGATTCTGAAGACTTACACAAAATAGCTGAACTTGCGAAAGGTGCAAAAACCTTTGCTTTTCAACAGTTTATTCCAGAAGACACCTTGGACAAGAGCTTCCAAGCTGTTAAGCCTTACCCGCCAGAACACATCACCAAATTCGCTGATGCCATAAAGGGATATGTTGGAAACGTAATACTACGCATTTAAAGGCATAAAGAGAAATTTGAATTTTCTATTATGAAATGTTACAGAGAAGGCTTCAAGCGTGAAAGATACTGTGCTGTTTGACCTTGGCAACACTCTAGCTTACTATTTTGAGAGGCGCGAGTTTCCAGAGATTCTCAAACAAGCCATCACTGAAGTGCAGACGTATCTTCGCAAAAAGTGTCTTCTCCACGTTGCTTCTGATGTCATGTGGAGCAGAGTGGAAGAAGAAAATTATGAAGCTAGCGATTATCGCGTTAGACCTTTAGAAGAGCGTCTCATCCGAATTTTTCAGATAACTGAGTTAGTAGGGTCAAATGAAGTTGTTAAGGACATGTGTTGCTGTTTCATGAAGCCAATTTTTGCCAGAAGCCACCTTTACGAGGACACAGTACCAACTCTTAAGGAACTGAGGGCTGAAGGCTACAAGATTGCTATTGTTTCCAACACAACATGGGGAAGCCCAGCTTTTCTTTGGCGTGAAGAAATAGAACGGTTAGGCTTAAGCAAATATGCGGATGTCGCTGCTTTCTGCAGAGATGTGGGATGGCGAAAACCAGCAAAACAAATTTTTGAATACACGCTAGAAAAATTGCAAGCGTTACCGCAGGACTGCGTTTTCGTTGGCGACGACCCAAGATGGGACATGGTGGGACCGCGCAATGTTGGAATAACGCCGATAATTATAGACCGCAAAAGAATAGTACAGCATGTAGAGGAAGCATATTGCATCAGTAGTCTTTACGAACTGCCTAGTAAATTGAAGGGTCTCTAATTGCAAAGCGTAAAGTTTAAAGGTTTAAGGCTTCGTTTAGGTTTCGAATGTTCCGCTAACTAGAGGTTTATGATTTGAGCAAAGAAGAGGAAAGCATAGAGGAACGCAAAGCTAAAGTTCTAATCAAACTCCGCGGATACAAACTCATAAAAAAAGAGAAACATAAAGAAGCCACAAGCTTCATCGTTGACATTCCCAAAGAAAAAGAAAAAGCCATCATATGGTGTATTCCAGAAGAAGCCACCGTAGGCATAACAGACATTAACCGCTTGCAGAAAGCCATGAAAGACGCAAACATTGAAAGAGGCATAATAATCACTGGCGGAAGATACACTCACGCTGTAAAACAGAGCGCCAAAAAGAAGAAAATCGAGCTTCTGCCCAAAACCTTCCCAGTTTTCGACCTCTTTGAGCATAAGCTTGTTCCAAAACATGAAATCATAACAGAAGAGGAAAAGAAACAGCTACTCGCGCAGTATAAGGTTGAACCTTACCAGTTACCCCAGATTAAGGCTTCAGACCCTGCTGTCAAAGCGATAGGCGCTAAACCCGGCGATATACTGCGAATAATTAGGAAAAGCGCAACCGCAGGCGAGCACATAGCCTACCGCTACGTAGTAGAATAGGCTTGTTCGATTCATAATTTTAGTTGTTTTTCTTCTTCGATAACCTTCTCAAAGTGCTGCTCTGCACGCTTATACTCATTTAACAAAGTTTTGCCAAGTTTCGTTAGCCTTGCGCCTCCGCCTCCGGATTTGCCGCCTCTGTATGTTTGTATTATTGGTTCGCCGAGGATTTTTTCCATTTTTTGCAAGTAGCTCCACACGTAACGATAGGACATGCCAAGTTTTCTTGCGGCTTTTGAAATAGACTGTTCCTCTTCTATCTGCTCTAAAATTTCGGCTCCGCCTTTGCCTAGAACGGGTTTTCCTTTGTATTCTATCCATATTTTGCATGAAAGCTTGAGCGTTTTTTGGGTGGACATGCGTTTAGTGGTATTTGTTTCGTTATGCTTATAAGTTTACTTCGTTATGACTAACAGAGCATATCGAACCTTGAGGAGGCAACGGCATCCTTAACAATTCAAATGTATCCATAAAAAAGGTAACAGCGGCATTATTCTTTGGTTTTTTCATGGGGGCAGTAGCGGGCTTAATTGGTGTGGGTGGAGGAGAATTCCGCATTCCCATACTATTTTACATACTTGGGCTTCCCGTCGTAACGGCAATCGCAGTCAATCTTCTTATTGGACTGTTAACAGTGTTAGTTTCATTTTTGAGAAGAATCCAATTGAACCCCCTCAACGGACATGCAATCAACGTCGGCTTAGCCATGTCAATAGGCTCAATCGGAGGCGCCTATTTAGGAGCGTTATTAACTAACAAAATTCCTGAAAAACCATTAAAAAAGATATTAGCTGTTTTCTTGATCGTCATCGGATTAAAAATTGGACTTGAGCCCTTCATTCACATTCCCTTTTCGCCATTCACATTCACACTGGATATGTGGCAAGAAACAGCGTTGGCTATTCTAATAGGCATCATTATAGGAGTTATTTCTGGAACGTTAGGAGTTGCCGGCGGAGAATTTCGTATTCCAGCGTTAATCTACCTTTTCACTTTCGACATCGTTATCGCTGGAACAACGAGCCTTCTGGTTTCCATACCCACCGTTGCCATGGGCTTTGTTAAACATCATCAGATGGGCCACACAAACCGCGGAGCCACAATAATTGCAATATTAATGGGTGTGGGGTCGGTTTTTGGTGCGTTGATAGGCGCGTCTTATGCGAATGTCATAGAACAGGACATCCTCAAAGTGTTGTTGGGCATGATTCTCATCTTGGCAACTGTGCGAATGATTACAAAGCCTTAGAAGAATGTTCGTTAGCTCCTTCGATAGAAGCTCCTTTTATTATGTTTCTCTCGTTAATCAATTCATATAAAATGACCAGTGCTTCGCCTAAAGGGATTCTTAATCTTGCGGCTAACTCAGTCGGTGACGTGTCTGATTTTTCGTTTAGAACGACTTCTCTTGTGTAAGCTTTATGATGCGGATACATGACGAGTGCGTGAACTGTTTCAATGAGTATTGGCCACAATTTTTCTTTTGTATAATCCTCAATGCTCATACTCCATCAATAAAACTAATATTATGTGAAGCGGGTTATTCAGTTTACTCTTCTTACAGGTTTTGTTAAGGCTGAGAGTTGCATAACAAAGTTTATTTCCGTCCAAACCTTTTAGGATTAAACTCCCAAAAAGTGAAGGATACGCAATGATTAAGGCTGTGATCTTTGATCTTGACGGAACGCTTGCAAGCTTCAATGTAGATTATCGCGTCGTAAGAGCAGAAGTTAGAAGTTTCCTCGTAAATAAAGGCTTGCCAGCTTCAGTTTTATCCATAAACGAAAGCATTTTTGAAATGTTGAAAAAAGCTGAAATTTTCCTCAAAAACAACAATAAACCAGAAAAAGTGTTTACAGAAATTCGAAAGAAAGCTTTGGAGATAGCTGAAAAATACGAGTTGGAAGCGGCGAAAACTACGAGTTTGCTTTCAGGCGTTTTGGAAACTTTAAAGAGTCTGAAGAAAATGGGGTTGAAGTTGGGCGTGTGTACAATAAACAGTAAGAAATCAACCGACTACATTTTGAAAAGATTTAAAATAGCGGAGTTTTTTGATGCGATAACTCCACGCGACAACGTGAAATACGTTAAGCCAAACGTTGAGCATTTAGAAGCCACCTTAAAGGCGTTGGAGGCTAATCCTGAAGAAACTATGGTTGTTGGAGACGGCGTCAGCGACATGAAGTGTGCAAAAGAAGTGAAGGCAATTGCTGTGGGGTTGCCTACAGGCGTTTCTTCTCCTAAAGAACTAATCAGTTCTGGCGCAAACTATTTTGTTACGTCGATTACGGATTTGCCAACGCTTATAGAATACATCAACAAAACTCCAGAAACATAAGGAGTATATTAGAAAAAGCCGTTACAGAGTAGCCTATTGCACCGTGTAAGTCACATACCAGAAGCATTTGCCATAAAAAACGTTTTCTATATCAAATCCGCGGTCATATTTACTGAAAATCTCCACAAGTTCCTCTCTGGAAAAATAATTTTTAAGAACCAAATGTTCACTTCCATTCTTTAGTTTCCTCAATTTATACGTGTCCTCTTCTCCCTTCCTAATCACTAATGTTCCTCCAACACCCGAAACGTAAACATTGTCTGCAATGAACATTTTAGAGCGGCTTTGCAAAATTCGATGAAACCCTTGCATGAAACAGTCAATTTTGCTTTTTGGAATATGCGAAAACCAGAAATTCGCTAGTCCTCCATTAAACGCGCCTTTTTTAAAGGCTAAGGTATACGCGTCTTCCTTGCAGAAATGAACGGGGCATTCATAAAGTTTCCTTTTTGCAATTTCAAGCATCTCTTGTGCAACATCTATCGCTACTATGCTACGTGCGGTCTTTGACAGAATCTGCGTCCAATACCCAGTTCCACACGCTATCTCAAGAACCTTTCTATCCTTCAATGTTTTCTTTAACGCGTTTGCCAAAATTTGCAGTTCTTCTCGACGAGCCGGGTCATCTCGATGATAAATTTCTTCATATTCCTCTGCGCGTCTTCTGTAATATTCTTCCATAACAATCGCAGAAAAAAGGTAAGAATTAAACTGCTTAAATGTTGCGTTCTAAACTGGTTTGAAGAAGTATCTAGGCCACTGTGGCCATTGCTGAGTCGCTGCGCATGTTCCAAAATCCATCGTAAGCTGCATTCCTATCTTTATGTGTTCTGGAGAAGCTCTTATCATTCCTGGAATTTTCACACCACTTTCAAGCTGCACTATACCAACAGCGTACGGAGCCATTCCCTGAAATTGTGAAGGCGCCACGTGAATAACCGTGTAGGTTAGCAGTTTTCCTTTAGGTGAAAGTTCAATCCACTCGAAATCTTTTGAGAAGCAACTGTCACATAATGGTCTCGGTGGAAGGTGCACTTTTCCGCATTTTTTACATTTTGCGCCCATAAGTTTTCCCTGAAGTAAGTGCTTGTAAAACTGCTCTATCGTGAAGGCTTGAGTTTGCTCCGCCATTTTTTTATCCCCTCCTGTAAATATGAACTGTGGCAGTCGCTCCTGAGCCTCCAACATTATGTGTTAAGCCTATTTCCGCGTTTTTCACTTGTCTCTTGTCCGCTTGTCCTGTAAGCTGCAAGAATATTTCGTATGCTTGTCCAGTTCCAGTCGCGCCTACTGGATGTCCCTTAGCTTTTAATCCTCCGCTAGTGTTGACTGGTATTCTTCCTCCGAGTTTTGTTTCTCCTTTTTCCGTTAAGTGTCCACCTTCGCCTGGTTTGCAGAATCCCAGGTCTTCATAAGCAATTATTTCAGCTATTGTGAAGCAATCGTGAACTTCTGCCACGTCAATGTTCTCGGGTTTAACATCAGCCATTTCATACGCTTTTTTAGCGGCTAACCGCGCTGCCGTAAGCGAAGTGAAACTTTCCCGTTCATACAAGCCGATGGTGTCGCTTGCTTGTCCACTGCCTATTATGTGCACTGGTGTGTCAGTGTATTTTTTGGCTAATTCTGGCTTTGTCAAGATTAAGCAGCTTGCTCCATCAGTAATAAGCGAACAATCATAAAGTTTGAGAGGCCAAGCAATGACACGTGAAGACAAGGCATTTTCAAGCGTTATCTCCTTCTGCATGTGCGCTTTAGGGTTTAGGCTGCCATGATAATGATTTTTCACCGCAACAGCTGCCAACTGCTTTTCTGTTGTGCCATATTTGTGCATATGTGCCGTCGCCATAAGCGCATATAATCCTGGAAAGGTTATGCCATGCCACTGTTCGAAAGGATAATCTGAAGCCATGGCTAAATATTCCGTAACTTCAGCCGTGCTTCTATGCGTCATCTTTTCAACACCGCCAACCATCACAACATCAGCTAAGCCTGAAAGCACAGCGTAAACTGCGGCTCTCAAGGCGGCTCCTGAAGAAGCACACGCAGCTTCTGTTCTCGTGGCTGGAACATGCAGCAACCCAGCCCAATCAGCCATTGTTGCGCCAGTATGCCCCTGGTGCTCGTAGGATTCGCCCATGTGTCCAACAAACAAGGCTTGAATGTCTTTCTTCGGGTTTAGGTTTGGGCAGCGGTCAAACGCTTCCTTGGCGGCTTCTGCAAAAATTTCCCTTGCGTATAAGCCTTCTAGTTTTCCAAATTTTGATAAACCAGCAGAAACAATTGAGACAAGAGGTTTTCCCTTCAAAGCCTAATTCCTCTTAAGAGCTTATGCCCATTGTAGAAAGTCGAATAATGTTTGAACGAGTATTTAAATTTCTTCAGTTAGTCACCAAGTTTTTCATGTAAGAAAATATTAACGAACAAATCTGAAAAAAGATAAAAGTGGAAAGGATGTTACTTGGGTCCGAATGTTTTCCTAACCCAAGCCCGCGTTTTTTCCATGTCTTCTCTGAAGCGTTTTAGCTCTTCAGGCGTTCGTTTTGGCGGTTTTGGTTCTTCTGCGGGTGTAGCGTAAACGTCTAAGAGGTCGCCTTTTGGTTGCTTCTCGATGTGTATGTTCACTTTTAAGCCAATGTTCACTTTCTCTGGGTCAATGTCTCTCATGGTCATAGGCAAGCAGGTGTTTGTTCCTTCTATGCGTACCATTGCACCGACCAGCGGCTGTAGGTGAGCCATGGAAGGCCACGCAATCGCCATGACAGTGTATGAAAACACTTCGCCTCTTTTTGGAAGCTCAATCCACTCTGTCTCTTGAAGTCTACATTTGGGATTATAGCAATGCGCACGTGGGGGACAATAAACTAGTCCGCATTTTGGGCATTTTGTTCCGTAGAGTTTCCCTTCTAAAAGCCCCATAAAGAATTTTGAAACCTTGCCATAGCTGTGATGAAACACGCTACCATGAGGTCTATGCACAATTAGAAATCGCTCAGGTTTTAGGTCATTCAATGTAGGGCCATCGTTCATTTCGATTATTTTCCACCCTTCAGGTCTCCAGCCACCTTTACGTTCCCATTCCGTCCACCATTCTTCGTCGATTTTCTTTTCTTTGATTAGCTTTTCTGGACCAGGCTGTTTCATTTGCTACACCTCCAAAACCACGGCGCCAGCTTGACATCCTGTGCCGCCGTGTCCATGTATGAAGCCTCTCTTCGGGTTGCTCAGTTGTCTGCCTGGAGCACCCCATTTTTTGCCTATCTGGTTGCTAAGTTGCCAATACACATCAACAACTTGGGCGATTGATGTTGAACCAACTGCATGTCCTTGAGCTGTCAGAGCACCGCTGAGTTGGCATGGAAGTTCACCGTGCGGAGCGATCACTCCTTCTCGAAGTAATTTCTTTCCTTCGCCTCTCTTACAGAAGTCAAAATCCTCTAGTCCAGCTAAAACCACGCCTGCGTATGGGTCAAAGATTTCGACCAAACTTATTTCTTTTCTTGGATTCTTGATGCCAGCATCCTTATAAGCCATTCTTGCGGCTACGCGAAGTGAACCAAAGTTGGTTAGATCTGGGTAAGGTGACAGAGGGCGTGGAATTTCTTTAGGCCATATTTTTTCGTCTTCTGGATACAAGCCTTTCCATGCTGGATTGTCTGGGCGGTCTCCAGGTCTCATAGTGTCTGTTCCAAAGCCTACGCCAGTAATCCAAACCGGATTGTCCGTCAATTTCTTGGTCATCTCTTCGTTCGCTAAAAGCAAAGCTGATGCGCCTTCGCTTGTCATTGCACATTCATAGAGCCTATATGGCCAAGAGATTAAGCGTGATTTGTAGACGTCTTCCACCGTGATTTTGCTGAAGCCATGTTGGGCGGGCCATTGTGCATAGGGGTTGTCAAGCGAATTGTTGTGGCATAGAACTGCGACTTCTGCTAAGTCTTCTTCTGTTTCGCCGTAAACGTGCATTCGGCGGGTTTCAAGTGTGGCGTAGAAAGCGTTATAGGTGAAGCCTGAAACGAAGTCCCAGTCTGTGTCGCCTGCGATGGCTATGGCTTCGTTGACTTTCTGTATTGGCAGTTCATTCATTTTTTCCCATCCTACCACGAGAACAACTGGAAACATGCCTGAACGTATCCATAATGCTGCGTTTACTATTGCGTCGATTGGGGTAGCTCCGCCAGATTCAACTCGATAGGCGGGCACACCGCTTAAGCCTAAGTAATCGTGGATTATCCAGTGCATGCATTGTTGTTGTTCTAGGATGTCGCTGAAGTAGGAGTAGCAGCATGCATAGCCTTTTCTTATGAAATCTCCAAGTTGTAAGTTTGGCACGTCGTCCAATATCATTTTAACAGCTTCTGCGCACATCTCTTCTTGCAAAGTGTGTCTTGGATTGTCAAATCTTGATATGCTCCCTGCGACTATTCCGACTTTTTTCGTCAATTTCTCCACCTCAATTTTGAAAGTGTAGTTAGTTGATTCCAACAACTATAAGATTTTTGTGGAAAAATAATGCCATAGTCAACATGAAACATTTCAAGAATCCTTTTATAACCTCAATTAGCAATTTCACTGATATGCAAATACTCAATTTAGGCGCAGCCTTGCCAAAAAACGAGTATTCAACAGAAAAGCTTTTAGAAACTTTTCCATGTTCGCTTCCAGAACGCGTCAAACAAAACGTGCTTAACCTTGGGGTTCAGCGGCGCTACCTTATCAACCATCCAGACGCAAAAGAAGCCATGAACGAAGACGCAATAATCGAGTTATGCTCTGAAGCATGTGAAAACGCTGTTCAAAACGCTGGTCTCTCTGCGAAGGATATTAACTATTTTATTGCAGCCTATGACGCCACTCCATTCTTGAGTCCCGGACTCAGCCAACTTCTAGTTCGCAACATCGGCTTCACGCCTTACATTAAGCATGTTAATGCTCAAGGAATAGCCAGCACAGCTTTTCCCAAAGCCTTAGAACTTGCAGAAAACTATCTGGCGGCACATCCGAAGGATTACGCGCTCATCTGCGTTTCCGGAGTAAGCTCCTACTGGTTCCAAAATCAAGTGCGTGGCATGACAAACGTTATGGAAATTAGACAAATAAATCAAATTAAAAGCGTGGCTAAAAGGCGTGTTGAGTTGCAAAAGTGGGTTGCAACTATGGAGTTTTTCCTTTTCGGTGATGGTGCAGCCGCGTGTGTTGTTGCCAATAAGGGAGAAGGCTTAACTGTGGAGAAAAATGTGGAAGTAACAAATGTTGGAAAAAAAGATTACTTAGCAGGATACGCAAAACTTTCAGCTTCAAACAAGCCGTTTTCGTTTGGTTTCTATTCACATCTTGATAGAAAAATTCCAGAACTCGGAGTTAAATACACAAGTTTGGCTCTTAAAAGACTGTTTGGCAAAACCAGCAGAGACGCCATAAAAATGGTTAAAAAATGGGCAGTTCACACCGGCAGCGAAAAAATACTCGCTGCCTTAGCCGAGCGTAACGAGATTCCATACGAAAAAATTAAGGAATCTCACGAGATTCTAAGAGAATATGGCAATTTGGCCGGTGCAAGCTTACCGTTTATTCTTGAAAGAATCATCTCGAACACGAAACTTGTTGAAGAAGACGTTATTACAATGCTTGGATATGGATGGGGATTTTCAGCTGCTGCTTGTCTACTGAAGTTTAAGCACTGACCGCCAGTGATTTGAAGCATCCTTTTTCCTTTCAAAAGCCCAAGATGACAAGCTTTCACTCTATCTGTTGCCTTTTTATTTTTAACGTAAAAACAGGAATTTTTAACCGATAAGAAAATATCTTTTTAGGGTTGATACTCATATGTTCCTCACAAAGTAACGACTCCTTAATGGAGGCAGAGCATGACAATATTTGATGAAAAACAGATTAAAGAACTTAAACAAGAACGTGAACGCTGGGAAAAAACGACGCTTCCAAAATGGCTGGAACAATGCAAAGAGTGCAAGAGTGAATTCAGAAATCACTCTGGAATGCTAATAAAACGTTTGTATACGCCCGAAGACGTTAAAGACTTAGATTACATGCGTGATTTGGGTTTTCCAGGCGAATATCCATTCACACGCGGCGTCCACGCGACAATGTATCGTGGGCGTTTATGGACTATGCGCATGTTCGCGGGTTTCGGCACTGCTGCAGACACTAACAAGCGGTTTAAATATTTGCTGAAGGAAGGCGAGTCTGGCTTAAGCACGGCTTTTGATTATCCTACGATTATGGGTTACGATTCAGACCATCCCATGGCGAAGGGCGAAGTGGGCGTGTGCGGAGTAGCCATATCCTCTTTGCAGGACATGGAAGTCTTATTTGACGGTATACCCTTGGACAAGGTTACAACTTCAATGACAATAAACGGGCCAGCACCCATACTTCTTGCCATGTACGTTGCGGTTGGCGATAAACAAGGAGTGCCGAGAACAAAAATTGGCGGAACCACACAGAACGATAATTTGAAGGAGTTTTTCGCTCAGAAATTGTGCATTTTTCCGCCGAAGCCCTCTGTGAAACTTACCACAGACGTTATTGAGTATTGTGCTAGGCACTTGCCAAAATGGAATCCAGTCAGCATAAGCGGCTACCACATTCGCGAAGCTGGCGCTACAGCCCTTCAAGAATTAGCTTTCACGCTTTATGATGGAATAGCCTATGTAGAATCCACCTTGGAAAGAGGCTTAAAAGTGGACGAGTTTGCACATCGCTTGTCCTTCTTTTTCGCATCCCACAACGACTTCTTTGAGGAAATCGCCAAGTTCCGCGCAGCCCGAAGACTCTGGGCGAGAATCATGAAGGAACGGTTTAAGGCTAAGAACCCGAGGTCTATGTGGATGCGTATGCACGTTCAAACTTCTGGGTGTACACTGACGGCGCAACAGCCATTAAACAACATTGTGCGCACGACAATTCAAGCGTTAGCTGCTGTTTTAGGCGGAACCCAATCGTTACATACTAACTCATTTGACGAAGCCTTGTGCCTACCAACCGAAGAGTCTGTTAGAGTGGCTTTGAGAACGCAGCAGATAATCGCCTACGAAAGCGGGGTAGCTAACACAGTTGACCCGCTTGGCGGTTCATATTACGTTGAAGAATTAACGAACGAGATGGAAGAGAAAGCCATGGAATACATCCAAAAAATTGACGATATGGGTGGAGCAATTGCAGCAATAGAGAAAGGCTTTTTCCAGAAAGAAATCGCAGACAGCGCTTACAAATATCAACGGGAAGTAGACGAGAAAAAACGCATAATCGTAGGCTGCAACGAGTATACCATTGAAGAGGAAAAATGTCCAATAGAACTTTTACGTGTCGACCCAAAGGTTGAAAAAGAACAAGTCGCCAGACTGCAAAAACTAAAAAGGGAACGTGACAACAGAAAAGTGAAAGAAACGCTTGAAAAGCTGCATTACGCAGCAGAGAAGGATGAAAATCTCATGCCAACAATAATAGAAGCAGTAAAAGCCTATGCGACATTGGGCGAAATTACTGACGTGCTGCGAAAAGTTTACGGAGAATATAAGGAGTTAATCATAATTTAGAGAGGCGAAAAAACATGCAGAGTAAAAAGAAAATTAGAGTGTTAATTGCGAAGCCAGGACTTGACAGCCATGATAGAGGCGCTAAAGTCGTAGCCCGCGCTTTGCGAGACGCTGGAATGGAAGTAATCTACACGGGGTTGAGGCAGACTCCAGAGCAGATTGTTGAGACTGCACTGCAAGAGGACGTGGACGTCATTGGATTGAGCATTCTGTCTGGAGCGCATAAGGCTCTCTTTCCACGCATAATGGAGTTACTCTCTCAGAAGGGCTTGACGGACGTGATGGTTTTCGCAGGTGGAATAATTCCAGAAGAAGATATTGCAGAACTGAAGAAAATTGGAATAAAAGAAATTTTTGGTCCAGGCACGCCAACAGAAACCATAATCAAGTATGTATTGGAGAACGTTCCAGAAAGAGCGTAAAATCCGCAGAAAGTGCATGAGCTTTGTTGACAATTGACGAGATAGTCAAGGGTGTTCTAGCCGGAAACCGCAGAAGCATAGCAAGAGCCATAACTATAGCTGAAGACAACACTCCCGAAGCTCAAAAGTTAATAGCTGCAATCTATCCGCACACGGGAAAAGCTCACATAATAGGGCTAACCGGTCCCGGCGGCTCTGGAAAAAGCACGCTCATTGAGAAAATGGTGCGCGAATACAGGCGCAAGGGCAAAACAGTTGGCGTTGTAGCCGTGGACCCATCGAGTCCCTTCACGGGAGGCGCATTTCTCGGCGACAGGATTCGTATGCAAGAATTGAGCACGGATGAGGGTGTTTTTATACGGAGTATGGCAACGCGCAATTACGCCGGAGGAATAGCCAAAGCCACTAAGGACGCGGTTAAAATTTTGGATGCCGCGGGCAAGGATATTATTTTAGTTGAAACTGTGGGAGCGGGGCAGTCAGAAGTTGAAATAATCAAGGTAGCACAATCGATTGTGGTTATTCACGCGCCGGGTCTTGGAGATGACATACAAGCCATAAAAGCGGGGCTGATGGAGATAGCGGATATCTTCGTAGTAAACAAGGCAGATAGAGAAAACGCAGACAAAGCCGTGATGGATATTCAAGCGATGCTGCAACTAAACAGTAAGGAAACTGCATGGAAACCGCCCATTTTGAAAACGACGGCTTTAACAGGTGAAGGAGTCTCGCAACTTATCGAGAAACTGGAAGAGCATAGACATTTCTTGGAGAAGGAAGAAGAACGTAAGAAGAGTCTCTTGCGGGCTGAAGCTGAACTGGTTGAAGCAGTAAAAGAGAAAATAGTTAACGTAGTAATAGACGAGCTGAAGAAAGAAGGAAAGTTTGAAGAATTATTGCAGAAAATTCTAAACAGAAAAATAGACCCTTCATCCGCTGCTGAAAAACTGTTAAGCGGAAAGTTGAAGAAGGCAACACGCAATGCCTAAACTTGAAAAAGGACTCGTTCAAGTTTACACCGGAAACGGTAAAGGAAAGAGCACAGCAGCTTTTGGGCTTGCCTTAAGAGCGATAGGTAGAGGATTAAAGGTTTACATTATCCAGTTTATTAAGGGAGGATTCGACTACGGCGAGCTTTACATTGTGGATAAACTTCCAAACTTAACTTTGAAAGCTTTCGGCAGAGGAAAATTTGTAACAGAAAAGCCTCCAGCAGAAGCGGATATGCAGTTTGCAGAGGAAGCCTTAGCCTTGGCTGAAAAGATTGTTAAAGGCGGCGAATACGACATAGTAATTCTGGACGAAGTTAACGTGGCTTTAAACTTGAAACTGATTAAAACTGAAAGAGTTGTTGCATTGATAAAGGCTAAGCCGAAACATGTTGAGCTTGTTTTAACTGGGCGATACGCGCCAAACGAGCTAATTGAACTGGCTGATTTAGTGACGGAAATGCGTGAGGTCAAGCATCCCTACAACAAGGGCTTCGAAGCAAGAAAAGGAATAGAATACTAAACCTTTGCTTCAACAATGTCGCCATCACACAGTTTAGACAGCTTCAAAATTTTCATTTTGCCCACATTAACAATAATTAGTGACATTGTATTTTGGTTTGTTGACTATTGTGGTGGTGTTGGCAAGTTTTTTGGCGCACTAAAATGTGAATGGCTAAGGTGTCGAATATGCTTCGAAGTCATAACTTACGGAAACAATCGAAGTGTCTGCGGCTATTTTCTGATGGTTGGCGGAATAGCTATCAGCGTCTGGGTTCCACGCACGCCTCTGAGTTGCTGGATTTTCTCGATTATTCTACCCAAATCCTCCATCTTTGGAAACTCCACATAGACTACAGCGTCAAACTGTCCAGTTACCGCATGTGCCCTTCTTACGCCTTCAATTTTAAGCGTAGCTTCTGCGACTTCCCATATCATGCCAGGCTCCGCATTAAGGAGAATGTAGGCTTCCAAACAATCTTTCCTCATTTATTATATCTGTCGGCTAGAACATAAAAAACTTAAGAAAACCATTCATCAAGGCAGTCTATGCTCGCTCTATTTCAACGCTGACTTCCTGATTAGCCATTAGCTTTCCGAGAATTTTTGCTTTATGAATTACTTCCTGTACTATTTCGCTTTCGGGATGCTGAAAGAAACGTAGTTTTATTCAATGATGCACAGACATTATTTAGAAGCTTTGTCTTCTCTTTTCGAAAGAGTCTTAATCATTTGCCCTCACTTATACAATATTGGTGATTGCAAAATGGAGAGTGCAAAACTGAAAGAAGCAAGACGGAATGAAATTGGTTATTGTGGAAATTACTGTCGAACGTGCCATTGGTATACTGACGTTATAAGAATGCCTGCCAAACAGCTATTAAGTCTTGTTAGAGCGCATTTTGAAGTTGAAGGATGGATTGACCACGAAGGTGGCAGTTCTAAAGAAACAATAAAAGGGCTCGAAATTCTCTCTAAATGCGCATGCGCATTTAACTGCAAAGGTGGTAGTGGCTGGAGTGGCTGTCCAGTTCGCAAATGCTGCGTTACGAAGGGAATAGAATTTTGTTTTGAATGCTCCGATTTTCCATGCGAAGCAAACTGGGGAGAAAAAGGCCCATATTCAAAAGTTTTCAATAAGACGAAGATAGAAAGGCTTCGGGAAATGAAAGCGATTGGAGTAGAAGAATGGATTAAGAAGCAATGGATATAAAAACTGCACGAGCCTATTTCTGTTTTTTTCTTAAGAAAGTTTTGAAAGTTTCCTGTAGTTTTTTAAGTGGCAATGTTGGGCGTAGAAATTCTGGTTTGAAAGGGTGAATTTCGCTCTCTAATAACTCTTTAAGCCGTGCATAATAAGCCTCAAACTCCTCCGCGTTGTTGCTTTTGAATTTGAATATGGGAATGCCGCCTTTTGGTGTTTCCCAACGTTCATCCCAAGCAAAAACCGAGCTTGCGTCGCCGAATAAGGCAATGTTTCTTTCGATTATTATTTCTCTTTCGACATTGAATAGAACAACTAATCGATTGACGTTTTTAACTCGTGTTGCGAGCAGAAAAGTACGTGTAACATTATCCGGCGCGGTGGAGTCAATGATGACGCTGTATCCCTTTTCAAGAAGCATGTCACGCGTTTCAGCAATCAAAGAATACACTAGAAATTCGTCGCGGCACGGTGGAACTTCGTTAAAAAGCATCTGCCTTAACTCGTCAACGCCCACTCTCGCAAAATTTCTATGCTCAGCAACCAAGCGTCTTGCAAGCAAGGTCTTTCCAGTTTTTGGATAGCCGCTTAAAACAACATTCCACAATCCTTTAACTGCGACATTCATCCATGAACCGCCCGAATAGAAGTTAACATTTTGGTTATAACTAATTCAGTAAATTATAAATATGTTGGTTCCTTTAGACTTTTGATGCTTTTAAAGGTGGTTAAATGAAAAAGTTAAAGGCGTTAATGCTGGCGCTTGTGGCTTTGCTTCCAATTTTTGCGGCTGCTGCTGCAGCCTATGCTTTTGAAAGCTCAATCTACGGCAGAGTCATCGTTACCTACGCGATTCCGCCTACGGATGACTCCATGACCAATCCAGATTATAAGTTGCTAAGTTACCATTGGTACACAACCATTAACTATTACATAAACCCCAGCAACAAGTACGGCTTTTCCACAACAGCCGTAGTTAACACCATAACTGCTTCAGCCTACACGTGGGACAAAGAAACAGCCTACCAAGTTTTCAGCTATAGAGGCACAACAACCCGAACCGCTGGAAGACGAGACGGCTATAATGTTGTCTCATGGGGCGCATATCAAGCAGGCGTGATAGCCGTCACATACATTTGGGCCAGTGGTTCCAGAATAGTTGAAACTGACTGTAGAATGAACACATATTATACGTGGAGCCTTTCTGGTGAAGCTGGCAAATTTGACGTGCAAAACATTATGACGCACGAGTTTGGACATTGGTGTGGTTTAGCCGACTTATACAATGATGTTGACTATTGGCTGACAATGTACGGCTATGCAAATTACGGAGAAACATACAAGCGGACGCTGGGATTGGGCGACATTCTCGGGTTAGAAGCAGTTTACGGAGCATAAAAAGCTCCAATCTCTCGCCACTCTTCCCTTTTTCTACATACCAATAAGTGTTTGTGCACGATTAAGCCTTTATAAGAAAAGTGCAGTTTTTAGCTATCAACAAAGGATAAAAGATGTCGCAGCAAAAACTATCTGAAAAGCTTCATATTTTACTGTTAGGCGCGGCACATTCACTGAACCATTCATTGTTTGTGATTGCACCGCCTTTGCTGGCTTTGATAATGGCTGACTTGGGCGTGACAAAATCTGTTATAGGCGCCGTTTCGACAGCAGCGTCTTTTCTGTATGGTGTTGGCGCTTTAGTTGGTGGACCATTAGGTGACAAGATTGGAGAGACCAAAACGATTACTGTGTGCCTTGCTTTTTCTGGACTATCCACAGTCATTATGCTTGCTGCAAGCGCGTTTAGAAGCATTTATCTTTACGGTTTAGCGCTAATTTTAATGGCTTCTTGGGCTAGCCTTTACCACCCCACTGCAAACTCGCTTATCTCAAAGGCCTTCAAGGGCAAAGTCGCCGAATCCATGGGATTGCATGGAGTGGGCGGAACGTTAGGCGTCGTGTTAACTCCCACAGTAGCATGGATTATAGGCTCAACTTTTGGTTGGTCATGGGCTTTCGTCACTTTCGGCATATTGTGCATTCTACTTGCTTTTCTTTTTGCGAAAAAATTCAGGAAAACTAACAATGGAAAAAATTATGGCGGAACAATAATTGACGCTTTGAAAATTCGCGAGCTTTGGTTGTTGCTGATTTTCAATGTGGCAATTGGACTTTTCATGAAAGGTGTCGAACTGTACTTTCCAACATACATTAATGAGAATCGGCAAGTTGACCAGGCGTGGGCGTCTGTGGCTCTCACGTTGGTTTTGGCTGCGGGGGTTCCTGGACAATGGATTGGTGGTAAAGCCGCTGACATGTTTGGTTCGAAGAAGGTTTTGATTGCCACATCCTTGGGCGTGTGTGCGGGCTTTTTGTGTCTTCTTTTTGTGCCGATTTATGTGGTGGGAGTTGCTGCTTTCATTCTATTATATGGCTTGTCATTTTATGCGCACCAACCAGCGTTAAACTCGCTTGCTGGTTTTCTTTCTCCACAAAACCAGAGAGGAGCAGTTTACGGCGTGTTCTTCTTCACTTCCTTTGGCATAGGCTCCATTTCACAGTTAATCGCTGGATTCATCGCTGACTCGTATGGTTTGGATGCTGCATTTTACCTCTTAGCAATGTTTGCAGTGGCTGCGCTTTTGCTTTCGTTTAAGCTTCCCAAAAAGACAGAACACACATGAGAGTAATGACCTCTTTTTCCTAGATGGATAGAATTCTGTAGGCTATTCCGCCCAGAAAAAGAGCAAGCCCAACGTCAATCAGCGTTATTGTCAAGGCTTTTCTCCACCCAAACTCCCGCTTTAACGCGGCAATTGTTGCGAGACATGGAATGTAAATCATCGTAACTAAAGCAAAAACAATCATTTGAACAGCCGTCAAGGATTGCAGCGGAATAAGCTCTGCAAGCAAGATAAGCGTTAACTCTTTGCGTAGAATTCCAAAGATTAACGGAATGCCAGCTAATACTGGAAGCCCAAGCCAGCCACTTATGAGTGGACTTGCGCCGTTAACGATGTAATTTGTGAATCCGGTTGCGTCTAAAGCTACTATTGCTAGGCTTCCAGCTATTATTATTGGGAATGCAATGAAAACGAAGTCGCGTGTTCTGCTCCAGGTTTTCACTAAAATGTTCTTGATAGACGGCCTTTTGTAAGGCGGCATCTCCATGATTAAGCCAACTGGTTCGCCTGGCAAAACCTTGAAGGCTATTCTTCCTAGGGCAAAAACAAGAACTAAATCAAAAATGTATAAGCCTAAAGCTGCATGCAACCCAACAAACCTTCCAACGAGCCCGAGAATTACTACGGTTCTGGCTGCGCATGGAATCAGAACGACTACAAATGCTGATAGGAGCCGTTCACGTTGTGTTTCCATGATTCTGCAGCCTATGCATGCTGGAACGTTGCATCCGTAGCCGAGCATTAAGGGTATGAAGGCTTTTCCGTGCAAGCCTATTTTGTGCATGAAATTGTCCATGAGGAAGGCTGCACGTGGTAAGTAGCCGCTGTCTTCTAAAAGTGCAAGGAGTATGTAGAAAGGTACAATGTATGGTAAGGCTACGGAAATTCCAGCAAACACTCCAGACAACACTCCCTTGTTGATTAGGTCAACAGCAATCTC
This sequence comes from Candidatus Bathyarchaeia archaeon, assembly GCA_038873195.1. Taxonomy (NCBI): domain Archaea; kingdom Thermoproteati; phylum Candidatus Bathyarchaeota; class Bathyarchaeia (SeqCode); species Bathyarchaeia archaeon. The sequence continues at coordinate 304,276 of JAVZEV010000001.1, read as the reverse complement.
GGGCAGAAACTGCGACAACACATTTGCAGTTTGGCTAGTTAAAATGCCAAAAGTGTAGTCAAAACCTGCGGACACAAAGTTTCCGCCAATAAAAATTAGCGCGAAAATAGCCGCTAAAATACCCGCCAGAATGGGATATCCCAGAATCTTGTGTGTGGTTAAAGCGTCTATTTTTTGCTCTAAACTTATTTTTGGAGGAGTTTCAACGGTTGTTACTGCTTTTGCTATTTTTGTTGCAAGACTGTATCTTTCAGATGCTATGATGACTGGAGAGGGTTCACCGTGAATTTTTTCCAATTCACCAGCTAACTTTTCTGCGTATTCAAGAACTTCTTTGCCATTTTCGTAATTTCTTATTTTTCCACTAACGTCTTCGTCTCTCTCTAGGAGCTTAATTGCAATCCATCTTGCCGGGTAAACTGCACAGATTTGTGGAAGCTTTGTGCTGACAAGTTTTTCGATTGTTTGTACGCGTTTCTCGATTTCTTTTCCGTAAGTGACTCTTAATGGTTTGAACTGTTCTTCTCCGGTTGCAACCGCTATGACTGTCGAAAGAAGCTCGTTTATGCCCGCACCGGTTATTGCAACCGTTTGGGTGACGGGCACGCCTAGAGCTGATGAAAGTTTTTCTGCGTCAATTTTTATGCCTTTTTTTGCTGCAAAATCAACTTGGTTCAAATTCAATATAATAGGCGGGTCAAGCTCTAAAAGTTGAAGCGTAAAATACAAATTACGCTCAAGCATTGAAGCGTCAACAACATTTACTATAACGTCTGGTTTTTCAGTGGCTATGTAATCTCTCGAGACAATTTCTTCCATAGAAAAAGTCGAAAGCGAATAAATGCCTGGCAAATCAATAATGCGTATTGTGTAGCCTTCAAAATGCAGTGTTCCCTCTGCTCTTTCTACCGTTTTTCCAGGCCAATTCCCCACTATCTGGTTTAAGCCCGTGAGTTGGTTGAAGATTACGCTTTTTCCAACGTTCGCGTTTCCAGCCAACGCTATGCGTAATTGTTTACCCATTAGCTTCAGTCCTTGAGGGTTTGACAAAAACTTTTGAAGCGACGCCATAGCCAAGCGCAAGTGCAGTGCCTCTAACTTCGATTTCTAATGGTCCACGGAAAGGGCATTTTCTGAGTAGTTTGACTTCGACTCCCGGTGTCAGACCCATTTCAGCAAGTCTTCTAACGAGCCCGCAACCTCCATGAGTGTAAGCTATTACTCCGCTTTTTCCTTCTTCAAGGCACGTTAGAGAAACCATTTCTTTGCTGTCTGTCGCAACCTGCGGCTTTGCAACCGCTCTTCTGTGTCTGAAACGCATTATTTTTTCGCCTCCATTGGTTTGACCCAAACGCTAGAAGCATCGCTGCAGCTCAGACTGCGTTCTTTTCCGTCTACGCAGAGAATGAGTCGAGCACCTTTTTGCTTGGCAATATGGATTGTTGCGTTGGGTTTTATTCCTTTACTTGCCAAGAGCTGTAATTTTTCGCGGTTCTCGTCTGGGATTTTTACAACTTTGCAGATTTCGTTTAGCCTCATTTCCGTTAGTGGATAACATTCTTGTTCTTCTATTTCGCCATGTTCACTGGGAATGGGATTTCCATGAGGGCAAACCGCGGGGTATTCAAGCTTCTTTTCTAAAAGTGCGATTACTTCTTCTGTTAGGGCATGCTCGAGTTTGCAAGCGTTTTCGTGGACGTCGCTCCAGTCAGCATTTAATATGTCAGTGAGTAATCTTTCCGCAAGTCTATGTCTCCGTATAATGTGTAGAGCCAACGCCTCGCCTTTCGCTGTTAGTTTGACACCTCTGTATGGTTCATGTTCCACAAGGTCGTGTTTCTCTAAATGTTCGATTGTGTTTGTTATTGAGCCGGGCACAACATCCAGTTCCGCGGCTAACTCTTTTGTTTTGGCAACTCCGCTCCGTTTCTGGAGTTTATAGATTGCTTCTACATACTCTTCTGCGTCATAGGAAAGTTCCGTTGTCATTGATTATCACTTGAATTTACGAGCTCTCGTAACTTTTAACGTGGACACGCGAATAAACCTTTCGTCCCGAACGAACAGGAACGAAGCTTATAAATACATAGAAACGCAAAGCAGAACACTCAATACATCATCATATATGCGTGAAAAACACTTTAGAAGAAACAAAGTCTAAAGGAAACAATACTGATTCTTCCCTGTTTTCTAAAATAACTACACCCAAGCGATTGGTAATTCTGCGGAGTTTTAGGTTGCGAAACATCAGCGAATATATGCAAATTATCGCATAAATTTAAAAAAATAGTGTACTGTTAACTGAAGAATGTTGAAAATTTAAACAAAAACCTAAATCTAATATACTCCAAAACAAGCGAGAATTCGAAGCATGTTCTTCTGTAGTGTGGCAACCGTTTAGCGTAATACTTTTACAGAAACAGCTATTATCAAACGATTTCTAGAATTTGCATGAGTGAAAAAAGTTTTCTTATTGTCGATGTGCTTATTGTTCTCCGATAACTTGAATTATGACAGTCCTTCTTCTGGAATGCACATCTGTTTCGATGAATAGTAGCGATTGCCAGGTTCCAAACTCCACTCTGCCGTCGACTACTGGCAAAGTTTTGTCAGGCGGCAATAGCAGAGACCTTAAGTGCGCATGGGCGTTTGACGGATGATTGTATGCACCATGTTTTGGAACTAATTTCTCAAGTAACGCTTTGATGTCATTTAGCAGGCTGTAATCGTTTTCTGTTAAAACCAATATGCCCGTAGCATGAGGCGCAAAAACGTGAACTACCCCATTCTTTACGCTTGACTTGGCAACCGCTTCCTGCACTTTATCTGTCAAATCTACAAATTCTATTTCGCCTTTTGTTTGGAAACTAAAACTTGTATTAAACACTTTGAAGCCAGACAAAGCGTTACTTCACTCCAGCAGTTTAGTCATTATTATTTCATCTGTATATTTGCCATCTTTAAAACGCTTTTTGGGAATAAACCCTGTTTTGGCAAATCCGACTTTTTCGTAAACGTGGAGTGCGCGTTTGTTAGTTGCAAAAGCTGAAAGCGTCAAAACCTTCAAACCCATTTTTTTAGCTTGCTCTATTAGCGTCTTCATCATTTCAGTTCCAATGCCAACGTCTCTGAAACCTTTCTTAATGGCTATGCCTATCACGCCCACATGCTTCTCGTAGCCGTCTCTCTTGTTTATCTCCGAAACCGCAACAACCTTCCCATCTATCTCGGCAACCAAGTAAAACAACTTATCTTTTTCTAAGTTGCTGAGAACTCTCGCCAAAAAATCAATCTCCTCTTCCCTCGAAACCTTTTCACTCCTAAGAATGTCGGCGCCTTCTTCGACCAGCGAGTTTATAAGTTCCAGAAAATCATTCAAGTCCTCCCACTTTGGCGTCCTCAAAACTACTCCGCGGCCGTCCTTAGCTTTGAAGCGCTTAAGCTCTTCTCCAGGTCGCATATCTCAAACTTAATGGTTTGGGCGCTTTAATACTTTTCAGAGCCTGCGGAAAAGAGTGAGTTTTGTTGATGCTTTTGTATACAGCTGCGCAGAATTAATTTTTGGAGGGTGTTGGTGATATGGAAAACAATAAGGTAATACATAACTCACTAAACCAACCAGAAAAGAAATATTCAACATCAGAAAATCGAAGACATTAACGATTTAGCCTACAGTAACCAAAACACTTTTACACATTCATGGAAGATAAACGCAGAAAAGGCTCCTTTTCCTAACGTAAAAACTTAGGCTAATTGCTTGGTGAAGACTTTTTCTGCAGTATACAGAAGCATCAACCAAACTCTACAAGAAAAACAATTCTTACGCAGGGCAGATTATTGTCGAATGTCGTGTAAAGCAAAAATGGAAAGCGCAGTCCAATCAATTGTGAAATGCTTGAACAATTAAAATGCATAACCATAAAGTGAAAAAGAGAGATAGCTGCAGATTGCAACTTCAATGAAAATACTTTTCAGCCTTTTGCATCTCTCAGCTTACCACAAAAGCAGTGTCCTAAGAAAACCCCGAGCAGAAAACTCAACAAGACACAGCCACAGAGAGAGCGCAATGAAATAGCCTAAAAAGTCAAAATGCATTCAGAAAATTTCGAAGCAATCACGAACTAGCTGCTGTTAAACTTCGCTTGGAGATTTTCGACAGTTTTTATATGAGGCTTTGGTTAAGTCCATGCTTAGGGTTTGTTGGCGAAATAGAAAACGCCAGAAAAGGCTTAGAATTGTGAAAAAGGCTCAATTTGAGCTAATCATTTTCGGCTTTCGCTTGGGTTGTGTTTGAATTTTCTGGATTTGCTGTCTTCGAAGCGAAACAAGCGTGAAAATTCCAGTTAATTGGCAATGCATGTTTGAATTTGGCGTTAATTTTGAAAATAAGCTCTTCGAACATTTTTCATTTTTAGACGAGAAAAGACGGTATGTTGTGAGTTTCTTAATATTGCCGATTTAGAAATAACCGCTATAATAATTCGCCGCCATGGTTTGTTGTAGAGAGGAAACAGGTAGAAGGCAGTGTGAAGGTGTTCAAACTTGCCAGTTAGCACTTTTGGAGATGACGTGGAAATAATCGAAAAAAACGTTAACGGTAGAACAATGACTGTAACATGGGACTGGGGCAAATTCAAAAGCACAGAGGGCTTCCCAGTCGACGACAACCTCATAAACTGGGTAATCGGACAAGAACAAGCCCTAAAAGAATGCTTTCTATGCCTTGACGAATGGGTACACAAGCTTAAATGGCTAGAAAAAACAAGATGGTACGAAAGCTGGAGCGACCCAAACAAGCCTAAACCGTCAGCAAAAGCAAGCATAAGCCCAGGACCCTACCTTCTGTTATTAGGCGACCCTGGAACTGGCAAATCATTAATTGGCAGAGCCTTAACAGAAAAACTAACGCAAGTCTACAAGGAAAACGGTATAAAACTTTTCGATGTCTTATGCTGGAGAAACACCGCTTTACCCAGCCAACCCAAAGTTTCAATTCACCAAGCTGGCGAGGCAAAAAAAGTACTACAAAAGGAACAACTTAAAGAGCTGAAAAGAAAATTTCTCACAAAAGTGGGGTTCAAAAGTTTACAGGTTTTCCTCATCGCCATGGGTTTATTCCTCATATTTTTAGGCTTCTACTTCATGCTCCAAGCTTGGATGACTTGGAATGCAAATCCAATGTATTTGGGAGAACCGCTTCAGCAATATTATAATTACAACTTCATGGATTATCTAGCCAGCAAGTTTGTTGGACTTGTTCCTTTAACGTTCATTCCAGGCGGTAGCCTAATCTTCTTCGGCGTTTTCATGTGGTGGTTCTCCAAACTGGGCGGATTAGGCAACATGAAAGGAATCGCGGGAGCTCAGCAAACAGAAGTGCCAAAACTAATAGTTGACAACAGCTCTGGACACGCACCATTCGTAGATGCAACAGGACACAGAAGTGCCCAACTTTTCGGTTCAATAGCTTGGGACCCGTATCAAACTGGTGGCTTAGGCACTCCGGAGCATCAGAGAGTCACTGCGGGCGACGTTCATAGAGCGTCGTTAGGCATATTATATATTGATGAGATAAAAAATCTCGACCCAGAAGAAGCCATTACATTGTTAACGGTTCTTGAAGACGGCCAGTTACCAATAACTTTGAGAGGCAAATGGCACGGAGGCGACACCGCTGCAATGGCAGTCTCAACCGAACCTGTGCCTGCAATAACTTTTCTTGTCGGCGCCGGGAACTTCGATAGCATAGGTCAAATTCACCCAGCCCTCATGGACCGCATTTACGGCTACGGTAAGGTCGTGCGAATGAACAATGACATGCCCAACACATTGGAAAATAGACGCAAATATGTGCAGTTCATAGCTCAAGAAGTTAAACGTTTCAATCTTATACCCTTCAGCAGAGAAGCATGCGAAGAAATCGTGGAGGAAGGCAGACGCCGAAGCAACAAAAGAGACGCTTTAACCACGCGGTTTAGACCGTTAATTTCCATTATTAAGACGGCTGCTACGCTTGCGATGAACGAAGACTGTGAGATTGTTGAAAAACGTCATGTTAGAGAAGCCATAGAACGCCACTGTAAAACGATTCAGAGACAAATATTGGAGCATGAAATGAACGAAAGAGGCAAACTATTGGAAATAAAGCCTAAAGGTGTTAAACTTGGACAAATTTACGGTTTAGCAGTTGTTAGAGACCCATACAGCGGCGAAATGACAGGAAGCGTCTTGTCTGTTAAGGCTCACATGTCTAAAAAGAGTGAGCTTCCAAGAACATATCCGATTAAGGGCTATTACAAAGTTACTGGAGTGGCGAAGGGACAAAGCTTCATTTCAGACAGCATAGCCAAAGTCAGAAGCGTCATACTACAAAAATATGGTATTGACATAGCACAAGACTACTTAACGCACATAGATTTTGCCCAATCCTACGGTGTTGACGGCCCATCAGCAGGCGTGACAATGGCTATCCTTTTATGTTCGCTTATTGAGGGAAAACCAATCAGGCAGGATGTGGCGGTTACAGGCGAAATCAACCTGGGCGTTGGAGACACAATTCAGATAACTGCTGTGGGCGGCGTTTACGAGAAGATTAAGGCTGCTGAAGCGTGGGGTTTCAAAAAAGTTGTCATTCCACAGAAAAACTACGAGCATTCCATCGACCCCAGAGACTACAAGATAGAGGTTGTTCCAGCATCAACCTTAGACGACTACTTAAAAGAGTGCCTAGTCGAAAAGCCCGCACTCACCGTGTGGGCTCAAACCTACAAGCGTCGAAAATCGTAGCAGCCCAATCGCCTCATTTTTGGCTTATTTTCTTTGAAAAGCTCAAATGTTCCAGTCAGCTCCTAGGCTAAGTGGCAAACATTTTTTGTTATTTGAATGCAGATTTTTACGGTTTTGTAAGCTTCGTGAGTTAGGTATTACTTGCGTTTTTCATGTCTCACCATAATTCACTGGTATACAAAAGCATCAACAAAACTCACTTTTCTGAAGCTGAACGTTATTTTTAAGAAGCCACAATAAACATAATGGGTGTGTGGAGAGAACTTCAGTGGTCAGAGAAATTGACAAGGATGAACTTCGGCGATGGCGCAAGAGAGGCTTCTACAGTGAAAATGTTCTTGTAAAACTCTTACTAAAAAATGGATATCACGCTGCACGTGTTCCCGTGAGCAATCCAAGTCTTAACCCGTTGCCCGACATAATCGCAAGAAAAGCTGCGCATATCTACGCTTTTGAAGTAAAAAATGCTGGGTACTACGCTTATTTTCCAAAGCAGCAAATCGAGAAACTCTTCAGATTCCTTGATGAGCTCATTCCAATGGAAAAGGAGTTTAAGCATGCAATTCTCGCTGCGCATCTTGGCAAACGATGGGTGTTCAAGGAAGTTCCATGGAAGGATTGGGAGAAAAACAAGCTTCCAGAAAAGGCGAGAATTTTGCGAAGGGACAGGGGAAACTTTGACTTAGAGAAGGGGAGCTCATAATTAATGCAGACTGAACAGAGCGTTGTTCAAGCATCTAACCTGTGCAAAATTTATGAAATAGGCGATGTGAAAGTTGAAGCTTTCAAGGATGTAAGTTTCTCTGTTGAAAAAGGCGAATTCACAGTCATAAGCGGGCCTTCAGGTTGTGGAAAAACGACGCTTCTAAACATTGTAGGCGGCATCGATAAGCCCACAAGTGGAGAAATAATTGTTTTTGGCGAAGACTTAAGCGTCAAGGATGAGGATTTTCTTGCAGACTTTCGATGCCACAAGGTGGGCTTTGTTTTTCAATCTTATAATTTAGTGTCTACGTTGACCGTGGCGGAAAATGTTGCTTTTCCAATGGAGTGGGCTCGGAAACCAGAAGACCACATTGAGAAGCGAGTAGGCGAATTATTAGCGATGGTTGGGTTACAACACAGAGCTGCGCACTTTCCATCCCAACTCAGCGGCGGCGAACAACAACGTATAGCTTTTGCGCGGGCATTAGCAAATGACCCGCCACTGCTTCTCGTTGACGAACCAACAGGAAATCTCGACGCAAAAACTAGTCAAAAAATTGTTCAAATACTCGAGAAACTGAAGAGCGACGGAAAAACCATCATCGTTGCAACACATGACGAGCATATACTTCGGCTGGCGGACCAGAAATTGCGCCTTGAAGATGGAAAGCTGGTAAGCTAAATTGAGCCAAACTTCTTTTCCCGTTAATGATTTGTTTCGTAGAAAACTTCAGACAAGCTTGGTTGTTGTCAGCTTAACCCTTTGTGTTGCGTCAACACTTTTTCTTTTGTTTTTCTGCCAAAAAATAGGCATAGGCATTACGGCTGCTGTTGAAGATAAGCTAACTGCGGGTTTTTCAACAATTTTTACGCCTTTCTTAATCTTTATGGGCGTTTTGGTTTTTGTTGTCGGCGCGGTTATTGCGTCTTTTATGGTTTTTGTTATGATGTCTCAACGCGTAAGAGACATTGGACTGATGAAGGCAACCGGATGCCCTAACGAGTTGATTTTTGGCTATTTCATGACTGAGCTTCTCGTAGTCACGTTTGCAAGTTGCGTGTTAGGCGTAGCTTTGGGAGTGCTGGCTGATTTGGCTTCAACAAGCCTTCTCAGCACTCTTGGGCTTCATGTGCCACAAGCACCAATCAACTTTTGGCTCATCCTGCTGGTTTTTGCTATATTCCTCTTTTTTGGGTTGATTTTTGGCGCAAAACCGGTTCTTGACACGACAAAAATTGAGCCTGCTAAGGCAATTTCGCCAGTTTACTATTTTGGGTTAGGTAAGGAGTCTGGTTTTAGGGCTGTTTCAAAGTCAAATTTGACGTTTAAAATAGCCATGAGAAGCTTGTTTAGGCGTAAATCTGCAACACTTCGCATTATTCTGTGCTTGTCCACGGTTTTCATATTGGTAACGGTGGCTGTTGCAGGCGGAATTATCGCTAACCAAACCACGAAAAACTGGGTTGAAAAAGCCATAGGCAGAGACGTAATTTTAATAGCTCATCAAGACATGTGCAGCCAATATGCATTGTTATTGTCAAAATTTTACGAAGCAAAAGAAGAACCATCACTCAATTATACCGATGAAAAATATCTAATACCCAAAGCAATTCTCAATGGCTTGAATTCAACGCCTGAAATTTCAATGATTGACACACGCCTAATCCTTAAAGCACACATTCTGGAAATACAAAATTACACAATCAACCCGTCTACAGGAGAAACCATGCCCGTAGGCGATGACCGCGAAGGAGACGCCATCCTTGTTGGCATCGAACCTGAAAAAACAGTGAGCGAATGGTTTTTGGATGGACGTTTTCTGGACAATAAGCACGCACAAGAAGCGGTAGTTGGAGATTCCTTAGCGCAGAAACTGTTCTCTTCGCCTTTAGATCAAGGATTAAAATTGTTTGACGAAACTTTTGCGGTTTTTGATGTTGTAGGTGTTTGTTTAGACCCAATTAACAATGGAAACGTTATTTATATTCCTCTGGAAACTTTGCAAAATATCCTAAGTGTATCAGAGCCTAACATTGTTATGGTTAAAATTGACCCTTCAGCTAATCGCACTGAGGTTTTGAATCGGATAAGGGTGAATGTTAGCGCTGTGAATGCTGATTTTGTGGTGTTTGAGCTTAATGAATTGTTAGATAAGACTCTGGGTTTTCTCGGGTTCATCTGGTCTGTGATAATGTTTTTGCCGTTGTTTTCGTTAGCTTCAGCATCTCTCTATCTAATAGGCTATGTTATGCTTGCAATTGCTGAGCAGCGTCAAGAGTTTGGTGTTTTAAGAGCTTTAGGTGCTAAGCCGAGGACTGTTTTGGAGATTGTTGCGGGGCAAAGTCTCAGTGTTTTGTTTGCAAGTTGCGCTGTTGGCATCGCTTTGGGCGTCATAATTACGTTGATGATTTTGATGCCAGAACCGTTAGTTACCAACTACACTATTATGGAAATTGCTGGGTGGCTGCTAATGGCTTTGTTGGCGACTTTCACTTTCAGCTTATATCCTGCGGTCAAATTTGCAAGGAAATCAATCAGAGAAATAATGTAGCCATACATGCATAATTATTGCATGTCAAGAGATGCTCTGCCTTGCATGTTTTTCGTTAAATGCTTCAACGAATCTGCAAATGCGGGTAATTGAGTTAAGAAGTCTTGCAGTTGAAGAACAGGAATTATCGGCACACCATCATAAAACTTGAATCTACCCGAAACAAGCAACAAAACCGCAGGAACAACTTTGATTCTTTCCCATGAAACACATTCAATTTTGACAGAAGGATTTGGCAGGGACTCGGCAAAGGTAAACGTCCTTTCTACTTGCTCCTCAACGATTTTCCTTAACGCAGAAGGATACACTCCATGATGCCAATGCTTACAGTCCAAGCAAACTGCAATTGGCTTTTTGCAGCCGACTACATCTATTTCCCATCGACGTCCGAAGTGTTTAAACCTCACATTTCTATAGACGCTGTAGCCATTGCGCTCAAACGCAAATGCCGCTATGTCTTCAAATTCTTTCCATTGAAGGAAACTGCTTACACGCTCTAAGTCGGCTCCTAATTGCACAGCATATACCGCTAATTTAACACGCTGCAGACTATCAGCCTCCACAACGCTTTTCTGCAAATAAACGCACCCATCATTTTGCAATTTTCGGAGCAACTTTTCAACAATCTGGAGAGGCAGTTGTGCATCTTTTTTAACTACTTCTGATGAAACTGCACCTTCTCTGGTCAATTTTAGAAGGGAAATTATCAAATTTGCTTCAATACCCACTAGAATAGCCACCGAAATTAATGCAAAAATGTAAAGAATAGCAAGCTTTTAAGAATTGCTTAAAAGCTTTTCTATACGAGAACATGGTATTTCTCCGCGATAAAGTATCGCATGATTGGGCGATTTTCAGAACGCCGCAGAACCTCAACAAATCCCGCTTTCCGAAAAGAGGAAACCAAACCAGTATACGCGAAAGGGTCAGGCATTCTTCCCTTTTTAGGCTCAACTGGATATCCTTCAACAATCTTACCGCCTTGTTTACGCACATGCTCAACCGCAGCTTTTAACAACTGCACAGTAAGTCCCTTACCCCTAAACGGTTTAGCAACAAAAAAGCAAACAACAGACCAAACTGGTTTAGCGTCAACCCGCTTTAGAACACGAGACCTTTCTAGAGTCGGATAGGCTTCTCTTGGAGCAACTGCACACCACCTAACTGGTTCGTCATCCGCATAAACAAGAATTCCTGGAGTCTCACCAGAATCCACTATTTTCTTCAAGGTTTTTCTGTTTAATTCTCCCCTTTGACGCATGAAATCAGACCGCTTTAGCCTCCACCACATGCACCAGCAGCCGCCACAGGCGCCTCGTTCGCCGAATAACTTTTCAAGGTCAGTCCATCGTTTAGGCGTTAACGGGTAAAACTCTACGTTTGAAATCTCTGAACGCTTTAATGGCATACTATCCCCACTTTTCCTAACCTCTTAACCTTTCTAAACCGTTTCGGACGCTATCTGAACAGTTTAACACACTCAATTACCTGCCAAGCACGATTAATGCAAAAACAACAATTAAGCTTTCCACAATAATATTAAACAGTCAAGCCAAGTTTCAACCTATTTATAAGGGGGCTATAGATTCCGCAGAACACAAAAAAGACGATAATGAATATTACCGTTGAGTATGTATATAAGAAAACGCTGCATTCTAATAATAAGTTTGAACAGTGAAAAACCCATGTGCCTTGAAAATTACCGTCAACTAGCCAAAGCATTAAAAGCTCCACCAATGTTCACAGATGTTCTCCCGTTAATAGTTAAACCCGAAGAAACAGAAATCCTCCTCAAACTCTGCGAAAAAGAACAAACAATAGCAGAACTATCCAACACTCTAAAACAGCCACGAGCCATCATAAACCGCCATATCAACACTCTGTTCATGAAAGGCTTCCTAACAAAGAAAAAAGACAAAACAATTCATTACACAGTAAAACCCTTCAAAAGCATAATCTCCAGATACCTAGGCGAAAACAGAGCAAACATCTTTGGAAAATACGCTGCAGCATTAGTAGACTACTGCTTCGAAGAACACGTGAACCGCGCAAAAAACGACCCAAACCCAGAAGCAAAAATCTTGCCAATACCAGAAGCCATCACAGAACCAGTCACAATAGTTTTACCCACCGAAACCGCAGTCACAATCCTACAAGAAGCAAACCACATATCACTCCGCAACTGCGAATGCAGACTAACCTACAAAAACTGCAATAAACCATTAAGAACATGCCTTGCACTAGATGACTTCTCAAAAGAACTCACAGAACGAAACGCAGCAGAACAAATCTCCCTCGAAGAAGCCAAAAAAGCCCTACAAATAGCCAACAAACACGGTCTCATCCACCAAGCACTCTACACGGATTGGCAAAAAGGCGAAGTATTTGACATATGCAGTTGTTGCCCATGCTGCTGCAACTACCTAAGAACATACATAAACTACGGCGTAAAACACCACATAGCAAAATCCGGACTAACCGCAACAGTCGACTTAGACAAATGTAACGGATGCGGCACGTGCCTAACACGCTGCATATTCCAAGCCAGAAAACTCGAAAACAACAAAAGCATAGTCATAAAAGAAAACTGCCATGGATGTGGACTCTGCGTAACCACATGTCCAACAAACGCCACAAAACTGACAACACCAATAATAACCTAACTTGCTCCTAGTCTTTCGCAAACAGATTATAGAAAACCTCACATGCAATGATAATTGACCGCCGAAATCACGTATTTTCCGACAAACGGTTCTTATCAACCACTGCTTCAGCCCAATTTCCATACTTTATCCAAAGAATAGAAACAACTCCTCCTATAACATTGCTAACAGCGAAAGCCAACCAAACCCCCAAAGAACCCATTGCCAAAGTAAAAGCTAAAACATAACCCAAAGCCAACCGTATTCCCCAAAGTCTTGACACGCCAACAGCCGTCGGAAACAACGTGTGCCCTGACCCTCTCCCAGTGGACATGGCATTTGCGAACAAACCGAAAAACGGAAGCGTCGGCAGTAACATCTGCATGAACAGTTCAGTCTCATTCACTATGTTCGGGTCATCCGCAAACACATCAACCACAACTCCTCTAATCGGATAGATAATGCCCGCTACTAACACCATAAGACTAAATATTAAAAGAGCCGCTTTAAACGCAACCTCCCTAGCCCTTTCACGATTTCCCGCTCCCAAGCTTTGCCCTATCATTATAGCTGGCGCACCACTAAGCCCCCACAACGCAGCATCCACAATGTCCATTATCACAAACCCTATGGAAAAAGCAGTAGCTGCAAAAATGCCTAACATGTTAACAAGCCTAAGTTGCATGAGAAAAGCAAAACCATTCGTCAAACCAAGCGTCAGAATTGGCAAACCTATACGCAAAAATAGACGAACCCACTCAGCATCTATTTCCTTAGTAAACCTTATCTTAAGCTCAGGATAATCCCTCCGAAGCAAATAAGTCAAAGCACTTATCGATATTAGCTTCCCCAAAACATCAGTAAGAGCTGCACCCATCACCCCCAAACGAGGAAAAGGTCCAATGCCCAATACGAAAAACGGGTCTAAGATAACGTTGATGCCCACGGATACCACATTAACTATGGCTGGTCGCTTAGTGTCTCCGACGCTTTGAAGTAATGTGGTATATGTGAGAGCTATGTAATTAAAGAATACATCGAAAGCTATTACGCCAGAGTATCTCATGACGTCCTCAAATATTTCAGGCGGAGTAGACACAACCCACGTGAAAATTAAGCCTCTAAGAGTTAAAAGCGAAAGACTCAACATGGCTCCTGCAAGAAAAGCTACAGTAAAGAAACGTGACGCTTCCAAACTAGCCTTCTTGTAAGCTTTGCCTCCAATATACTGCGATACCATGCTTAAACAAGCAGTTGTTAAAGCCATCACAAGCGCTTGAAAAAGCATTAAGACAGGCCACATTTGTCTAGGAACTGCCACTGCAATTTCGTTGTAACTACTTAACCAGTAAGCGTCTGCTACGTTGTAAGTAACAACTACCAGCTGATTTACAAGAGGAGGTAAGCCCAACCAAAAAATTGTGCGAATGATTGGTCCGCTGACAATCTTATCCCTGTATTTGCTTATTTCAGGAGATTTTGCTGGTCCTTCAGATTCGCTGGACATAGAGCTTTTTGAATGTGGAACCAATCATAAAAGATTTTTCTTGCAGTCACGCATAAGACATGTTGCCATTTACATGAAAATCAACCGCTAATTTTCGCCTTAATCTTTGGAATAAACTCTTTCTGCATTTGCACAACGCCAAAAGTTGTAATCCTATATTTGTCATCACTGGTCTTCATAACCATATCGCTTTTGACAAGCTCACCAAGTCTTGTGCTTACAATCTTTCCACTCTTCCCTAACTTAGCTTGCAACTCTTCCTTAGAAACACAATCACTCTGCAATAAACCTAAACCATAACCTACATTAGCAGCCAAAAGCCACAACAACAAAGTCTCATTATCCGTAAGCCTATCCTTACCAACAAGCAAACTTGCACCTTCCTTAGAAAAACCAATCAAGCCCTCACACGCCTTAACAAGCTCTTCCAAATCTACATTAAAAACAAGCCGCTTAGCAACGTCGAAAGAAGGCAAAAACTCGCCAAAAAACTTGCTTAAACTCAGCCAAACATCTTCAACACTGCCCGAAAAAGTCTTCTCTACATCACCATAACGCACATGAACCGTAACATCACGCGATTTATCTTGTTGTTTATTAACCAAATTTTCCACGTCCATTTTTTAGCGTGAATAAGTGAAGTCTGAAATCTTTAATACCTCCGTATGTCTTGATTCTTCAATTTCCCTTATTCTTGCTATCAGAAAATTCTTCCATTTTTCTGGTTGCTTGTAAATGTGAAGAAAGACAACATAATAACCATTTTTTTCGTAAATTTCTTCCCTATACCTATAGTTAAAATCTTCTGAGCCACAAACCTCTATATGCATTCCTAACTTCGGAATATAGAAATCGGGTGTCCACACTCTTGGTCTGTCTTTTTCATCATAAACAAATACTGGAAATTCGTAAACCCATTTGAGACCCAATTCCGTCAGAAAACTAGCAACTCTTCTCTCCGAATCTGTCATATCATCGAAGACTGAACTCATTAACAATCATCTCCATAGTTAATCACATCGTATCAACATTTAAACAATAGGTGGATTAGATACTGTTGCATGTACAGCCTAACCCATCTTACCTCGAAGCTTAGCCAAAACTTCATCCTCAACCCAACGCTCGCCCTGCACAGTTAACTTAAACTCTGGCTTATTGGGGTCTGGCTTAAACACTTGTCCGCGTTTAGTCATCTCATTCAACCGTGCAGGAACCATACATTTTATTCCACTTGACTCCAGAAGTTTCTGAATCTGCGCTGCAGTGTTCTTCTTCTCCTCAGAAGCATACAAGGTCAACCCAATCGCTTCATAATGTGTAAGATTCTCACGCGCCACAATCACGGGGCCTTCAGTCGTAAACTCCACAATGCCCTTCAACTGGACACCTGAAGGAACAAGTCTGTTCGAAACAAAATCCAATACTTTCTCCACAAAATCTTTCGGAAAACTCTCCAACAAGCCCAGAACTTCTTGCGCATTTTCGCCTTCCACTACAATCTCGCCGAAGGGCGTCTTAATCCGCGCTTCAACCTTTCCCATAGAGCGTTATCCTCCTAAGCCAACGTTTCCTTCTCGGCTAAAATATACACGTGACCCGCATCAGTCTTCCACCGTCTGATTCTTCCTTGCTTAACAAGTCCCATGAGAACCCCAGCTAAAACTCGCCCAGAAAAATCCAGCTCATTAGCCTTTAACGCTTCTCTTAACTCATCCATAGTCCTCGGTCGCCACTTTCCCCAATCAGTCTCAAGAACCCGCAAAATGGCTTCGCCGCAATTGTCTGTGCGCATAATTTTCGGGTACTTCTGCGCTGGAGCTCCCGCTTCTTCTTTGGGTGCTTCCTTCTTAATTGTAAGTGTCGCGACTGTTTTAGGCTTGACAGTTTCAAAGGCTTTTTGCACGTTAACCATTAAATTCGGCAAATCTTCTACGGTTTTTAAAACTTCTTCGCGTGTTCCGTTAATTTCCACTTCATACTCGCCCATTTTCACGCGAAAACCAAAACACTCGTGTTTTTCTTCCATTTTCTCCCTCACCATTCAAATGCAAATATCATACGGATACTTAAAGTGCATACTCCTTTTAGAATTTACGAAAAGTGAAAGTTTTCCGTGGATTCCGAAAGGTTTTGCCATGTTGCTACTTCCTCTTCCTATAAATTGGCGCTTGCATTTTATCGTCAAATCTGACATATTCAAACCCTGCCTTGATAAGTTCATCCTCTTCCTCTGTGGTTTTTGGTCTTTTAACAACGTATTCATCCGCTTCAAAGTTTACCAGTGTAGTATAGACAAGTGTGCTTTGAATTTGTTTATGTCCCAGCAATTGCCTAACATGTAGGATGTCCTTTGTTTTTGCGTATTCCATTGTTGCCTTCCAATGACGGAAAGTGTGGAAGTGAATTTGTAGGAACCTGGGGTTCTGAAGGTTTCTTGCTAAACGTTTTCTTGCAAGCTGCAAGCATTCTTTTATTGAAGCTGCTAATGGCGGGTTGGGGTTGAATATGTATTCGCCGTATTTTTTAGGTAGATTCTTTATCATGGCGATTGCTTTTTGCGAAACCTTTAATGTTCGAGTGTTTGAGCCTTTTTCGGCTTCGTTAATGCTTATAGTGTTATGTTCAAAGTTTACGTCTGTCCATTTTAACCGTGCAATTTCTCCTGCTCTTGCACCTGTGTCCTTTAAGATTTGAAGGAAAGCCGCGGTTGTTTTTCCACATGCAGCTATCAACTGGTCCAGTTCGGCTTCTAATGGAATGAACGGTTGTTTAGGTTGGTATTTAACTTTGAATGGTGTCCATTTTATATCCATGACTTTGCAGTATGAAGTGTAAGCTGAAACTCGGTTTTTCTTTTGGCATGGTGTCAGTTTTTCCGTTGCCAAAACCGTTTCGACACTTTCAGGATTGCGCAAGTCTGCTCCATGCTTGACTAATTGAGCTAACTGGTAACTTCTCGTTTTTATGCTAACGTCGGATAGTCCACGCTTCTTTAGTTTCCATGCATATTCAAGGATTAAACCGTGCTGCTGTGCGGTTTCTGTGGCTCCCGCTTCCCGCTTTTCACTTGTTGCTTTTGCCGCTTCCATGACAAGAACCTTCTTGCCATGTGCATCGCTATTGCATTGTGTCAGACAATTCTTAAAAGACTTATGCTGAGAATATTTCTCAACTGTGCCAACCGTTGGCACAGTTAAGTCTGTCCTTTCAACTTCGTCAACCGTTGACGAAGTTAAATCGGTTCTCTCAACTGTATTAACGGTTAATACAGTGTTTTTAGGCATATCTGATATGCTTTTCTCTGAGAACCGATAACCACAGTTTCGGCAAAGCCACCTTTGAACTGTTGAACCACCACTAAGATAACGTAAACCATCCTTATAGAGAAGCTGAGAACCACATTCTGGACAGCACAGCCGAGCCATTAGCCTTTAACCTCTCTTTTTCCTTGATAGCCAGAGTGCAAAGCCACAAGGTGCCTGTCTAAGTCTGCTTGAGTGGCGAAAAACTTTGACTTGCCAATACTTCTGCAAAAGTGGCATTGAAGCAAATCTTGCGGTTTCTGCTCTTGCAACTGGCTTTCTACCGAGTTACTAAGTGTACCGAGTTGCAGAGGTGTAGGAGCCTCTTTTTCAACATTGTTTTCATGGACTTTCTCCATAGTTTCAGAAGTGCTTACACTCTCGGAACTCGGTACACTCGGTAACTTAGTAGAAAACTCGTAACCATACTTTCTCGCTATTCTTTTCAGTTTGTTTACGTCAAAAACATAAGCCTTAATCGAAACCCAATTGCCTTCCAAATCTTTCTCTTTTTTTACTTGAGTTTTTCCACTCAGAATCTCCCTAAGCCTATAACCAACCTTGTTTTTTGTCACGTCGTCGAATTCGCTTGTGTGCATGACATAGTCTTTTTGCGAGTCTATTTTTGCATTCAACTCTTCTTGCAGGTTGCTCCAAATTGTAGAGAATGGAATCGTCGGTAAACCCTCCAAGTTGCTGTTAAACAAGTCAACTACCACTTTGACAATTTTCCCTTCCAACGTGTCTTGTTTTCCACTCAGCCTTTCTTTCTGCTGCTCTTCCAGAAAATTTACAAGGTTTTCGTAAGCAGGCAAGCCGTAGGCAACTTGCAGCAGAGGCTTCCACAGTTCTTTTAATCTTCCCTTAATTTTAAGTTGGATTTCTGGCAACTCTTGGTTTCGAGTTAACATTCTCCATTTTAGCAGTTTGTTTCGCAAAGCGTTTAACTGTTCCATCTGCTCTTTGGTTAAGTCAACCCATTCAAGCTGCGGATAGCCCTCAACCATTGCGACGAAAAGGAACCTTTCGTTGAAGCCTTTTACCTGTGGAATCTGCTCGCTTGCACACGCTTTGAAGCAGAACACATTGTAATACTTAATATACCTGGAATATTCTGTTGTTATCATTCTCGGGACTTTGGCTCCTCGACTGTAGCCAGACTTGTAGATTTTAATCTTGTCCGTGTCCTTGTGGATTCCTTGAACTTCATCTTCTAAGATGCAGCCAATTGAATCTGAATCTTCCAAGTAGCCATACAAGTCTGCTGCTGGAATAGTTACTCCAAAAAGCGGTCTGTAACAAAGTTTGTTTAACACTTTTAGAACCGTGCTTTTTCCACTCTCGTTGTCTCCGAAAAAGAAGAGGTACGGCACAGTGTGCAGTTTCTCCTGCTGGTAACTCATTAAAACGCAAACTGCAAGAATATCCCGGTAAATTGGCTCCACGTCAATCAGCTTTTGAATCCACAGTTTAACATCTTCAAACAAGCTGTGAACGTCAACTTCTCCTTCATAGAAACCGTAAGGCTCGTAAGGCACGTTTCTGGCTTCTTTCGGAAGAAAACATTTTCCTTCAACTTCAACCTTTTCCGCAATAAAGAATTTTCTGCTGTTCAAAATCAAGAAGCATGGTTTTCCATTGTGGTAAATTGCCTCGAAACATCCATCTGGCAACACGCCAGAATCTTTCAATTGTTTCTTCGCTGATTCCTGCTCTTTCACTTCCGTTTTGGCTAGACTGCAGTTTTCCATGTCGCATAGGCTTGCCAGAATATTGTCGCTGCATCCGTAAACGTACCGTTTTTCCACTGCACTTTTAAAACAAGCGGAAAGTTCAGTTTCAGGTAAAGGGGGCTGATTCCGTTGGTTCCACTCTTGAAGCTGCTTCCATGCTTTTTTAGGCTCCAATTTCTTGAAGTTGCAGAGAAAACCAGCCAACCTTACTGCATATTCATTCCGCAGTCCCTGCTTTGTGCCTTCCATCAAACTCCGAATGCACGGAGGAGCCTTGCCTCTGTAAGGTTGCTTGGCTAAGTCTGGCTTATCAAACCAAAATTCACTCGTAATGCGAGCAATTTTAACTCCAGCCTTTGCCAAAGCTTCCAAAAACAAGTTTTCCAAGTTTTCAACAATTGTTGCAGTATTGTCATTTAGCCTTCTATAACCTTTGCTTGGAGCCATTATTAACAGCTTGTTTTCACCAACCAGTTCCAAAGCAGCCACGTTATGAAAAGCTGAAACGCTTTTTGGTTTTTTACGTGTAAAATAAATCCAATGTTGTCCTCTGCTTGGAGTCTCTTCCATCTGAGTTATTGGCATAAACTTTAAAACTTGCTTGCCTTTGTCTACGGTTTCTTGTGGCAGGTTTTTAACATCAAAGTCTACGGCTCCAACATAAAGCTCATTGTGCATTTGCTGTCCGCAGATTATGGCAAAGCCATCAGCTTCATTCCATGGCAACGCTTCAAAGTTAAGCTCACTCTGCCTTTCGCTTCGCCATTGGCTCCATTTATGCAGTGGCTCTTTGCCTCTGAGCAAAACAATGTTGCAGCCAAGAAGCCAATATTGTCTGGCTGCACCCTTTAAATCCATTTTTGGAAACTCCTAAGCAGTTTGGAGAAACTGGTCCAAGGCTGCACGGATGACTTCACTAATTTTTTTGAATTTACCCTGGATGATTAGTCTTTCAATTTTTTCTCTGTCTTCCTTTGGCAGTCGGAATGCGATTCTTCCTTCATATTCAGCTTTTACCTTCGGCATTTTACACACCTTTGTGTAGAACGTTTTTAAATTAGCGGACAAATAAAGTCCTGGTGAAGTTTCAACATTTCACTTGGTGAAATGTATGACGGCTGAAGACAAAGTTACCGAATGTTTAGCTAAATATGGTATCGTAAGAGAAGCAGACGTCATCGCTTATTGTGTAGCTGCTGGATATACTGAAAGAGCAGTTAAAACGGCAATTCAGAAAATGGAAAAACAGAAGAAAATTTATAGAGTTGTGCATGACAGGCTTAAACCAGTCGGTGTTTATTTCCGTTTGAAAGAGCAAGCTGAAACTGAAGAGAAGCGTTCCGCTGAAGCTTTTATGCTTCCAAATCCCAACTTGAACGAGAGGGAACGAAAGCTTTACTGCTTGGACGTCGACTTTCTTAACCTTGTCAAAGAGTTAGATAACGAATGGTATCAAGAGGAACTTGAAAGGTTTAATTTGAAATATGGCGTTACACAAAAAAAGGGAAGTTAAGAGGCTGTGATGCTCGTAGTATTGTTACATTCCTCTTCTTACGTAGCCGAGGATTATCACTGCTCCAACTATTATTGGAATGATTACGAGCAGTGTCATTGCAACCCAAATGTTGCTTTGCAATGCAGCCCAAGTGCTGTTCGCTTGCGCAGTCCAGCCGGCTTGAGATTGGCTGTTAACCAAACTTTGAATCACTATGATAGCTATCAACAGCGAAACCATGATTCCAACCAGAACGCCAATTACTCCGCCGCCGCCCATAGGTGCCTCAGCCCTCTTGTCTTCGAGAAACTTCCTCAGTTTTTCAAACACTATGCTGTTTCACCTCTCTTTTTTTATGTTTAAAACTTTGACTGTTCGAAAGGTTTAAGCGTGATAGTAGTGAACTATAATACTATAGCGGCTGGTTTATGGACTATTCTCCAAAACCTTTGAAGCTTCCCTAAGCAAAACTGCACAGGCTTTGCGATACTTTGGATAAAGTATTTCCAAAGCTTCCAGGAATTCTCGGAATAAACCGTCACCTTCACATTGAACGTTTAAACTTTGCGAATGCGCCATTCTCCGCTTCAGTTTCTTCATTATCGTTGTGTGAGCTACCTTAAACCCGAACTCTTCCATTTTAGCAGCTATTTTGTAGTAGCTTAACCCTTCCCTACGAAACTTTTCAACCAGCCTTAAAGTTTCCTCGTTCCACACGATAGGCTTCAACTCTTGACGCTTAGGCTCTTCTGGAGACTTAACCGCACCATTCCCGTCGGATTTCTTTAAGAAAAAGAAAAGTTTGCCATTATAAGCTTGCTGAAAAACCTTAACGCCTTCCTTACTTAACTGTTCATTCCATTCAGGCTTAAAAAGTGCATGTGGAATTAGAAGGCAAGAACCGAACACGGTTTCCTCTAAGGGAAAAGATTCGGTTAATGATTCGTATAAGCCCATTTTACCCTTACCATAATGATGGCGTTTCCAAATTTAAACCTTAACCCTTACTGCTTCTTTTCTTTTTGTTCTTGCATTTTGTCGTAGATGAGCTTTTCAAATGCGTGGCTTCTATCCTTAAAGATTCGCTTCTCAACTTGACTGTCAATCCATTCTAGAACGTCTTTGCTTATGCTGACTGTAACTCTTTGTTTCGGCATTTCATTCTCAACATTCATACTTTCTCACATGGGTATAATTGTTATCCACTGATTTAAGAACTTTTATGTTTAAAGCATATTATGAAATTTTAAATAGTTAATCGTGTGAAAACTGCATACGCTAAGCGTCTGCTTAGCAAAACGGAGTGGAGAATAAGGAAAATGAAAACAAAAGTTAGCAAACTCACGGTTGCAGCTTTAACTATCGCTCTGCTTTGCCTCGCCTTAACCGCCTACGCTTTAGTCACTTTGAAAACCATAACGAACAACATGCAAGTCGCAGGCATAGCCGCACTGCAAGTGGAAAGTCCACCTGGAACACCTATAAGCTCGTATGATTGGGGAACGTTCAGCAATATCGGAGAAACAAAACAAGCAACATTCTACCTACATAACATCGGCAACACAGAGTTAAGCTTCAACGCAACCGTAACAGACTTGCCAGACGGCTGGACAGTCAGCATGGACAAGACAAGCTGGATTCTAAGCCCAGACGCAACAACAAACCTAACCGTGACACTTCAGCTAACAAAAGCCTTGCCAATTGGCTCGTACAGTTTCAACCTAGCCTTCTACATACCATAACTCAAAAGAACACTACGAGCATCTACCCTAACCTTCCCTTTTTTCTTTATCCAATGAGATAATACGCGGAAATATCTCACTCTAGGTTAATTTTGCATGGAAAAGCTCAATTTGAGCTTCTTTTTGCTTTACTATTTAAGTTAAGTTATTGTTGTTGTCGAGTGTGGTAAAGAAATAATGTTAATGGTTGCGTATTACTCTAAGTTATGTAGTCCCGCGGATTCCTTTTACGCTCTAACAAGAAAGCTTCCTGAGTCATGCGTGAATGAATGGTTTCGTTGTAGAGCCAAAGCTCGTTTAACGCTAACTCTCTCTCCATGATGCGCTTTTCAAGTGTTTTGCGCTTATGCTTTTTCCTTTTCACCTTTACTTTTTCCACGTTCATAATCACCTACCATAACGATAAACACTAACAACGCAAAAATCAAAAAGAGAAAATCGCCATTATCCATTAACGTTTACCTCACAATAAAAAAAGGGGTTGTGCGGGAGAAGTCACCATGGTTTTTAGATTTTACGATTGCCGATATATGTCGGTTTCAGAAATAGCGTATTAAATATTAAGATGCACTATACTACATGTTGAACCCAAACCGGGGAATCTACGTGGCAAAAAAAGGAATACTCGTATGGCTCTTCAGCACCCTAACCTTCCTATCCCTCATACACTTCATAGAAGCCATATACGCCTTAGCCTTCAACGGTCAAATCAGACTTTTAACATTATACCCGCTAATAAACGAAAAACTGCAAGCCATAACGCCAATGGTATACTGTCTCGTAAGCGCAGTTGCAACTTTCATCTTTTGGGGAATCACATGCGCAGTTGCTTTCGAAAACCCTGTTGATGCTTTCCTGAACAAGATACTTTCAGACGCTAAAACACAAACTGCGGTTGAAGCTCAATTGTTAGAAGAAAAAAGCGAGATACTTGACATGATGAACGAAACAATAGAGTCAAACAGCCAAAACTTGGCACAAGTCAAAGACATAATCTACAACGTTAGAACCGAGGTGAAGGAGCTTCAGCCACTAAAAGAGAATGTGGAGAAGATAAGAGCTGAATTGAGCAGTTTGAAGAAGGAGATTAAGAAAATTGAGGAGAAAGTGCAGTTTCCGAACATTTGTCCAGCTTGTGGAAAGCCATTGCTTCCTGAATTTAAAATATGTCCTTACTGTGGCGAACCAGTGAAGGTGCCATCAACGCCTGTTATTGCGCTTAAGGATTACAAGTAGCCGCGTAAACTATTTCGCTGCCGTCTTCAGCTTCTCCTTTAACAGTTTACTTGCTTGAGCAGCGTCGATTTTGCCACGTAAATTCTTCATTATCATGCCCATGAGAATGCCGAAACTGCCTTCGCCTCGTTCTTTAATCAATTTTTCATTTTCTGCGATTATTTTGTCGATTAGGGCTTTCAGTTCTTTTTCAGAAAGCGTCTCCAACCCCAAAGCGCTAATTGCTTTTTGTAGGCTTTCGTTTTCGTGTTTTGAAAGCCAAACGAACACATCTTGTAGTGCCTCTTTTGTTAATGTGCCTGTGGCTACGTTTTTGAAGACTTCTCTTATTTGTGTGTCAGAAACTTTGTCTGTTTCTATGCCTTCACGTTTTAGGGCTTTCAGTGTTTCTGTGAGGAATGCTGCGACTGTTGTGGGTGAAACGTTGCTTTCTGTTACTATTGTTTCGAATAATTGGCTGTATTCTGAGTCCATAATTTGTTTGGCTAGTTTTTGGTTGAGCTTGTATTCTTTCATTAGGCGTTCGAGTTTTTGTTCTGGAAGTTCTGGCAATTGCGCATTAATTTTTTTTATGTAGTCTTCGGTTATTTGTGTTGGTGGTATATCGGTTTCTGGGTACATCCTTGCTGCGCCTGGTCTGGGGCGCATGTAGCGTGATGTGCCGTCTTGGTTTGCGTTGCGGGTTTCTTCCGGCACGCCTTTTATGGCTTCTTTTGCTCTTTCTATGACTGCTTTTAGGGCGTCTTTGGCGTTTTCTGGTGTGTCTGCGACGAATACGATTGCGTCGTCGTTTTCTGCTTTGAGGGCTTTTTTTAGTGCTTCAACTTCTTGGGTTGTTATGCCGTAGGCGGGTAGTTCGTCGGTGTGGAATATTCCGCCGACTCTTCCCCAGAATCGTGCTCTGTCTGCCATTTCTGTTCCTAAGCGTAGGTTAGGCGCTAATTCTTGTTTGAGTAGGTCTTTGAATTTTGGAAGTTTCACCGCTAGGACTTGTTGTTTTTTGTCGAGGGATTTGCGGATGACTTTGCATTGGGTTTGTTGGAAGATGTGGGTTACGTTGTGAATTTCTTCTGTTAGTTGTGTCTCTTTGACTCCTTTTTTTTGGAGTTGTTGGCTTATTTTTATGAGGTTTAGTTGACGTTGGATTTCGTATTCTATGACTTGGGGTAGTAGTTCGAGTTCTTGGACTCCTTTGATTTCTATGAGTGCTCCGTTTGTGATTGATACGTTTAGGTCTTGGCGGATTGTGCCTAGTCCTCTTTTGGCTTTCCCTGTAGCTCTTAGTATTCTTCCTATTGTGAGTGCGATTTCTTCTGCTTCTTTTGGTGTGTTTATGACTGGTGCGGTTGCGATTTCGATTAGTGGTATGCCTAGGCGGTCTATGCGGTAATGTATTGTGTTGTCTTCTCGTCCCATAATTCTTGCTGCGTCTTCTTCTAGGCTTATGTGTTGGATTGGGACGGTTTTTTCTCCGATTTTGATTTCGCCGTTCAAAGCGGTTACGCATGTTCTTTGGAAGCCTGTTGTGTTTGAGCCGTCTATGACTGTTTTGCGCATTACGTGGATTTCGTCGACTGGTTTGGCTTTCATCATTAGTGCGACCGTTAAGGCTATTTCAACTGCTTCTGTATTCAATGGATGAGGTGGTTCTTCGTCCATTTCTACGAGGCATGATGTTGCGCGGTTTGCTTCGTATTGGATTTTTACGCCTTTTTGGAATTCGAAGTATGCGGCTGGGTCTACTTGTCCTAGTTCGCTTTGGGTTGGGCGTAGTCTGCGTGTGAATGTGATTTCGGGTTGTTCTTTGAAGAGTTCTGGTTTGCATTGGCAGAACAGTTTTGCGGATGTGTCGAGTTGCTGGTGGATTTCTAAGCCTACTTTTAAGCCGATTTTTTTATAGTCGATTTCCATGGGTTGTTGTTCCTCCTTATTCTATGCCTATTTTTTCTGGGATTGTTCGTGGTAAAAATTCGCCGGCTATGTTTGTTTTTAGTAGTTTTTTTGCTTCTTCCAGGTTTTGGGTTTGTCCGAAAATCCACATTAGCTTTACTAGTGCTGTTTCTGGGAGCATGTCTTCTAGTGGAATTACGCCTAGGGCGAGTAGGTCGCGTCCTGAATCGTAGACGTTCATGTTTACGCGTCCCCAGATACATTGTGAAGTCATGGCAACTACGACGTCATGTTTTATGGCGTTTCGTATGGCATTGAAACAGTATTTTCCAACGTGTCCTAAGCCTGTTCCTTCCAGAACGATTCCTTTGTATTCGTTATCCACGTAATAATCGATTAAAGCGGGGTTCATTCCCGGGTAAAATTTGACCAGTGCGACTTTTTCGTTGAATTTTGGTTTTAGCATTAATTTGTTTGTTGAGTCGCGTTTTTGGTAATTTTCTGTTAACATGGTTATTTTTTGGTCTTGTACACGTGCTAGTGGCGTTGTGTTGACTGATTTGAAAGTGTCTCTTCTGCTTGTGTGGCATTTTCTGACTTTCGTTCCTTTATGGAGTATTATGCTGTCGTCTGATGTTGTTTCGTGCATTGCTATTGAGACTTCGGCGAATGGAGCGTTTGCGGCTGCGGTTACTGCGCCGATGAGGTTGGTTGCTGCGTCTGAGCTTGGGCGGTCTGCTGAACGTTGCGAGCCTACGAGGATTACTGGAACGGGCAAGTTTTGCAGTGCGAAGCTTAGGGCTGCAGCTGTGTAGCCCATTGTGTCTGTGCCGTGGGCTATTACGATGCCGTCAACGCCTTCAGAAATTTGTTTGGCGGTGGCTTCTGCAGTTTCTGTCCAATGTTTTGGCGTGATGTTTTCGCTGAAAAGGCTGAAGAGTATGTGCGCGTCTATGCGTGCTATGTTGGCGAGTTCTGGAACGACGCTGTAGAGGTCGCTTGCTGTTAAGGCTGGGCGTACTGCGCCTGTTCTGTAGTCAACGCGGCTAGCGATGGTTCCACCTGTGCTTATTATGGCTACGCGTGGCAGTTGTGGGTTTTGTTCTGGTGGCGCTGGCGGGACGAATGTGGGTTTTGCGCCTTTGCCTATTCGTTCTATTTTTGCGTCGGGTGTTATGCGGACGCCAATGTTGTAGCCACTTTTCAATTTTATTACGATGTGCTTTTCGTCTCCATATTCAGAACGTGGAATAAGTATGCCTTCATAGACTTCATCATTTCGTGTTATACGGATTACATCGCCTATCTCAGCACCTATCTTTCTGATAGCATCTAATGCTTCACCTTTGTAGCCAGAAGACTCTTCTTCTCTACTCATTTCCGAATTCTCCAAGGTTTCAATTGGTAGAGAGAGCGGTTATTGTGTTTAACTTTATCGCATGCACAAACATTGGAAAGGGCAAGCATCATAGAACGGTAGAGTCAATAGTTGTTTCAACCTATTTATAAGGGAGGGGCTAGTCTTTGTCAAGCGTAAAACTACACGTTTACTTTAGCTTTTTTGACATGTATGCGCCTTCATAGTCAAGACCAAGCCAAAAAACGATAAAAGAACAAGCTATATTCTATGTTTTCAGAAATATACAATTTGATGAAAACTATTGTAGTTAAAAAATTTAAGATGGTTAGTATGGTACAGGTGCTCTGTTTCTTAATTCTTCAACAATTGGCAAGACTTGCTTGAGTTCGCGGAAATACTTGAGCACTGTAATGCCTCTTTGTGTTATGGCGTAGACAACTCTGCGCTTTCCGATTGTGCGTTCTTCGACAAGTTGCTGTTTTATTAAGAAGTCTAAATATTGCTTCAGCACGCTGCAATTAACATTAGCCTTGTACATAATATGCGTTAGCTTTAACGGGCCGCGGTGGGCAAGCACCTTAAGGATGTCAATATACATTTCAAGTTTGGATCGTCTCATTATCCTAAACCTCTTGGCGATATTTTCACCCTTTTTATATAAAGCTTTTATGGATTCAAACTACGTCTTTTTCCTCTTTAGTCCCCATTAGTAGCTTCTTTTTGCTTGTGCTCTGTTTAACACGTTTATTCTATTTTGGAAAGCGGTGACCATATCATCTACCAATATTTTTTGCAATTCTGTCCGAAGCCCTTTCATGTTTTCTTTGAAAACCTTAGCCATTTTTGCTTGTAGTTCTTTTCTTTGTTTTGGCGTTATGTTATGTTTCAAGGAGTTTCCTCCAACGATTATGCACACAAATAGGCTATGGGTATTTAACTGTCTTATGAACAGAAAATATGAATTCAAAATCCACATTCCTGACTATCCCTTTGCAGCCTTAGAAGAAGGATAGCCCATCCATAAATAGACAAGTCTTAATCTGAAAAACATATGCCAAACCAGTTCCAACAAGAAATATGGCATAACTGAAGAACATTTTTATTTTTGCCCTCCTAATATTTTTGTTGCCGGATGATGAGAAGGCATTAGCTTGACAATATAAGCGGATGAAATCTCAGAGTTACTCGGACGGCATTCAATTGAATTTCACAATCGCGCGAGATATCATAGATAAGTTTTTCCGAAGTTATCACATGCAATAATTATGTCGCCCATGTCTACTTTGCTGTTTCCGTCTACGTCGTAGTTTGGATTATGGGGACATAGTATGCAGGGTGGCGTGTGCCAGTACCATCCGTCTGCTCTAAGCGTTGACCCGAAAGCACCAACAATAAGCACTATATCATCCATCTTCACTTTAAAATCACCATCAACATCGCCAGGAAGCGTTATTAAAACAAAGCCATTGAATGTGCAGTTATTGTCTGTTGTGGAGGTTTCGTCTGGAAAAGGCCAAGCGTAAGCCCGTATGGTGTAATTGCCTTTTTCAAATTCTGTAGTGTTCCATGTGATAGCAACTGTAACTGAGGTTCCATTAGCGACAACAATATTCACGAGTGTCGCGATAACTGTAGCGTTTGCATACGCTGTGACATTTACATATTCTATGTATCCTCCTTGATTCTCTATCGTTACTTTAATTTGCATCAAGAAGGATTGCCCAGAAACAGTTTTACTAGGTTTAACGCTTGTTAAGGCGATGTTACGAGGCAATGGAGGAACATTAGGTGAAATACGTACTGTTGTAAGCGCGGCTATTTGAATGTGCTTTTCAAGATCCACAGCTTCAACCCAGTTTAGTGTCAACGTTGAAGTTGAATTGTCATATTCTGTGTGAATCCAGCCGGGGCTGCCCATGTACCAAGCGTCATTATAGAGAAGAGGAAATGAAATCAGCAAGACACTGGACGGAATTGGTGTCGCATCAGAAATGTTTGCATCTAAACCCCAATATTGATAATAAATGCTGTTGGCCCACAATGGGTTTCTAAAGGTCTCCTGATCGGAACCACCCGGCGATTCCAATTCACCAGATACACCAAGTTCCAAAGCAGCTTCCAACACAACTTGGTCCAAATCAAAACCGTTCACCGGCTCAGTTTCGGTAACTCGAAACTCATCACTACCTATGCAATCCAAATTAATAACTGCCTTAATATTTGCCATGTCGCTTTTGTGCTGTTTCACATAGTTTATCGAGCCTACCAGATAAAGCTCCTCACTTGCAAAAGCTACAAACAGAAGAGTATATGCGGGTTTATAGACGCCGCTTGCAACAGCATCAGCAAAAACTTTTGCAAGCTCTATTACCCCCGCAGTTCCCGCACCGTTATCACAGAAGCCCGCACACATAACAGTGTCATAGTGACCGGAAATAATTATCATTTTATCCGGGTCTATGTAGCCTTTAATTCTTCCAACAACATTATAATGAGTGCCCATACCAATAACTGAATTGATGGAAACGTTCGCAGAGACATCTATGCCACTTTCTCTATTTCGAATCCATAAGCCATCTTCATAGTTTACAGAACCTACAGGAATGCCCAAATCCCAATAATAGTCTCCAAAGGAGCTTATCGGGCGTCCGCCGGCAGAACTGTACATGGGAGGTGTGAATGACATCCATTCATACCACCACGTGTGAACGATTGCGGCTGGCGGTTGCGCCGTCAACTTATTTCTGTATGTATTATGCCAACTAGAACTCCAACGAACTTCTCTTCCAATCAATACTATCTTCCCTGTGGTGTTTATAGCGTTCCATGCGGTTGTGTTAATTGGATTCACACCTATTTCAAAATAACTTGCTGCCTCAGGCAGAGGTAAAATCACAAGATCAGCAAAGGCTCCATTTGGAGAAGTTGGCCAACTGTAATGTTCGCATTGAAAAGAACTAAGAACAGTTTGGTCATAAGTTGTATTTGGATTTCCATCATCATCAATCACGAGAGAAGGCTTACTCGTCACGTCCCAAGTTGTAAATTCAAAAGGTTCAAGCCATGCTTCTAATCCAAAGCTTTCGAATTTTTCTTTAATCCAGTATACAGTTTCGTTTGCACCAGCAGACCCGCCTGAACGGAAGGCATAATGTTCAAGTGCCATGTTCTCTAACTCTAAATCGTGGTTGTAGGCTCTTGAACCGTTAACAAGAGAGACTATTTGCTGTTCGCATGGGTCTCGAGGATAAACCAAAGGATAGCGGTCTATGTTGTTTTCGTCTATTATGCGTGGCGTGTCGCCTATTCCATCGCTTCTTGTCTCGTTTTGATAAACACCACTGTACGAATCCACGCCCCAATAATCACTCCACAAGTTGCCGCCGGATGGGTAATTATCGTCCCAAGCATTTGCTGAGTCGTAAATATCGACTTGGTTATCATTGAATAAAAAGCTGTTGTGGTGAATTGAATTGTTATAAGAAGACTGTAAATAAATGCCCGCGGAGTGTTTTGTTACATTGTTTTCGCGAATAACATTATAGTTTGACGCATGAAGTCCGATGCCTATCCAATTATCTGTTAGGTTGTTTCCAACTATAGTGTTGTAGGACGAATCAACAAGGTCAATGTTAGCTTTGCCATAAAGCATTGTTTGATGTAGGTTGTTTCCAATGATGCTGCAGTTTTGGCAAATGTCAAGTCGGATACCATAATAGAATTTCGTGATCTCCATGTTTGTTATTGTTACGTTGTGTCTAGCAACAAGGAGCACTCCTGCTTTATGGACTTCACCGTTTCCTTGAACTATGCAACCAGCCCCGTCTAACTTCATGTCGTCTCTTTCTATAACAATTCCGTCGGCATTGCTAGTGATATTGCCAATTAGGATATAGACATCTCCGTCACGTAATATTGGTGCATCAGCCGGTTCTATAGCGCCATCTGCCCTAATGTAAACAGTTCCAATCCATGCTATTACTGAATGAAAATTTGTCGCCATAACAAAAATGCCGGTGAATAATAATATGCACAAAATAACTGAAGATATTTTGTTAAACATACCCCCTCTCTCCTATCATTTTAATGAGCGAATCGGTTAAATTAATGCTACTCCTCAATTATTCTATTGATAAATACGTTTAATCTATTTTATACCAATCATTAGTACAGCATTCAGAACCACTCAAGGGGCGCCTTGATTAGGCTTTTAAATACATATTTTATTAATGCTGATAGGCGATGCTTAATGTCAAAGGCTCCACATGAATTTAATTTGGCGTTCTTGGAGTCTGAATTGAAAGGTAAAACTCTTCTTGTTTACTGGTATCTGCTGCAGCAGCCTAACCACATGGTTGGCGTTCGGGAGGTTCAGCGTGCTTTAGGCTTTTCTAGTCCCAGCATAGCAGTGCATCATCTTGAGAAACTGCAAGAGTTAGGGCTTGTTAACAAAAAAGGAACAGGCGAATATGTGTTAGAAGAAGAGGTGAAAGTGGGAATTTTGCGTTTCTTCACACGTATGGGTCGCTTTCTTGTGCCTAGATATCTCTTTTATTCTGTCTTTTTTTCTACTATGCTTGCTGCTTATTTAGCCATCTGTGTGATAAGCCAGATAACCCCCAGTTTTTACACCGTAATGTTTGGTTTAATCGCCACTGTGATTCTGTGGGTTGAGACTGTTCGGTTGTGGAGGGCTAGACCGTTATGAGCGTTTACCATGCTGTTCTAAAATGTAGAATTAAAAGACTTATGAATGTATTACTGTTTGTGGAGGCCTCTTGAATGAGAAAAGTGCTGCTTTACATAATAACCGCAGTGGTTCTTGGACTGTTAATGACGTTGGTTCCGCTAATTACGTTTGCAAAGATAACACCGACACATACAGATGCAGAAGCATATTTATTTTCCAAATCGTTGAGAGCACTGGAAGGCATACGTGCAAGTACGCCTACATATTCTCACGCAGACGTTGAAGTCTTAGTCATAAGTTTTGTAGTAGCATTGATTGTGTACATATTGTTTAAGCGGAGAACACCTCACCACGAACTCCCAACGTTTAGGCCACCGTACTAGATTTAGTACAATAATGTTCTGAAACGTAGCATTATAGCAATTAGGCGCCTATTATGTTATTCTGGTGTTAAATATGTTGATAAGAAAGAAGGAAATTGCTGCCGCAGTAGTCTTATGCACGTCTGTTTTGCTTCTGACTATTTATCTTAATACGAGACAAGTACAGCAGCATTCTGCGTCATTGTACTTACGCAGTGCGAACACTGGGAAGGATTTAAGCAGTATTCAGAGCGTCTCTCCAACATCGCAGACACAGTATCAAGTGATTACAGAAACCATAGAGGGCGAACTAGAAAAAGGCGCGTTTGAAGACGCGGTTGATAGGCTTACTGTTCTTGCTGACGAAAAAGATGGCTACGTAAAATCCTTACGCATGACTTACCAAAACGACGCGTGGAGTGGACAGATGCTTTGCAAAATTCCTCCTGCGAATGTGACATCCTTCACGTTTAACGCGAGAGCAATAATTGACTCGAATGGAACAGTAACTTACATAAACATCAGCGTTGAAACAGTAAACGCGTCAGACATTACGCCAGAAGAAGAGTTTTCATCAATTACAATAAACTTGAAAGAGAAGAAACCTTCAGATGTTAATGTAGGCGCTTCGTTAGAACCTGTCGTCAAGATTCTTTCTGCAAGCATGTTGTGGATTGCTCAAGGGCTAATAGTTGTCTTGCCGTTATGCTTTGTTTCGCTTGGAATAGTGTTGCTGTTTAACAGAGGAATTATACCAGTGTGGAAAAACGTGTTGAAAGGTTCAAAGCAAACCACTAAAAAAGAAGCGACATAATCCACAGAATCTCCTATTTTTTCTTTTTTGACACTGTGTTAAGATAAGAATAAGTGAATAGAAATTTAGCGATAAGTGATTGCTTATTCTTTTGTTGAAGTGTCAAAATGGCGAATTATTTTTCTGGCGAATGTTATGTATCCCGTGTGCGCTGTCATCAGAGTTTGCGGTCTTGTTTTACCCCTTTCAGTCTGCATTCCCCGCATTAGGCATTCTATGGTTTCTGTGTCTACGAAGTAATTTTCCTTTAAGGCTTCAGCGGTTTTGACTACTTGGTCAATTGTTGGGCTGAACGAGACTAGTGTTCCACAAGGTTTCAGTGCGTTATACGCATGGGGAATAACAAGCCATGGAGTGGCTAAATCAAGAATCAAAGTGTCTACATCGTTTTCGTCTATGCCAGCGGTTACATCTTTGTTTTTTAATTCCACAAAGTCGATTAAACCAGCGCGTGTTAGGTTTTTCTCTGCAGTTTTTATGAATTCTTCGCGGATTTCGTAGCTGTAAACTTTGCCTTCTGGCTTAACATAATGCGCTAGGGCTGTTGTTAATGCACCAGTGCCAGTTCCAGCTTCTACGACACGGCTTCCAGGCCCTATCCCGCTGAACATTACTATTAAGGCAATGTCTTTCGGATAGGTTATCTGTGTTTGCCTAGCTGACTTCATTATGAAATCGCGGAGAAGAGGCTTCAACACTATGAATTCAATGCCCAAACTGCTGATAATTGTCGTGCCGTATTCTTTGCCGATTAAGTCGTCAAATTTTATGAAGCCCTTGTGCGTGTGGAAAGTTTTGCCAGCTTCAACTTTAATCATGTAAGTTTTTCGTTGGTTTAAGTAGAGGAGTATGTAGTCGCCTTCGCGTATTTTCTGTTTTGTCAATTTTCATTCACTATGGTGTGTATTTGAATGGGTGTTTCGAGCGGTCTTTGTTCTCTATTAATTCGTCAATGTTGGGTCTGCCTTCTATCGCTTTGCGGATTGCGTGGCGCATGGCTTTGTAATTGTTTATGTAAACTCTTTGTCTGTCAACGGCTGTGGGATGCACAAACACGTTCGCGATGATAATCAAGTCGTCAACTGCTTCTTTTGGAATAGTTCCATCTGCGACACTGTCAATCACTGCCTTAGCAACTGCTGTTTGAGCTGGACCGTAAACCATGCTCGCTTGACGCATGCTTGTAATGGTAACTGTTGGAACGATAAGCGTCACCGGTTTCACGGAGAGATTTGGCTCCAAAATGGCTAATAGTGGCTCATGTCCTGGTGTTGGTGCTGCTTTAGCCTTTGCAAAAGCTTCGCCAACTGGGCCGTCGCTTTTTCCGATGATAAGGTCTATGTGGGCTACTTCTGCGCCTCCTCCTGCTAAGGCTTCACCGACGCGTAGTTTGAAGTCTTTTATTACGTCTGGCGTTATGTTTACTGCCATGAAGCGTTGTTCTATTGGTTTTTCGGCGACTTCGAACGTTACTGCTTTAGGCTTTATTTTTCCTATTTTTTCTAAATCTAAGCGTAATTCTTCTCTTGCTTCGTAGGTTAACTCGCCGCCTACGCTTAATGGCTTTCGGACTGGTCCTACTTTGATTTTCATCATGTTTAACGCTTCTTTTGTACCCACTGCTCCGCTTCCAGCGATTATTCTGGCTATTTTCTGCACTTTATATTGGAGTTCGCGGGCTTTTTGCAACTCGCCGTTTCTAATGTGATTGTAGACTTGCACCCAAATGTCAGGTATCACGTTTGCGCTTGCAAGAATCGCTCCACTGCATCCTGCGGCTAATGCTGCCACAACTACTTCGTCGTGTCCGCATAAGACGTTTATTTTGTCTCTGACTTTTTCCAGCACTGCCAATATGAAGCTTAGTTGTCCGCTGCTGTCTTTTACGCCTACTATGTTTGGGATTTGAGCCAAGTCTTCAACCATTTGCCAAGGCAACGGTAAGCCTGTGCATTGTGGAATATTGTAGAGAATTATTGGCATGTCAGCTTTGCTTGCTATTGTATCGTAATGTTCATAGATTCCACGATCTGCAGGCTTCAAATAGAAAGGGGTTACGATTAAAACAGCGTCGGCGCCCACATCTTTCGCGTATTTTGTCATTTCTAAAGCTTTGTCTGTTCCGCTTGCGCCTGTTCCAGCAACAACTTTGACCTTGCCGTTGACTTCGTCGACGACGGTTTTTATGACTTGTTTTTTCTCTTCTGTTGTCATGTTGACAAATTCGCCTGTGGTGCCGCATGGGACGACCCCATGAACGCCTAATTCTATGCAGTGGTTAACTAAAGCGCGCAGTCTTTCTTCATCAACCGCTGTTCCATCATCCGTGAATGGTGTGACTAAAGCAGGTAGGATTCCTTCGGGTTTAAACATGGTTTATCGTCACCTACTAGTTAACCATGCATTTATATCATTTAAGCTTTGAAAAGAAGCGTATACCATTGCGATTTGCTAAGTTTTAATTGAAGCTAATTTTTGGGTAAACTTTTTCTGCACGTAAGAAGTAACGTTTTAATTACGATGAGATAGGCGCCAGATGTCCCGCAGTAAAATCTTCATATTCATCATTGTTCTCTCAGAAATTCTCATAGTGGCGCTTCTTCCCTACGCACTTGTCATAGAAAGACAAAGCGTACCCTTTCCGTTTTTGCGTGCCGAGTATTCCTATACTGTAAACATTCCAGGATATGGCTCTGCACAAGGACAACTTGTGCTGAGCACTAGCAACATTGTTAATGCAACATATATTGAAGTTACAGAAACAATTAGGACCGGGGGAATAGTCTCAACTTCAATGACATTTTATGTAAGCTTAATCAACCGCTCAGCAATTTTTGTAAAGGAACTTTTGCCTACGCCGGAAATTCCGCCTCACGGTGAATACTTTGATTTGTGGATTGGCGAGGAGCATACAGCTGGAGATGTGCTAAACATTTTGAATGGGACGGTTACTTTGGCTGACTCTGGCTTGAGGTGTTATGGAGGGATGTTCTTCAACACGTTGGCGGCGCATGACGTGGAATTTAACTGTTCCCAAAACGTCACACTCTATGGAAGTATAATACCCGCTGATTATTATGGAAAGCTTGAGATAATATATGACCGTGAAACTGGGCTCATGTTGGAAGATAGGCAATATTGGACGGTTAATTACGTGGAATCGGGTTCTACAAAAACGCTTTCTTATAATATAGTTCTCACGTATAACACGTCAAATGTACGTTTTACTTACTTCACTTACGCTTTAACAACGGGCATATACTCAGCACTCATCCTCGTAGTAGCTGCACTCATATACCTTGCAGTCCACGTTTACCGTAAGAAAAAAGCAGAAAAACTAGCACTTGAAAAACCACCAACAATAGGCGAGGAACCTTCGGCGCCTGCACCTCCTCCAGAAGAGCCTCCACCTCCACCACCTGCGCCGCCAACAGATACGCAATTTTTCAGTTTTAGTGAAAATGCTTAAATTACGAGAGCCTCTGAAGACTAACGATTGTTCGGAAGTGTCTATTTTGGATAAGATTCGGGAAAGATTGCGAATAAACGAGGAAAATTTGAAAGAAATTAACGAGTTCTTACTTAGAAAGGATAATCCCCTTACGAATGGTCTGTTTAAGATTGTTGAAAAATATGGCGGTGTGGAGGAGATTAACCGTAAGGCTAAGGAGTCCCGTAAGCTTGAAAACCTAATGGGGCGTCTGGAGAAAAAGAAGTCGCCTTTTGTTAAGGACCTTGAATGGCTGATTAAGCAGCGAGATAAAAACTCCTTCATAAGCATTCCCGAGTATAGAAGAAAAATTTTGGGAAAGAAAGTGGATTCAACGAAGTTTGACGATTCTTTCGCGGTGACTTTAGAAATTAGTGCTTTCAACTTTTTCCCATGGCTGATTGAAGAGGCAAAATACGCAATAAAACAGCAAGACCTCATGCCTGGCAGATACATACGCGTTCGTAACATGAAAGAGCAAGTGGAAGATGATGACGTGCTCGCAACTATGGCGGCAATGCAAATCATAGGAGCTTCATTCGTGGAAACACTTGACACAAAAGGAACCATGCCAGGGCCAGACGGCAAACCAGTAAATGTTCACTTGAGCGGACCGGAAACTATTACGGGTTATTTTGGTGGTGTTGGCGCTCCAAATGAGTACGCTTTGAAGTGGGTTGACGAACTGCTTTACTATTATACTGAGTATGGTGTGCAGCAAGTTTTGAACACGAATTCGGGTACTGTTCTTTTGGGGTATTTGCTGCACAAACTTGGCGTTGACGTTGAATTCAAGATTTCCGTGTTTTTAGGCAACGATAATCCTTATTCGATTTTGTGGACTCTGTTAACTGCGAAGCTTCTGAGTCGAAATGATGGCACAACACCGCTTATTGGTTTTAACCTTTCAAACTCTGTCAACAACGAGACAATTGAGCTTTCAGCTTATGTTCGAAAAGCCTTCGATTTCGAGGACATTGTTCGCATCGAACACCACATAACCGAAGCCTACAAGAGCATTGTTAGGCAACCATACGACCGACTTAATGAGTTAGTGGAGTTGGCAGACCACGTCAAAAACATCAGTGCCAAACATGAAGGCGGAGACCCAGAAATCGAGAAGACCAGAGACCACCCGTCAGACATTTTGGACTATTTCATTCCAAAAAAGGATATTCTTGAAAAAGGGTTGATGCCAAAACTGCTTCGCAACTATTTGGACAAGCACGATGCTGTGAACCGAACGGCTAAGGCCCTAACCAAAAAGGGTTTAACATTCATCGCTGCACAAAAATTGCACAAAAAATAAAATGAGGAAGTAAGAAGCTACCACGTCTGTTTTGGCTTTCGCATAATCAAGTAGACGGTTGTGGCTACAAAGAAAATGGTGACAACCGCCAAAGCGATTACTGCTTGTCGTGTGCTCTCAAGCTGACCTAAGTTTCCTTTAAGTGACTCGTAGTCTTGCTGAAGGCTTGTATAATTATTGCTTAACTGTTGATAAGTCTCATTCAAACTTGCAAGTTGTTGCTCAATCTCACTTAGATAGGTATTTTCAACAATCGTCATTGGAAAACCTGCATTTCGTTTGTAAGAGTCGTCTGCGATTGCATAACTGAGGCGTAATTCGCCGAAAGTTGCGCTCCAAATGTCGTGAGGTATTAGAATGTCATAATGGTATTCTCTTGTTTCATCAAAGGATAAAGACTCATCCATTAGTATACTCGTGGTGTTCAGCGGAATTTGTTCTTCTCCCTTTAAGAAGCCATAAACTGTAAAGTTTAAATAGTCAATTTTAACGTTGGCAGATGTGCACTTGACCCATAGGTGAACTGTTACATTTTCGCTTGGGAGAGTTTTCTGCGTCGCGTTTATCATTATTGAAATACCGACATACTCTTCTGAGAAAAACATCTGCAAGTCAGTTGCCGACTGCACTGCTGAACTACGAGCAAATGTCGGTGCGAAAGTCAAGATAATTATGACTGTTGTTAAATGTTTGAGTTTTTTCATTTTTTCACGACCTAACAAAGGAATTAATGATTGAGTTTTATGGATGACAATTTAAGGTTTATCATCATTTCCTTGTAGCCTTGCAGAAACTAGAGAAAAGCTTCAAAAATTAAGTTGAAACTTGTTCATCTTATTGAGCGTATAAAACGTTGATATATGTATATGAAGTAGATAAGCGCAAACGCTGTTAGGATAATCTCGAACGTTAAGATTGCAGGATTCTTTTCCACCGCCATAAAATATCCACGGTTTGCGATATCTGCGAAAACCAGCACTTGCAAGAATATTGCGCCGCCTAGGCAGCTTAAGCCTAACGTGTGGAAGAGCATGCGAATTCGGCGGTTGATGTTTGCGGTGGCTTTCATTTTCTATCGTGAATATCAAGAGACTATACTTTAACTTATAACTTATGAATCCCAACACACGACAAAACCTAATAATTACGCCTCAATACTTTAACATCAGAAAAAAACATAACCGCAAGCCTTAAGAGTCAATGTAATGTTATGTGTTTTGTCAAAATATAAGGTGTTGAAAAAATTTGGCAGTTGAAGGTTTTTCAGGACCTAAACAACCCGTAGACGTGAAAGTAGGCGAATTAACTCCCGCCTCAAGAGCAGTAAACGTCACAGCAAAAGTTGTCTCCAAAAGCGAAATCAGAAACATAGCAGCAGGCAGAGACGGCGCGCCACACCGCGTGTGCGATGCGTTAGTGGGCGACGAAACAGGATGCGTATACTTGACATTATGGGACGATAACATCGAAAAAATCAACGAAGGCGACACAATAACCGTTGGAAACGGCTACATCACACTGTTCAAAGGTAACATGCGACTAAACGTTGGCAGATACGGCACGTTGGAAGTTGCAAAAGAAGCATTAGCAAGCGAAGTTAACACAGAAAATAATCTGTCAACGAAAGTCTATGAGCAACCAAGACGCCCCTTCAGAGGACGCGGCAGAAGGGACTTTGGCGGACGAGAAAGGAGAGGCGGCTACAGACAAAGACGATACTAAACGCTTTGTCTGCAACGTAAAGAAAATTTCCCAAATGTTTTCTTCTTTTAACAATTACGTGTGAGTTTAGTTTCCATTGAAACGAGATGTCAACCGAATTGAAGACAGCTAGACTTGAAAAGTCGAACGGAGAAGATTTCTTAAGGTTTCTTCAAAAAGACGAGATTCGACATGTCTTCACAATCTGTGACTTAAGATACGATAGAAACAAAACTCAAATTTGGACCGCCACTGAAAATCATGAAGTGCGTGGTTATCTTTTTGAATTTGACAAGAGAATAATTCACACTCATGGAACAGTAGAAAGCATAGACAAGCTCATACAATATGTTGCCTTAAGCGAACCAACATTCGTTATAGAACCTCACCATCTCACAATCGTAAGAAAGCTCTTTGAACCAATAAAGCCAACTGACAAAGCAAGCAAGGACAAAATCACCGCATATCTAATCATGAAAGCAACCGTAAAAACTTTCAAGCCGTCAATTCAGCATAAAGTCAAAAAATTGGATATAGAAGACCTTAAAGAAGTAGCAAAGAATTTTGGAGAAGAATGGGCAAACAGAATAAAAGACGCCATAGAAAGAGGCATAGCCTACGGTGCATACGACAACTGCACGTTAGCATCTACCGCAACTACTTCAGAAATATTAGACACAATGGCGCTCATCAGAGGTGTATACACGGTTGAGTTTTCAAGAGGAAAAGGGCTCGCAACTTCAGTAGTCTCCGCCATCGTAAAAGAAATACTCAACTTAGGCAAAGACGCTGTTCTTTGGGTCGCAGAGGACAATATTCCAGCAAGGCGCGTATACGAGAAAATAGGCTTCCAAAGAACACAACATGTTCTTTTAGGGTTGAAGGCAAGAAAACTGTGAATATGCTAATTAAGAGAGAATTCCACTAGTACCGGAAACTTCTACAATCTCTGTGGGATTCCTTCTAACTGCGTTTTTTGCCTCGTTCAAGTATGCTGCAAAATCCCAATTTTTATCTTCTTTGTAATCCAAACCAAGCTTCTCATAAAGACTTTTCAAAATTGCTTTTTCGATTACTCCAGCGCCCATCCCAAAAATCTTTCTTAAACTTTCAACAAAAACGTCAGGTTTTTCAAGAACATCTTCTTTCCTCAGCGAATACAAACTTTCCAGATGAAAATAAACTGCATCTCTTCCGCTTTTTCCGAGCACTAATAAGCCTTCATCGACAGCTTCGAACAGAAGGCGTTTGAAATTAGTGGAGTCTTCAGTCAAGGGTTATTTCTCCTAAAGCTCCTTTACGTGTATGTAGAATGCCAGTAAAAAGAACACATATGACACCGCATAGAGCAGTTCTATCGGATGCCCCGCATAATAGGTTCTTCGCAATTCTGTGTAGCTAAAAAGCACGTCAGCCCACGCGTTCAAGAGCACGCCAGAACAGATAAACGCCCACGATTTGCCAAGGCTTCCTTTAAGAAAAATTAAGAGACCCAAAAAAGCCATAGACAACAACGCCATGTCCAATATGGGATAAAGAAAACCCACAATTCTTGTAACCGCATCTTCCGTTCTAACAACTGGAGTTATCACGCTTACGGAGACGAAAAGAGCCAAGCCTAAAGTAACCGTCATAGAAGCAGTTAATATTCCACGAGAAAGTACTGATTTGAAAATTTCAACATACAAGTATAACGCAATAAATAACGGTATGCAACCACCCAACCAAAAAACATCAGCCAGAGACGGATAAGGCATCTCCACGT
Source organism: Candidatus Bathyarchaeia archaeon (assembly GCA_038873195.1). Lineage (NCBI taxonomy): Archaea > Thermoproteati > Candidatus Bathyarchaeota > Bathyarchaeia (SeqCode) > Bathyarchaeia archaeon. The sequence goes on along the minus strand of JAVZEV010000001.1, from coordinate 263,195 downwards.
TCCACACAAGCGTATAACCAACTCGTATGGCTTCTCCAACAAACCAAAGGAATAATCCTAACGTGAAGAAAAGCCAAACAATTGAAAACTGCTCCTTAGCCTTGTGCCAGTATTTTTGCAGAGAAAACCCCGAGCATACAACTGCTACGCCGGCTATTATAGCGAGAAAACTATTTGAAAACACGTAAATAAACGCAGGATAATATGCTTGAAACGCAAACAGCACTATTAAACCAGTAAGCAGTATCAAGGTAATCTTGTAAACTGATGACACGAGGTGCACCCAATGATTTATTCAATTAGAGAATGTTAAAAAGCATGACAAGTTTAAAGTTAAGTTTTATGACCTACAAATACTTATCTAAAATAATCAGCCTACACTCAAAGGGCATGCGCAAATGCGCAATTCGTGTAATACTTCATTATAAAATCAACCGCAACCTTTAAAACCAGTTTTTAAAACACAACAACATCTCATTCAAAGAGGATGATAAAATGTCTAAACCAAAAGAAGAAAGAAGAAAACTAACCGTGGAAGAACTGCTAGCTAAAGCCAAAAAACCCTCCCAATTAGCTCCACCCTTACACAAATTCTACAGCGGAAAAGTCCAAATCATGCCAAAATGCGCCGTTGCAAGCCCAGATGACTTCGCAATATGGTACACGCCCGGCGTAGCAGCAGCATGCAAAGAAATTCAAGCCGATAAGGACAAATCATTCGAACTTACAAACCGCTGGAACTACGTGGCTGTAGTGTCCGATGGCACCCGCGTTTTAGGCTTAGGCGACATCGGTCCAGAAGCAGCCATGCCAGTAATGGAAGGCAAAGCTCTACTATTCAAGTATCTCGGCGGCGTGGACGCTTTCCCGGTGTGCCTAAAAACTAAAGATCAAGACGAGATAGTCCGCGCATGCGAACTCATCGAGCCAACCTTTGGCGGCATAAACCTGGAAGATATAGAGAAACCGAAATGTTTCTACGTTCTAGAAAAAGCTAGAGAACGCCTGCAAATTCCCGTTTGGCATGACGACCAGCAAGGCACAGCCACAGTAATATTGGCTGGCTTAATGAACGCCTTCAAAATAGTAGGCAAAAAACCAAAAGAAAGCCTCATAACCCTCGTGGGCGCTGGCTCAGCCAACCTCAGAACCGCCTACGTCCTAATAAGATGGGGAATCAAACCAGGCAACATCTTACTAGTCGACACCAAAGGCATAATCTACCCAGGCAGAAAGGACATAACAAAAGAAGAAGACCCATGGAAATACGAGCTTTCCCAAAAAACAAACGCTGAAGGCAGAAAAGGCGACATAGCCGAAGCCTTCAAAGACGCAGACGCAGTGGTAGCCGCATCAAAACCAGGACCCGGCACAATAAAACCCGAATGGGTTAAAACAATGGCTGACGATGCAATAATTTTTGCTTGCGCAAACCCAATACCAGAAATATGGCCATGGGAAGCAAAAGAAGCAGGAGCACGAATAGTAGCCACAGGCAGAAGCGACTTTCCAAATCAAGTCAACAATAGCCTCGGTTTTCCAGCCATCTTCCGAGGAGTCTTGGACGTGAAGGCGAAAACAGTCACAGATGACATGTGTATTGCAGCTGCTCAAGAACTTGCAAAGTTCGCTGAAGAACGGGGAATGCATGAAGAAGACATTTTGCCAAGAATGGAAGAATGGGAAGTTTTCCCAAGAGAAGCGGTGGCATGCGCATTAAAATCCATTGAACAAGGCGTAGCACGAGTCAAACCCAGCAAGCAAGAGCTCTACGAAAGAGCAGTTGCGATAATTCAAAATGCCAGAGAATCCGTGAAGTTGCTGATGAAAGAGGGATTAATAAAGAAACCGCCGCCAGAAGAGAAACTGCTTAAGCAGTAAGGCTGAAACGGGCAGAAAGACAAAAAAACAACAAAATTTCCATTTTTCACCTTTTAAAATTCAGAAAATTATTTAAACCAATCCATAGAACATAGAGGGTTAGGGAGAAGACTAGTATGCGTTCAGATTACGCCCTTTACGGAGTAGCAATAATATTGTTCATTGTGACCGGAATATTCGCCGTCTATCCATTTGAATTAAGAGAGCTGTCAGCTGTAACTACAGCAGTATTCGGTCTTCTATTCTTAGGGTTAGGCTATACGCTAAGACCAAAAGCAAGAGCCGCGACCATCGAAGCTCCACCACCGCCACAAGTATCGGCTACTACGGAGGTTGTGCAAGAGACAAAACCCGAAACGGTTGTCGAAGTGGCACCACCAAAAATCGAGCTTACAACGGTAAAAGGCATCAAAGAAAAGAGAGCAGCACAATTAAAAGCCTTAGGAATACACACTGTTGAAGACTTAGCTAAGGCTTCAGCAAACGATTTAGGCGCAAAACTGAAGATTTCGCCAAAAATCACTGAAAAATGGATTGCAAACGCAAAGGAACTCTTGGAAAAATCCTAGAAAAAAGGGCTTTTCTAATAGTATTTAAGTTTACGGATGGTCAGAACTTCAAGATTCTTATTATATTCCTTCTTTCCAACCGCCTAATCGCGTCTAAAAATTCGTTCTTCTTTTTGCCTGTCACTTGGAAAGTTTGAAGCATGTCTTTCACGGGCATTTCAGGTTTTCCAAATCCCGCAGTTCTTTTGTGCAGGTGGTTAACTATTGAGCGTTCTAGTCTTCCGCATCGCCAAGTGGTGTTGCGAAGTAAAACTACAATAGCCCTAACTAAGCCTTGCGTGTCGCTACTCTTTCTCCCAGTCAAATTGCCTTCACAACCAATAATCTTAGGCATTGAGCCTTTTAGGGTTTGCGCTCAAAACCTTTAGAAACACCAAAACACAAAAGAAGAACCCTAAAATAAACAAGCCTAGAAATGGTGGAGAATATGCTTAAGGGACAAGTTGGAAAAATTTATTTTTCGCGCATACTGGAAGATGAGGATTTAGCTGAAGCCATAAAGAAGCGAGTGGAAGAAAGCGGTGTAAAAGCTGGAGTTCTCATCTTTATTGGAAGCTTAAAAGATGCAGTGCTGGGATATTACAAAGAAGGACAATACAAGTCTATTCGATTGGATGGCCCATTAGAAATTGCCTCGGGTATGGGAAACATCGCTGTTAATGAAAAAGGCGAGATAATAGTTCATGCGCATCTGGTTGTTTCAGATGAGGAAGGCAGAGCTTATGGCGGACATTTGATGAAGGATTCTCATGTTGGCGCCACAGTGGAGCTTGTGATAATTGAGGGCGCTGGAGTGAACTTACAGAGAGTCTTTGACGAAAAAACAAAGCTGAATCTGTTAAAGTTAGGTTAAGCTCTTTCTTAGGTATATTCCATTTGCATCTTTATAATAGCCTTTGAGACGCGCAACTTTCTTGTATCCAAGCTTCTGATAAAGCCTCAACGCGGCGATATTGTCTTCGCGTACTTCAAGATGGCATGTTTTAGCACCTTTTTCCTTGAAGATTTTTTCAAGTTCATGTAAAAGTTTTTGTGCTATTCCTTTTTTTCGGTAGACGGTTGAAACGTCTATTGTTAAAATATGTCCTGCCAATGCTGTTCTTTCCACGTATAACATTCCTATGACGAAGCCGACTATCTTGCCGTTTATTTTTGCAACCAAACCTACAGAATTGTAATCTGTTAGTAAATCGGCAATTTGCTGTTTTGTAAAGGCTTCTTTGTCGAAGCATTCCATTTCGATTTCATATAGCCTATCTAAGTGTTGGATTGACGCGTCTTCTATTGTGACTTCCATTTAGGTCATCTTTTTCGTTGTTATTGCTTTAATTTCAAGCCACTGCTGCACGGCGAACCCTATGAAAAACCTGAGCCAAACAGTTAGAATACGTATTAAGATTGTTGCGGTTGCCGCGATGTCCATCGTCATATTAGGGGTTAGCCATTGAAAAAGTGACGCCATCGTTATTTCTGGAAGCCCAGCCTCAAACGGAACGCCCAAAGGAATGGATTGAATGGCGACAATTATTGAACATGTAACAACTATCACGCTCCAACTAATCGGGAAATGCATGGATAAAAACACGAGATAGGCTACTCCGAAACTGGAAAGCCACGATAAAACGTTAAAGACTAAGGATAGAGAAAGGCTTTTAGGCGCATGACCGTACTCTTTGATTGACCCGTGAAACATTCTAGTCATTTTTGTCACTTCATCCTTTATTCTTGTAAGTTTCCAGTGCCCACGAGTCAAAAACTCAATTAGTCTTATTCCGCCTTCAACAATCTTCAGCGTCCACGTCTCCTTAAAACACAAAAGAATCAGCAATACAAGAAAAATAGTAATTACAGCGGTCAACAGTAACGTTAGGTTGATTAGGACCCCACTAACGCGTTCTTGCAATACTAGGACGCTTATACCTAGAAGCAGACTTATGATGTTGACAGCCATACCCATGAGTCTCTGAACAACAACAGAAGCAACAACTTTTCCAGTGGTTCCGTTCTGTTCTCTCTCAATTAGGTAGACTCTTGAAACTTCTCCACTTATCGACTCTGCAGGAATGATTATGTCAATGTAAATTCCATACCAAACATACATGAAAGCCCTCACAATGGAAAGCTTCACCGAAAGAAACGTGACCAAAAAATACCACGACAAAGAAAAGAAAAACGTCTCAAACAAAACCGTCACAATCGCCAAAAAATAAACAGAAACATCAATACGCTGAGCAATTGCAATTATTTCTGGAATATCCACATTAAAGAAATACAGATACAGAAAAAAAGCCAATAGACCTGCTGCTGGCAAAACAATGTTTTTCCAAGTGATTTTAGGCTTTGTCAAAGTCATTAATGCTTTACACCTAACATTGAAAGCAAAAGGAATCCAACCGCAATTATATATTTTGCCTATATTTCCATCTTCACAACAAACGCTTTTCGGCAAGATTTACATATTCTACCATGTTAAACTCTAATTGGTGTAATTGTTGAGTTTAAAAGGAGTTCATTTTCTTCTCACTTACAAATGCGACCTAGAATGTGACCACTGTTTTGTCTGGGGAAGCCCCAAAGCAAAAGGTACCTTCACACTTGAACAAATCAGAAACATCTTGGCAGAAGCAAAAAAGCTACAAACCGTAAACTACGTCGCCATAGAAGGCGGTGAACCCTTCCTATACCACCCTATAATGGTCAAAGCGGCTTCAGAAGCTGCAGAACTTGGTTTTCGCGTTGAAATTCTTTCAAACTGTTACTGGGCTACGTGTATAGACGACGCTGTGGAATGGTTGCAGCCAATAGCAAAAATCAAAAATGTTGAGCTAACCTTAAGCAGTGACCTTTACCATGGAGAAAACTGGGAAACTGAAACAGTAAGAAACGCTGTAAAAGCAGCGCATACGCTACAAATGAAAGCAGACATACTTGCCATCAAAGACCCACACGCCACGAAACCGTGCCCGAAAGAGATTGAAGGGGCAAAAGTTGATTTATGCGAGTTAATGTATAAAGGCAGAGCATTTTCAAAACTGCCACAAAATGTAGTCCTAAAGCCTTGGCATGAATTCACTAAATGCCCATATGAAAACTTCGCTAACCAAGAAAGAGTACACATAGACCCCTTCGGATACGTACACGTTTGTCAAGGCATCTCAATCGGCAACGCTTGGCAAAAGCCCTTCGCAAAAATAATTGAAGAATACAACCCCTACGACAATCCAATCCTTGAGCCTCTGGTTCGAGGCGGTCCTGTAGCTTTGGTTGAAAAGTTCGGTTTATCACATGAGGAAGCTTACGCTGATGCGTGTCACCTGTGTTATGCAGCACGTCTTCTCCTAAAAAAGAGACATCCGGATATTCTTGCGCCTAACCAAATATATGGTGAGTTTGAATAACACAACACCCTAACACTCTTTAGCTATAGTAAAAAGCACCAAGCAATGCCCAGAAATCAACCTAAATATAAGACCGCAACAGCCAAAAGCACTAATAACGCTCCAACAAACATGCAGACTATTCCAAAGGAAACTTGCTTTTTACGTTGCTCCCTTAAATAATCTGCATATCCGCCAGGACTTGCGTACAGAGATTGCCAACGTTCCATGCGTAGCGCTGAATAGCCGGATGCGATTAAAGCGCCTATTCCAAAGACTATTATTCCCTCAAAGAAAAGTAAGTCGCTGAAAACAACTTTTGCGGGTTTGTTTCCCCAGAAAGAGCTTCCGCTCGTAAAAAGAACAATGAGAACATCAAAAATAAATATGCATAGAACAACTATGCCTATTTTCTTCCATGATTCAAGATTTAGATCCATGTTCACTAATTTATGTGCATTCACGAGACATATATCTTTATTGCATGAAACTCTTTTATATCTAAGAAAATCTGCAATCTTGTTATATATTACTTCATGCTTCTTTTCTTTTGAAATGTTTAAATTAGGGTTAATGTGATGTTATGTTAACTCGAAACGAAGCGCTTAAGCTAGTTAACAATAATGTTTCAAAAAAGAATGTTTTCTTTCATATGCTTGCAGTTGAAGCCATAATGCGGGGTATAGCGAAATATTTGGGCGAAGATGAAGAGCAATGGGCACTTATAGGATTGCTACATGACATTGACTATGAAAAGACTGAAGCGACACCAGAAACGCATAGTCTGCTAACTGAACAAATTCTCAAAGGGCTCGTTCCAGAAGAGCTTATTAAGGCTATTAAGGCGCACAACTTTCGCTATACTGGTGTTATGCCTGAGACAAAGATGGAGAAGGCGTTAATTGCCAGTGATGCAATTTCGGGGTTGCTGGTTGCATGTGCCTTAGTAATGCCGTCGAAGAAGGTGGCGGACGTAAAAGTGGAGACTGTTGCGAAAAAGTTTAAGGACAAGGATTTTGCGAGAGGGGCTGAAAGAGAACGTATACTTGTCTGCGAAGAAATTGGGATTCCGAGAGAGAAGTTTTTTGAGATTGCGCTTAACGGACTGAAAGCGGTAGCGTCTGAAATAGGTTTATGATTTCTATTCGCTTATAACCGCGTATTCCTGCTCGTTCTTAACGCCCAACCCAAGCTCCACGGCTCTATGTATTTGTGTATAACTCCACGGGTCTTCTTTCAGACTAGCGCCCTCGTAGCCTTCAATAATTCTTAATGCTTCAACATCGATGGCTACTCTGTCGCCAGAAGCAAGCACAATGTTTGGTTCTCGAAGTTCGCCACATGCTGGTCCACCATTTATGAAACACTTTCTTCCATCCATTATTATTAGGCTTGGACGCACAACAAGGTTCAAATCAGCAATTTTCTCTTCCAAATGCCTCATGTGCAAAAGCATCCGCTCGCTCGGCTTCATAAAACCAACAGCCAATTTTAAGCTCAAAGTGAACTTTGCAAACTTATGCGCTTTCATACAGCACACGTAAACAAGTTTCGTTGCATTCAATGCAGTTTCGGGTAAACTGACTGTTTTGAGGCATTTGCCGCCCGTGGGGACTTTAACCCATCTGCCTTCGTCAAAAAATACCAACTCAGCACCTGCTTCTTCTGCCTTACTTAGCATTCCAGTTTCCTTGAACACGTTTCTCGTGTGAAGCGAAAACATAGAAGACTCGCCAACAACAACCTTTCCAGCACCATGCTCAAACAACAATTCAATAACTGCCTTAACAAATTCTGGGTCGCTGGATGCAGGCGGAGGGTCAGCAGTGTTAAAATTAGGCTTCAAAAGAACATCATCGCCTTTTTTAATGGCTTTGTTGAAGCCGCCAATCAAGTTTACAGCTTTCAAAATGCTTTCCTTAACATTTGCGGTACCGCTTACTTTGCTAACTAAAGCTTTGCCGTCTTTCACGTATGAATTCATTTTAGACTTGCCAATCGCCATGTGGTTCGCCATAATAACACTAACAAAACAAATGGTGCTTGAAAATTTTAGCTTTTCCACCAGAAAATCTAAGGACGTAGATGCTCTAACTTACGCGAAAACTTGCGCGTTGACGCTTAAATATTCCGTTTTTGTTTGAAAAACCTTTTTAACAAAACAACCAGCAAATATTTCTCAAACATGAAAGGTGAAAATGTTATGGAAGTTAAGAAAATCGCAGTTTTAGGCGCGGGTTTAATGGGACACGGCATATGTCAAGTAGCCGCGCAGTCCGGATACGAAGTAAACTTGCGTGACATTGAACAACGCTTCGTAGACAACGGCATGCAAATGATAAAAACTAGCCTACAAAAGTTCCAAGCAAAAGGGCAACTAACAGAAGCGCAAGTCAACGAAATCCTTGGCAGAATACACCCTACGGTGGACTTGAAAAAAGCAGTTTCTGATGTGGACCTTATTATTGAAGCAGTGACAGAAAATGTTGAACTCAAAAAAGCCACATACCGCGAAGTGGACCAATACGCGCCATCCCATGCAATAATTGCCTCAAACACTTCGTCAATAAGCATAACCGAATTGGGCTCAACAACCAAACGTCCAGAAAAAGTCTGCGGAATGCACTTCTTCAACCCGCCACAACTAATGAAGCTCATCGAGGTCATTAAAGGCGCAAAAACTTCCGAGGAAACCATACAAACAGTGCTTGCGGTTGCGCAGAAAATGGGAAAAGAAACCGTTCTAGTCAAGAAAGATTGTCCCGGCTTCATCGTGAACCGTATATTAATTCCAGCCTTAAACGAGGCAGTCGCCTTATACTGGGAAGGCGTGGCTGACAGAGATGACATAGACAAAGCCATAAGGCTGGGCTTAAACTGGCCCATGGGACCGCTGATGCTTTTGGATTACATAGGGGCGGACACGACATTGGCAATCGCGGAAATTTTGGAGAAGGAAATAGACCCGAAGTTTCATCCACACACTGGATTGAAGCAGATGGTTAAAGCGCAGTTGCTTGGAAGAAAAACTGGTAAGGGCTTCTACGATTGGACACAAAAATAGGAGTGCATGCAAAAATGGAGTTTAAACTTATAATTTACGAGAAAAGTGAAGGCGTAGCCACAATCACCTTAAACCGTCCGGAAGCATTAAACGCGTTCAGCAGAGAAGTTGTAGAAGAGGTTTTGCAAGCTGTAGAAGACGCTCGAAATGACGAGAATGTGCGCGTTGTTGTGTTAACTGGCGCCGGCGAAAAAGCGTTCTCAGCGGGCGCGGACATTAAAGCCATGAAGGGCATGAACGCGTTGAAAGCGAGAGAGCTTTCTTTGATGGGTGAAAAACTCTGTCTTGCATTTGAAAATTTGGAAAAACCCGTCATAGCCGCAATAAACGGTTACGCTTTGGGCGGCGGCTTAGAAGTTGCCATGTCATGCGACTTGCGTATTGCTTCGGAAAACTCTAGGATGGGACAAACAGAAATCAATATTGGCTTGATTCCTGGTTGGGGTGGAACGCAGCGGCTTACGCGTTTGGTGGGTGTTGGAAAAGCCAAAGAACTGGTCTATACTGGAAAGATGATTGATGCAAAAACGGCTGAGCAGCTTGGTATTGTGAACATGGTTGTTCCCGCTGACAAGTTTCGAGAAACTGTGAGGCAATTTGCTTTGGAGTTAGCGTCAAAAGCTCCTGTAGCGCTTAAGGTTGCTAAAGCATTAATCAATAAGGGTTCAGAGATAAGCTTGGATGCTGCGTTGGCTTTGGAACGGGAAGGCTTCGGTGTGGTTGCGTCGACAGAAGACTTGCAAGAAGGCGTTGCGGCGTTTACAGAGAAAAGAAAACCAACATTCAAAGGCAAATAAACATTTATCCTCATTCTTTTGTTTATTTTGTCAAACAAGATAAAAAGGTGGCAGTCTGTGGTTTTATTGTTTTAGCATGTTGCATCCTTCGATTGTGAAGATGTAGGCTTGTATTTGACTAGTTGGGTATGGCATTAGAAAGGTTGATTATAGTAAAGGCAGATATTCTATGGCGACTTTTCACGCTTCATCACTTTGCGTTGTAACTGTAACAGTGTATATGAATTCGGCTGAGCCTGCATCAATTTTTATATACCACCAGCCTGTTTCTTCGATGTTCAATGTTAGTTGACTTAATGTTTCATTTACACGGCAGACAAGGCATGCTTCAATTTGCTTTTTTGGGCTGTAAACATACATTTCTATTCCTGCTTTGTCAAGATAGTTTAGTTGAAAGTTTGCTGTGGTACCTTTTTGTAGCCAAACTTTATAGTAATCCACAATGTCATTGCCAAGACTATAGTATTCTATGTAGGCTCTGCGGGTTTGGTTTACGCTTAATTCTTCTGCAGTTTCGAAACTGTTGTTGTCATCCGGAAAAACCTTCAGCACGAAAGGCTGAATAACCCTCTTGTAGACCGTGCCATTAAAATATGTAAATTGGATGTCTATTTTCAAAGTGTGAGTTTGATTATATGGACTGTAAAGGATCCAATAGAAGATTCTCCAGAAACTTGCCTCTCTCGGCGCGTTTAGGCCTATCATGTTGAAGTAAGCCTTTTGTTTTCCCCGCAGACCGTGGGCGTAGCTGACTGGGGAAAGCCAGCTAAACGTAAAGGTCATATTGTCATAGTCGTTAAGGCTGCGCTGAAAACTATAAAAGGATATTTTTGAGGATTTTTCACGATCTTCCAGGAAGCTTACATTTCCATAGGTAATATAACCGCTTGGAAGGGAGATGTTTGCTGAGACGCTTATCCAAAGAACTTGGCCACCAAATGGAGAATCCCAAGCGCCATCCCAATCTCCAACGCAAGTATAAATCGTCACCCTCGAACTCATAAGATAATCGCTGCCACAAAAAGCCGCCGTAAGATTCTCCCACTCAAGATTCTCTGTAACCCCAGCAGTGTACGCGGGTCTTTCAAATTCCCACCTAACCGGTTCCAACGTTGCTGTCTCAGCTATTGTCTGCGGCTCGCTTGTTCTCTCTGTCAATTTAAACGTCACAAACAAACCCACCGGCACCACTATTATCGACAACAAAACCACAGTTTTCCAAGTTTTAAAGTTTGGAATCTCCATGGAATCGCCTTTGCCTTCGACAATGGCGCAGCATTAGCAATGAATACAATTGTGCAGTTAACCCATATAAGACTTATGGAACCCACATATAGAAGAATCAAAAAGTAAAATAACACATTCCCAAAACACCACCAAAAAGAAAACTCCAACAAATCACCCTTCTTTTTCGGCTTCTTCAAAAAACATTCTACAGAATATTCCATAGGATATCTCATAGGAAACCAAAGTAGTAGCAAGTTAAACTACAAACAGAAAAATAACCACTAGCAAATTTGAATATAAATAAAAAGAGCGATGCCAGTTTGACGTTAAAAAAAGAATAGTGTTGGAAAGAGTTTAGTGGTCGCCTATTTCTTTTTTGCATACTTCAGCTAAGTTTCTTCCCCAGTTGTCTAAAGCTTCTAGTTTTCCAAGGAAGAAACGCAACACTGGTGGTTCAAAAACGAATTTTAAGCCTTTCACTAAGTTTCTATGCTTATAAAGCCAGTTTATCCTATCCACCGCGTATTCAATGTGTGATATGGTGTAGACTCTTCTTGGAAGCGCAAGCCTCGTCAATTCCAAATCAGCGAAGACTTCCTTTCCATCCTTGTCTCTTTCCATCGAAATTGTGCCTCTTTCCATGCTCCGAATGCCCGAAACAATGTAAAGCGCAGCAGTCAACGCGCCAGCTGGATACTCTGATTGAGGAATGTGCGGCAAAAACTTCTTTGCGTCCAAGTGGCAAGCCAACCCGCCTGGAGGTGTAACTACTGGAATTCCGGTTTCCTTCAGTCTATTTACAAAGTATTTTATTTGTTCTATTGCACAGCCAGCCATTTCTAAGTCTACCATCTCGCGCATTCCTACAGCCATGGCGGCGACTTCCCTTTGAGACATTCCGCCGTAAGTGAAGAAGCCTTCGTAAACTGGAAGCCAAGGCTGCAACTTTTCAAACAGTTCCTTATTGTTTGTTGCTATGCAGCCGCCTCTGACGCACGTGTTTTTCCTTCCACTCATGTAGAAAATATCAGCGTAACTGCACATTTCTTTGACTATTTCCGCGACTGTTTTGTTTTCGTAGCCTTTTTCGCGTTGCTTTATTAAATAGGCGTTTTCGCTGATTAGGCTTCCGTCTAAAACGAGGATTAAGCCGTGCTCCTTACAGATTTGTTTGATTTCCTTGAGATTCTGCATTGAGAATGGTTGACCGCCAAGAAGGTTAGTTGTTGCTTCCATGCGCACGTAAGCTACTTTTTCTTTTCCATACTTTTTAATCACGTTTTTCAGTTTTTGTGGGTCCATGTTGCCCTTAAACGGGTTAGTGCTTTCCGTTTTCAACGCTTCATCATAGTAAATTTCTAAGCATGCGGCTCCACCAGTCAATTCAATGTGAACCTTAGTTGTAGTAAAATGATAGTTTGTCGGAACCACGTCGCCGGGTTTCGCGAACACTTTGGAGATTAAATGTTCCGCGGCTCTTCCTTGGTGAACATTCATCACGTATTTGTATCCTAAAACGTCTTTTACTGCGTCTGCGAACTCGTAAAAGGTCATGCTGCCTGCGTAGGCGTCGTCAACCCGCATCATGGCAGCGTATTGGTTGTCACTCATCGCGTTTACGCCACTGTCAGTGAGCATGTCGAGAAACACGTCTTTAGTCTTAAGCTGGAAAGTGTTGTAGCCCGCCTCTTCTATGGCTTTGAGGCGCTGGTCAACTGGCGGCAAAGAAATTTTTTGCACCATCCGCGTCTTGTGCATTTCAATCGGGATTTCTTTTCCATTAGACAATTTTATGGACATGATGACAAACCTCACGAATGAAAGCTGTGTATCCTAATCGCGTTTTAATAATTCTTTCGGTTCAAGATTGCTTTTCGCGTTGAATCACCAAAAGTTATATTTGAAGCCAAAAGAATGAACGACTTCTACACGAGCTGAGGAGAAAATGTTTGCCTGATTCACGTTTACTATTGCAAGATGCGCCAAATAAACGGGCGCTTTTGCTTGGCAACGAAGCGATAGCCAGAGGAATCTTAGAAGCTGGCATAAGCGTGGTAACCACTTATCCTGGCACGCCGGCGTCTGAAATAGCGGATTCGATCAGTGAAATTGCGGCTGAAGCGGGCGTTTATATGGAGTATTCAATTAACGAGATGGTTGCCGTAGAAGTTGCTGCGGCAACTGCAAACTGTGGTGTGCGGTCGCTTTCTGCAATGAAGCATGTAGGATTGAATGTTGCTGCAGACGCGCTTGTGACGTTGGCGTATATGGGTGTAAAAGGCGGATGCGTAATTGTCACGGCAGACGACCCAGAATGTTACAGTTCCCAGAACGAGCAAGATAACCGTTTTTACGCTTTGCTTGCGAATCTTCCATGTTTGGAGCCTTCAAATGCTCAAGAAGCCAAAGACATGACAGTTTCCGCGGTTGAAATTTCAGAAAAATTAGAGCTTCCAGTTTTGCTTAGAACCATGACTCGTGTAAGTCACACACGTGGACCAGTAATTTACGGCAAGCTTACGAAGCCAAACCTCAAAGGCGAATTTGTCAGAGACATAAAACGCATGAATTTGGTTCCAGCAAATTCCAGACCAATGCATACTGTTCTACTGAAGAAAGCGGAGAAGGCTAAGGAACTCAGCGAAACATTACAATATAACACCATAATACGCAAAAGTAAAAGCGGCAAGCTTGGCGTAATCTCTGCAAGTGCAGCGTTCAACTACGCCATTGAAGCTATAGACGCGTTAGATTTAGACGCCAGCGTCCTCAAACTAGGCATGACGCATCCACTGCCAGAAAAGCTGATAGGAGCTTTCTTGAAGAAACACAAGAAAATCGTTGTTGTTGAAGAGCTTGAGCCTTATCTGGAAATGCAAGTTAAAGCCATAGCTAAGGATTACGCTCCAAACGTGAAAATTTATGGGAAAATGAGTACGCCGTATTTTCCAAGAGACGGCGAACTTTCTACACGTACAGTAGTGGTTGGCTTAGCAAAGATAACAAGAAGAAAATTGCCAATAAACTTTGAAGAGATTGATAAGAAATATGCTGAAGTTTTGAAGGATTTGCCGCGTAGACCGCCAATCTTATGCGCTGGATGCCCTCACAGAGCCTCATTCTACGTGATAAAGAAAGCCACTGATGGCAAAGCAGTTTATCCAAACGACATAGGCTGCTACGCTTTAGGATTTGCGCCGCCACTAAGCATTGGTGATGGCTTCTTGTGTATGGGCTCAAGCGTGAGCATGGCGCAGGGCATAAACAAAGTGACAGGAAAAGACACTATTGGAATTATTGGCGATTCAACATTTTTCCACGCAGCCATTCCAGGATTAATCAACGCCGTCTACAACAACCACAAAATAACCTTAGCAGTTTTAGACAACCAAACAACCGCGATGACAGGACATCAGCCACACCCAGGAACCGGCGTGACAGGCATGGGCGTTCCAACAGAAAAAGTGCTAATTGAAAAAGTCGCTGAAGGATGCGGCGTAAAATACGTCAGAGTTGTTAACCCATTCAAAGTTAAAGAGGCAACGGCAGTTTTGAAGGAAGCCTTACAACATTCCGGTCCTTCCGTTGTTGTTTTTCGTTCTCCTTGTGCCTTAATGGTGGTTAGAGATAGGAGACGCAAGGGCGCAAAAATAATGGTTTGCAAAATAACCGAGGAATGCACGAATTGTATGGCATGCATTAAATTGTTGGGTTGTCCAGCTTTGGTTTTGGTAGATGGAAAAGCGGGCATTAACGAGGCTCTTTGTATTGGGTGCGGGTTATGCGCTTCGGTTTGTCCATACCAAGCTATAAAATGTGAGGAGATAGGTTAAAGAAGTGTTGGAAATGAAGGAATTCAACATTGTTTTGACTGGAGTGGGCGGACAAGGCATACTTCTAGCAGCGGAGATTCTTGGAACAGCAGCTCTCAAAGAAGGGTTGAATGTTCGAGTAAGCGAGATTCACGGGATGGCGCAGAGAGGCGGAGCAGTAGTTTCCAACGTGAGAATTGGAGAAAACGTTTTGGCTTCCACGTTTCTAGATGGAAAAGCAGATGTACTTTTAGGATTTGAGCCTTTAGAGACTCTACGCAGTGTGAATCTCGCTTCGGAAAAGACAACAGTTATAATGAGTGATGAACGGATTACGCCAACCGAACTCACCGCGAAAAAGATGGAATACCCAAGCTTGAAAGAAATAATCAACAAAATTTGCAGTTTCACAAAAAACATCATCATCGTAGAAGCTGCAAAACTAGCGAAAGAAGCCGGAAACATCCTAACAGAAAACGTCGTGTTAATCGGCGCTTTAGCTGCCACGAAAAAGATGCCAGTAAAAGACGAAAGCATCATAGAAGCTTTGAAAGAGCTTGTGCCCACCAAACATTTAGACACGAACATTAAAGCATTCAAACTTGGCTACGAATACGTACAGAAATATAAGCCAAAACTTTAAGCGGCTTCGACCGTTCTATTTTTGCTCGTTTTCGTTTTCATTTTTCAAAATTGCTTCAAGAATGCTCTTGAAGATTTTCATGTCTGAAACGTTAACTATTGGAAGCTGAAGGCTCTTTTCCACTTCGTAGATTTTCTCGTATTTCGGAAATTTCGCGTAGCAGATTTGGCTTATTGGAAATTCTTTCTTCTTCAGCTCATGCTCGAAGGATTTCTCGTAAACTTCCAAGCATAAAACATATCCGTCTATCCAGTAAAGCCTATTCGCGCCGAATGTTGTGGCGCACCATACGATGTCGTTGACTGAGCGTTTATCTAAGCCTAGTATGCTGACTTTTCGCGTCGGAGAAACTTCCACGTCCATATTGCTTTTTCACCCTCTGAAAGGAGTGTTTAGCACTTCTTTAACTTTGCCGCTTATTACTGGTCCAAGTCCATATACTGTTTTAGGCCAATCGTCCACATTTATCAGCGCGTTTAGGGGTGTCTGGTAGGTCTTGAGGATCGATATGGCTTTTTCTCTTCCAACCAGTGGCAAACTTGCAATCAAGTATATTTGAGCATCTTCTATTGTTTCGCACTTTTTGATTGGATGAATCGTTGGATGCCTTTTTTCAACTATTTGCTCTTGGCGGGCGGCAACGTATAGAAAATCCACTGTTTCCTTGTATGAGGTTGTATTGACCATGGCTATGCCGTTTTTTGCGAGGTTAAACATGGCGCCCCAAACCGAAACCGGCTGGATTCGGCTGAACTTGTAAATTATTGGCAGATACCCTTCCAAAACGATTAACGATTTAGGATAAACCTCTTTCAGCTTAAACAATTGCTCGAAAAGGTAACGCCTAGTAAGCGTATAGACAAAGTCTTGAACAGTTTTTCTTTCCACAGCACACATATCAGATAAAATGTAGTCGCCTTTCTCTAAAGTTTCAATTTTAACGTTGACACCGCGTTCCCTAAGACCTTTAACAATTTTTGCCGCCGTATTCGCCTCGCGACTGTCAACAATTATTGTTGGCTGTTCTTGCTCTTCGGTTTTCTTTTCCTTCAAATATGGAAGCAACGTTTCAGTTCCAGACATAGCACCAACTCTCTTTTTAAAGGCGTCACATGAGAACTTAGGGTTACTTATTGATAAAACTTGAGCATAACACGAGAAACTATGAAAAATGTGAAATACAAATATAAAAATAGAAGAAAAGAAATTTTATGGTCCTTTCTTCGTAATCTCTTTAACCACGCCGGCAGCAATCGTTGTTCCCATGTCTCTCACTGCGAACCTTCCAAGCTCGGGAAATTCAGTGTAAGTCTCGATGGCGATTGGATGTAAAGGCTCCATTCTCACCCAAGCTGCATCTCCCGTCTTTAGAAATGTCGGCTTTTCTTCTACAACTTGTCCAGAACGTGGGTCAATCTTCTTTATCAGTTCAGTGAATCGGCATGCAACTTGTCCCGTGTGATAGTGCAGAACTGGTGTGTATCCGGCCGCAACAGCCGTCGGGTGATAGATGACAATTATTTGTCCGATGAACTCTTTAGCTACTGTTGGCGGATTTGTAACGTGTCCACAGACGTCTCCGCGGCGAATGTCCGTTTTTGCAATGCCTCTGACGTTGAATCCAATGTTGTCGCCTGGCTCAGCTTTGGGTATTCTTGTGTGGTGCATTTCTAAAGATTTCACTTCGCCTTGCTTGTTTGCTGGCATGAATATGACAACGTCGTTTTCTTTCAACGTTCCTGTTTCCACTCTGCCTACTGGAACTGTGCCTACGCCAGTAATGCTGTAAACGTCTTGAATTGGAATGCGCAATGGTTTGCCTGTTGGTTTTGGAGGAACCTCGAAAGTGTCTAAAGCATCAATTAATGTTGGTCCAGTGTACCAGGGCATTTTGTCGCTTTTCTTGACAAGGTTGTCGCCCGTCCAGCCGGATGTTGGCACGAAGGGGATTTTCTCAACTTTGTAACCAACCATCTTAAGCATTCTTGAAACTTCATTTTTGACTTCGTTGTATCTGTCTTGGCTCCAGTTGACAGAAACATCATCCATCTTGTTAATGGCTACAACCAGTTGGTTAACGCCCAAGGTGAAAGCCAAGAACGCGTGCTCTCGGGTTTGTCCGCCAGGTCCGATGCCAGCTTCGAATTCGCCTCTTTTTGCTGAAACAAAGAGTATTGCACCGTCAGCTTGGCTTGCGCCTGTTATCATGTTTTTGACGAAGTCTCTGTGTCCCGGCGCGTCGATAACTGTGAAGTAGTATTTTTTGGTTTCGAACTTTAGGAATCGAAGGTCAATTGTTAAGCCTCTTTCTCTTTCTTCTTTTAGATTGTCGAGAACCCATGCGAACTTGAAGGTTTCTTTTCCCATTTTTTTGGCTTCTTCTTCGAAAGCCTTTATTGTTCTGTCGTCTACGGCTCCTGCCAAGTATAGCAAGTGTCCTGTGGTTGTTGATTTTCCATGGTCAACGTGTCCCATGATTACTAGGTTTAAGTGCGGCTTTTCTGGTCTGCTCATTCTTTTTCCTCCTTATTTTTAATTTTTCTCCTCTAAATTTTAGTGAATTCGTTTACACAACTGTTCATTCAATTATTTTAATCTTTTTATGATACTGCGGCTTGATGAGTATGATGTTGTGGAAACAAATATTAGAGTAAAATTTCGAAATCAGTATTGGACGCGTTTGGTTTATGCCGACAAATTTGCCTCCTGACGCAAAAAAGAAATGGGCAGAGGTTGAAGCTACAAAGAACTCACGGGAAAGGCTTCAGCGAATGCAAGAGTTTCTAAGCTTAGTTCCGAAGCACAAGGGCACTTTGAAGCTTCGGGGTCAAATAAAAAAACAGATTGCAGTGATGCGCAAGGAAATGGAAGAGAAGAAGCGAAAGCGTGCTGGAAAGGGCGGACCGAAATATTTTATAGAGAAGGAAGGCGCGGCTCAAATTGTGCTTTTGGGCGTGACGAATGTCGGGAGAAGCAGTTTGCTTGGTGCAGTTACAAACTCGAAAGTTGAAGTTTCAGCGGCGCCTTACACCACGCGAGAGCCTGTTCCTGGAATAATGAATTTTGAGGATGTTCAATTTCAGCTTTTGGAAGCGCCAGCGTTGATGGAAGGTTCTGCAGAAGGTAGAGCGTGGGGGCTTCAAACTTTAGCTTTGGCACGAAACGCTGATGGATTAGTTTTGATGGTGGATTTGTCGCAGAACCCCGTGGAGCAGTTGTCTCTTGTTTTGGGCGAGTTAGAGAAAGCGCGGATTCTCGTTAGCAAACCCAAGGCGAAGGTGGAGATTGAGCGGAAGTTTATGGGTGCTGGTTTGCGGATAATTGTTTTTGGTAGGCTTGTTGACTGTAGTTTCCGTGATGTTGAGGAACTTCTGAAAAGCTATCGGATTGGAGACGCTGTAGTGAAGATTTCGGGCGAAGCTACGCTTGATGAGGTTGAAGATGCCATTTTTGAGAATACTGTGTATAAGCCGGCGGTTGTTGTTGCGAACAAGATTGACTTGGCTGGAGCAGAAGAAAATCTCATGTTTTTAAGGGCTTATGTGGGCGAAAAACTGCCAATTCTTGCAGTCTCGTGCAACAATGGATACGGCTTAGACAAGTTAGGTGAAACTTTATTCAAGACACTTGAGATTATACGGGTTTACACTAAAGAGCCGAACGTGAAAGACTATTCCACGAAGCCCTTCGTCTTAAAAAAGGGCGCAACAGTTTACGATTTAGCCAAAAACATTCACAGCGACTTCAAAGAAAACTTTTACTTTGCGAAAATTTGGGCGAAACGCCTTACTTTTAGTCCACAAAAGGTAGGAGCATCGTTTGTTTTGGAAGACGGAGACATCGTTGAGATTCATCTAAAATAATTAAAAGCGTCCATGTTGCTATCTTGATGCTTGGGCTACTCTTTCTGTTTCGTGACGTTTCGACACCGCGTAGCTTTTCATGTCATGGTTCGCAGCCAAAATAAGCTCCTCTGCAAGGCATTCTTCTATTGAACGCGGATTGTTTATCGACGCTTGTCTTGCTCCTTCGCAAATGTTTCTTAAGGCTAAGTCTACGCGTCTTTGTGGAGCGATGTCTACTGATAAGTGGTAAACTATTCCGCCGTAGCTGATGCGTGTCGTGTCTTCGCAAGGCGCAGAATTCTCCACAGCCCGCACAAGCACTTCTATTGGATTTTTGCCTGTGCGTAAATGGATGATTTCAAACGCGTGTTTTACGATGTTCATGGCTTTCGCTTTTTTGCCCGCGTTTTTTCCCGGACGCATCAAATTGTTTACTAAACGTTCAACTATGTTGACATTTGCTTTGCGAAAACGCGTGTGTTCATGTCTTCCCATACTGTGCGGAACAACAAGCGGTTTCAAAGAAATATACCGTTGTAAACCTAAATCCTTAACCTGAATGTCTTTGTAACTCCATTTCTCAAAAAATTTAATTTCCTTCTCTTCTTGTTGCTTCTGGCTCAACGTTATCACCGTGCAGGTTTCTGCTTTCTTCCGTAAACAAGCTCGTTTAATGAGACACCATTAACCATTATTACTTTCCAGCGCACACCGGGAATGTCTCCCATGCTTCTTCCACGTGAACCGCCGATGCCTTCAACAATTACCTCGTCATGTTCGTCGACAACATTTAATGCGCCGTCTCCGGGCAGAAAAGCAGTTATTGACCGTCCATTCTTTATGAGTTGGGTTCTAACGCATTTGCGTATGGCACTGTTAGGCTGCTTGCTTTCTACACCTACTTTTTCAAGAACTATGCCGCGTGCCATGGGTGCGCCTTCAAGCGGGTCTGCTTTAACGTCCAGCATTAGCATTCGACGTTTATAGTACATGCTACTCCAACGGAACTTGTTCCGTTTTTCTGTGAGTTTTCTTGCGGCGAATTCGCCTTTAGGCGATTTTGAACCCATACTTAGTTTTTCCCTTCGCTACGAGTAATCACAACACTAATATTTAAACTGTAACATGCAAAATTGCCATAGCATCAAAAAATTTTGCAGATAAAACTCATAATTTATTGAGAAGCTCAAACAGACAAAACATAAAAATTAATCATCTAAGCATTAGGGAAATAAAGCAGCGGAGACTTGCAAATGGACAAGTGGCGATTGTTAAAGCTTGAAACCCATTGTGCGTTCATGAATATGGCTGTTGACGAGGCTATATTAACTGCCAGAATCAGAAACTTAGCTCCAAACACTTTAAGGTTTTATTGTTGGAATCCCTCCGCTGTTTCGATAGGCAAATTTCAAGATGTTAGCAATGAGGTTTACTTGAAAAATTGTAGAAAATATGGCGTCGACGTGGTTAGACGAATAACAGGTGGCGGCACGGTCTACCACGACGCTAAAGACGAGATTACCTACAGCGTAATCGCCAAAAAAGACGCTTTAAACGCCAAAGACATAACTGCTGTTTATGCGAAAGTCTACGAGGGAATAGTTGAAGCCTTAAAGATTCTTGGAGTAACCGCTGACTTCAACACGGGCGACGAGAAAACCTGCCCAAACCTTACTGTAAAAGGCAGGAAAATTTCTGGAAGTGCACAGTCTCATAAAAGCAGAGTTGTTTTGCAGCATGGCACTTTGCTTTTGGATGTTGACTTGGAGAAAATGTTCACTTTTCTACGTGTCCCTTGGGCAAGAACGTGCATGCAGGTTGTGAATGTGGCAAAGAACAAGATAACATCGTTGAGGATGGAGCTTGAAAGGAAAGTTTCAGTAAACGAAGCATACCAAGCGTTGGTTAAAGGCTTCGAGAAGGCTTTGAAAGTTCCACTACTGGAAGGTGAACTGACCCCTTATGAGCGTGAACTTGCAGAGAGGCTCTGTAAAGAAAAATATTCAACGGATGATTGGAATATTCACGCCAAAACTAAAGTTTAAAGCATAATTGAGAAATGTAAGCTTAGTGTTTTTCAATTCGCCATTTCACGCCTTGAGGTGTATCTTCAATAATCACGCCCATGGCTTTGAGTTGATCTCGGATTTTGTCGGCTGTTTTCCAGTCTTTGGCTTTTCTGGCTTCTTCTCTTTTGCGGATGAGTTCTTCCGCTTCTTCGGGAAGTTTTTCTTCTTTTTTGGCTTCGCCTATTACTCCCAAGACTTTGTCGAAGCGTAACATTAGGTTGTAGACTTCTTCCGCTTCTTTCTTGCTGAGCAGATTATTATCCATGAGCTTGTTGACTTCTCTGACAAAATCAAATAGTGCGGCTAGTGCGACGCTTATGTTTAAGTCGTCATCCATGGCTTCCTCGAAATTCTTCTGCACTTGCGCCATTAGCTGCGTTATTTTTTCTCCGCTTTCCTTTCCATCAGCATCCAAGAGCCTATGCGTGAAACTTGTTAGGCGGTCTACTGCGTTTTTTGCTGCTTCTAACCCTTCGAATGTGAAGTTTAACTGTTGACGATAATGGGTTGACATTAACAAGTAACGTATAGCCGTGGGATTGTAACCTTTTGCTAACAAGTCCCGCAGAGTGTAATAGTTGCCGTAGCGCTTAGCCATTCTTTTGCCTTCAACAAGCAAATGCTCGTTGTGAAGCCAGTAATTAACGAATTTTTTGCCTGTTGCCGCTTCGCTCTGGGCGATTTCGTTTTCATGATGCGGAAACATGTTGTCCACGCCGCCGCAATGAATGTCAAATGTTTCGCCAAGATATTTCATAGACATTGCAGAACACTCAATGTGCCATCCTGGTCTTCCCTTGCCTAGTTCAGTTTCCCAGAAAACGTCGCCGTCTTCTTCATCCCACGCTTTCCATAATGCGAAATCGCGAGCTTCTTCTTTCTCGTACTCGTCAACTTTCACTCTGGCGCCTGGTTTGAGCTCTTCAATCTTGATTTTTGAAAGTTTTCCATAGTCTTTGAATTTTGAAATGCTGTAATAGATGGAGCCGTCTTCGCCTTTGTAGGCGTAGCCTTTCTCCAAAAGCTTCTTGATTAGGGATATCATCTCGGGGATATGTTCTGTGGCCTTTGGGTAAAGTGTTGCTTTTTGTATGTTTAGAGCTTCTATGTCTTCGAAGAAGGCTTTCGTGTAGTATTCTGTGTATTCTTTTATTGGCATTTGTTTTTTTCGTGAGCCTTTTATTGTTTTGTCGTCAACGTCTGTGATGTTCATGATCTGGGTTACTTGGAAACCGCGGTATTCAAGCCATCGCCGTAGTAGGTCTTCAAAGATGAAAGCGCGGAAATTGCCTATGTGTGCGTAATCGTAAACTGTGGGTCCGCATGTGTACATTTTCACTTTGCCTTTCTCTAAAGGAACAAACTTTTCTTTTTTCCGTGTTAAAGTGTTGAAAAAGTGTATGTTTTCAGTTGAAGTATTCATCGGAGTTTCCCAAAGAAATAGCATAGAAGCCTATTTAAGCATTTTACCTCAAGCCTTTTTCAGTCACATAGCTTTTACTTTTTATGGTAGAAGGGAACAATCTCGGTTAAAAAACAATTCATTTAAACAAAATTCTCGTATCAACAATTCCTAACACGCTTCACCTTAACTTCGAAGGATACAACCCACTAACCATAACCTTGCAACGTCCAAGCAGTACCATCCTGAGGTCATGAAACAGCTGCTCCTTCAAGGAAAACTACCCACTTCTGCATGCGGACTCTGGCAAGTACACATCACAACACCAACTCTACCCCACCTCAGAGATAACCTCTCTACAACAGCGCCACTGGCAACCCACCAGCGTTCACCTATGCCTCAGAGGTATTTACTACCCAAATTACTGACAATCTTGCACGCTAAGAACAATAGAAAACTTCAAAATGACTTGACACTTGGCTAGAACGACAAAGTCAATAGTTATTTCACTCTATAGAGGGGCTATAGCTTTTGCCGAGCACAAAAACACACTTACTTCAGCCTTTTTGACATGTATGCGCCTTCATAGTCGTAGCCAAACCGCATATAATACCGCTTTGTTCCCAAAGCACTGATAACCAAAATCTTTTCAAAACCATACTCTTCCTTCGCTATACGCTCAGCTTCACTTAACAATATACCACCATAACCCTTATGTTGCCACGCTTTAGCAAAACGTTTTCCAACGGGCACTAATGGTCCATAAACATGCAACTCACGCACAACCGCGCAAGGCTCAGCCCTTATTTCTGGTCTATGCGCTTTGGCTGATGGAACACGCAAACGCAAATACCCAACCAGAACGCCATTCTCCACATCCTCAGCCGAAATAAATACTTCCTCACCCTCAGACGCTGCATAACGCCTAACCAATATTTTCACATTGTCAGCATCAGCCTTCACACCATCCACCAACATTCTATGCCCAACCTCCCTACAACGAATACACCCACACCTAATGCCCTGTTCCTTAAGCTTCTCCTGAACCAGCTGACGCAAATTACTACGCTTAACACCAGCAACAATCAGACCAGCAGGAATATCCCGCTGAACACGCATAACACGAACCCAAAAAGGCACCATCTTCTTAACTTCTACAATAAGCTCAGCCGCTTCCTCACTCGTGTATGGCTTATACTCGCCCTTCACATACCACTCATACGCTTTTGTTCCCTTCAAAACCAAACAAGGGTAAATCTTAACCATATCAGGCTTAAACGCAGATTCAGAAAAAACCCTCCTAAAAACCTCCAAATCCCGTTTCCAATCCGAACCAGGCATTCCAGGCATCAAATGATACGCAACCTTCAAACCAGCATCCTTCATTATCCGCGTAGCATCCACAACATCCCCAACACTATGCATCCTACCAACCAAACGATAAACCGCATCATCAGGATTCTGAACACCCAACTCCACACGCGTCACGCCCATGCCAAGCATGTTATCCACATGCACTTCCTTAGCCCAATCTGGGCGCGTTTCTACAGTTACGCCAACATTACGAATTCTACTCGTTTCCGCATTCTTTTTCGCTTTCTCAAGATTCGCAGACTCCTTCTCTGTAATAGCATCTAAACAACGCTGCATAAACCACTTCTGATACTCCAAAGGCGTAGCAGGAAAAGTCCCACCCATCACAATCAACTCCACTTTATCCACACTATGCCCAATCGCCCGCAACTGCTCAACACGACTTTTAACCTGCAAAAACGGGTCAAACCCATGCTGCAAACCACGCATCGCAGCAGGCTCAAAACCCGTATAGCTTTGTGGCACACCAAAAACCGGACCACCAGGACAATAAGCACAAGGCTGTGGTTGTGGACATGCATAAGGCTTCGTCATAACAGCAACAACAGTCACGCCAGAAATTGTGCGTGTAGCTTTTCTCCGCAGAACTGGCAACAACTTACCTTTCTCATCTGGCTTGAGCAAACGGATAATTTCAGAATTCGACGGCACCTTGTCAAGCTGATACTTCGCAGCAACTTGCATCTTAACCCTATTAACATCACCACTAGTAACCTTTGGCATCTGCATCAAGGTGTCAACAAGTTCCCTCAAGACTTTGTTCGCGCTCAAACCCGCAACAACCAAACTAAAATGCATAAAAGAAACAAATAAACCACACTAAACATGCAAGCTACTTTCGCGCGTAAACCACCTTTCCACTAACAATCACCATTTCCACCTTCACATTCCTAATCTCCTCAGGCGAAATATCAAACAAATCATCAGACAAAACAACCAAATCCGCAAACTTCCCAACCGCAATTAACCCTCTTTTATCCTCGTCAAAAGAAGCAAAAGCTGCATTCACCGTGTAAACTCTTAACGCTTCCTCCACACTAAGCTTTTCTTCCGGAAAACTCTTCCTAGCAACAGCAGCCCAAACCCCCAACAACGGACTAATAGGTTCCACAGGACAATCCGAACCAGCAACTACAGTTAATCCTTCTTTCATCAACGTCTTTAACGGGTAAACCCAACGTGCTCTAACGTTGCCAACGCGGTCAACAACCCAAAAGTCCGAAACAACAAAATGCGGCTGCACAGAGGCTATTAAACCCAAACGTTTCATGCGCCTAATCAGTTTTGGATTAAGAACCGAACAATGCTCAATCCTATGCCTATGATTCGCACGCGGAAACGCACGCAAAGCTTTTTCATAAGCCTTCAAAACTGCTTCCACAGCACAATCACCAATTGCGTGAACAGCCAACTGCAAACCAGCCTTGTGTGCTTTCAAAACAAGCTGGTTCAGTTTCCTCTGCGAATAAAGCATAATGCCACACGTTTCAGGCTTGTCAGCATAAGGCTGCTTTAAAGCGGCAGTTCGTGCGCCCAAAGAGCCATCAGCGAAGAGTTTTACAAATCCTATTTTAACCATGTCATTTCCAAAGCCTGAGAGCAAGCCTAAACTGATTATTTCGTCTAAAAGGTCTACTGGAAAGCCCAAATAAACTCTTAGAGGCAGTTTTCCTTCAGCATACAGCCTTTGTATTATGCGCATTTCTTCGGCAGAATTTAGAAGCCAATGAGCACCTGTAAGTCCAGCTTCGACAGCCCTTTTGCATGCCATAATGCATGCTTCTTCAAGTTGCTTTGGGCTTGGTTTTGGAATGGTTCTCCAGACAAGGTCCATTGCATTTTCACGCAATATCCCATTAAGTTCTCCAACAGCTTCGTCTAAGTCTATTTTTCCGCCTTCAACAACAGTTTCCTTAGTTATTCCAGCCAACTGCAAAGCCTTAGTGTTGGCAACTGCAATATGACCACAAATGCGTGTTAAAAAGACAGGCTTGTCTGCAACTGCAGCGTCTAAATCCCAGCGTGTTGGAAAGCGTTTTTCAACGAATTTTTCTTGGTCCCATCTGCCACCCAAGATCCAACTTTTCTCTGCGTTCTTATCGGCATAGTCTTTGAGTTTCTGCTGCATCACTTTTATAGATTGCACATCACGAAGGTCTAAGGTTTGCAGGAACTGTCCGAAGCTTGTCATGTGTACATGGCAGTCAACGAGTCCTGGAATGATTGTTTTGTTTTTTGCGTCGATTACTTCTGTTTTGTTGCCTATGTATCTGCGAATTTCTTTGTTTGAACCTACAGCAGCAATTTTTCTGTTGTGAATGGCTACTGCTTCGGCGTGTGGCTGTTTCTGGTTTAACGTGATAATCTTAGCGTTTAAAATTGCAAGCGTAGCTTTCAGCATGCTTCAAAGTATGTTTAGAAAAGCGAATAAAAGTTTAGTTCTTTCTCGCTACCAAGAATTATTTGTCTATTTTTTTGTGCTGTGCGGAGGTTATAGCCCCTCCCTTATAAATAGGTTGAGACACGTGTTCTAATGTCTTAGGGGGATAGAAATTCAACTATTGTTTAAACCCAGTTTTGTCCAGGTTTTCTCTGCAAAATCAGTCTTTTCTCATAATTGCGCTTGTTTCTAAAGCGTGGGCTGGGGCTTTTCTTTGGCGTAGGCTGAATCTTTGGAGTTTGAGACCTAACTTTTCCAGCCTTTGAAAGCGAACCATGCGTAGGCATCTACACTTCACCGTTTCTAGCAAAAGCCTATAGTAACTCTTAAACCTTTTCATATAACATTTCATTTGCAGGCGGGGGTCGCCGAGCATGGCCAAAGGCGTAGGCTTCAGGAGCCTATCCCGTAGGGGTTCGTGGGTTCAAATCCCACCCCCCGCACTAAATCTCGCTTGAGCGTTTAAACTGTCAACCTCTAGGAATCTAACGTTATAGTTTCAAAGCATCTATGATTTGCTGTGTGGGATAAAACTTAGCCCTTGTGTGCATAAAACTTTACCCCAACCAACCAAATTCAAGGCAAGTGCGGAAAAGTTATAGCTGAACAGAGAGAACTTGTCTAATAGAAGTGAAAATATGGAAAGCAAGGTGATTATGGAAAACGAACGAGTGCGAGTTGTTGACACGCTGTTTAAACCAAGCGACAAAGCACCAATGCACAGCCATCCTGACCATGTAGTATATGTTCTCAAAGGCGGCAAATTGAAAATCACAACTTCGGGAAAAGCGAACGTCTTCGACCTCAAGGCTGGTCAAGCAATCTTCTTCAAAGCCCAA
Organism: Candidatus Bathyarchaeia archaeon; assembly: GCA_038873195.1. Lineage (NCBI taxonomy): Archaea > Thermoproteati > Candidatus Bathyarchaeota > Bathyarchaeia (SeqCode) > Bathyarchaeia archaeon. The sequence goes on along the minus strand of JAVZEV010000001.1, from coordinate 235,856 downwards.
TCTCACGAAGTCGAGAACATAGGAAAAACCGATGTTGACCTCTTAGTTGTGGAACTAAAGAAATAGTTCCCTCTTTTTCTTTTATTGCACTCACTAATCTTTAATTGACAATAGAAGAATCTTTCTTTAAAAGCGTCTGTTCGCTACGTTATTCTTGGAGATATCTATGTTAAAGTGGATAACGGGAGATGTCTTCACTTGTCGCTGATACAAACTCGACCTAGACGCGGTGTACTAGCTAGTTCAGCATACGTTTGAACGAATTTGACAGTTTTAAACGACAGTATAAACCTAGCCCCCCGCACCATTTCCGCCAAGTTAAATTCGCTTAATTCTCGCTCGTTTGTAAGCGTAGAATAGCAAAAAATTGACTTCAAATTGCAGGCAGCTTTTGGTTTCAGTTTCAAGTTTTTGTCTTCTGAGTTTTTGTGTTGAGAGTGCATAAATCTTAAAGCTCATGTGATTGATGTAATAGTAGGTGTTGTAATGGTAAAAGTGCTTGTTGTTTATGAGTCGAAGTATGGCAATACTAAGCGTGTAGCAGAAGCAATTGTTGAGGGCATGAACGAGATTGAAAAAATAAACGTTGCAGTTAGAGAACTCAAAGAAGTTGACCTTAAAGAAGTGCCAACATATGATGTTGTTCTGATTGGTTCCCCCAACCACTTTGGCGGACCAACAAGAGGCATAAAGGGCTTTATTGATAAGCTTGGCGAGTTACAGCTGCAAGGGAAAAAGTTCGCTGTTTTTGATACGTATTTGGGAGGAGACTTTGAGAAAGCCGTGAAGAAAATGGAGAAACAAATAAACGAAAAAGCGCCAGGATTAAAGCAGATAATTTCTGGTTTATCAATAAAAGTTCAGGGAATGAAGGGCCCAATTGTGGAAGGCGAGTTGCCTAAATGCAGAGAGTTTGGACGAAAAATATCGGCTCAGCTTAAGCTAGGTGGATGATGGAGCATGGGTAAGGAGAAAGTTGAAGGTTCAAGGTTGCCAACTCGAGGAACCATTATGGTAAGTGCGCTGTGGCTGCTTCAATCTATCGGCAGACTCTATTTTGCATTCGCCGGAATGCCAGAAGGAATGGGTAAGTTTTTAGACGTGCCCATTTCTCCTACAACATCTCAGATATTGTTTGTGATGTTTCTATTCTTAGGCATATGCGGGCTTATTGCTGCTTTCGGTCTCTTGGCAAAACAGAAATGGGGATTTTGGGCTATAATTATGGTTAGCATCGCAACTATAGCCTTTGACATTTGGGGGTTAACAATCCAATACACTGCAGCTATCGGCTTAATTGTTCCAGCCATATCAATCGTTTATCTATACCTTAAAAAATCACAAATGCTAACAAGCACAAACTAAAAACTTCTTATATACACTGGTTAAATAAGAAAAAGGGGAATTTTGTTTTTAACTAGGTGGCGCTGCAGCTTCTGTGGGATATTTCATGAAGGAGACAAAGGCTATTATTGCAGCGACCAAAGCAATCCAGAATCCATAAGACAGATAGGTTGAGTAAGTCACTGTGATTTCTCCAAGGGTTTCTGAAAAACTAGAAAACAAGCCGAATGGTGCACCTAGTCGTGAAAGTTCCATTTGCAAGCCGACTGCAAAAATTATTATTGAAAGCAACGCAAGGATTCCGCCACCAAGTAGAATAGTTTTTCCCTTTGCTATTATACTGCCGACTATTGCTAGTATTCCGCCTATGATAATGAGAGCAAGAGCAGCCCAAACGAACCATGCTTCAAGTGTAAGTCCTGAGACTGTTCCGACATTGTATAGGTATAAGTCGGATGATAGAGAAATTCCTGCTCCGCTGTATGATACTGTCCACCATGGTAGTGCTATGCTGATGAATGCTAGTATTCCAGCGATGATGCCGATGTAGTTTGGTTTCAAATTTTTCCCTCTTTTCTATTAGCATCTTTTATCTATGTATATAAGATTTGCTGAATAATTTTTAACTTCGAGTTTAATTTGCCTCTTTCTTAGCGGTTAGATTGTCAAAAGCGGATATTTTTGAGAGAATTTTGTCTTTTTCGCCTTAAATTTTCTTGTTTTGTTTTTTGGGTAAGATTTAAGTGAACTAGGCATCATTAATATTAAACAGAGTGAAATCGTAATGGTGAACGTTAAAGAAGTCAACCTTAAAGAACCATTAAAAATCGAAAATATCACCATTAGAAAAGATCATTACTTTCCAAACGCATATGTCGTTGACCTTCCTCTGGACTCAGAACCAGATCACGTTTGGCAAGACATTTTCGAAAGAGAATGGCGGACGAGTAGGCATCTTTGGGATAGAAAGCTTTTCTTAATCGGTGACACGTTAAGGCTTGTTGCGACTCCTGAAGACATGGAGGAGAAGATAAGTTGGGTGAAAGAGGTTATTGCAGCAACGAATAAGAGTGTTGAAGACTATAATAGGCGTGTAAGCGTTACAGTGGAAGCTAAGCCTGAAACACAGCGAATAATGATTGAGCATGATGAGATTATAGAGAGAATAAGAGCTGCGCTGAGAAGGGTGCTTCAAGCTTAAGCATTTCTGCAAGTATTATGGCTCAAATGTTGTCTTCATAAACTCTCAGCACTTAGCCTATTCATTTGTGTATAGGGTTTGACTTTTGGCGTGTGTCATTTGAGCATCCATTTTATCCACATGAGCGCTACTATGCCGCATGCAATGGCTCCTGAAGCGATTAGTATTGCTAGTTTTTGCCAGAAGTCGAAACTGCCAGCGAAGAATGCGAGATAAAGCACTATGAAGGCCAGCCAACCTACACCGATTATAACTGTTGCTGCTACTCTTGGGCCTAATGAGTTCATGATAATCATGTTATTTAGAGAGCTAATATGTTTTGTGACTGTTTTTCCTACGCTTATTCGCGTTTGTTAGTTGTGTTAGAAAATAAATACTTAAAGGAACAATAGGTGTTGTGTGCGAGGTGAAACATGAATGACTAAGGTTGGAGAGGTTTTTCTCTGTGAAATATGTGGTAATAAACTCAAGGTTTTGGAAGCCGGAAAGGGCACGCTGGTTTGTTGTGGTAAACCAATGAAACTTGTCAAGTAGATAATTGACACTGAGAAAAAAGGGGCGACGAATCGTATGAGTGAAGTTCGATATTACAAGGGAAAGTATAAGGTTAAGATTTTGGCGGAAAGTCGAGGAAACTGGATTGTGGAAGCTTTAGAACCTTTTGAGGATAAGGTTTACGGCGAAAAAGTGGAAGTTAAAACCGGCGAAAGGCGCATTGTTGCTCCTAACTTGCTTTTTAAGAGAAGAAGTTTGCCTGCACCGCCAAAAGAGCATGTTTACGAGTTAAAGATGGAGAAGAAGCTAAAGCGGTTAATTGCAAAGGAAGAGAAAAATAAGCAATAAGCGATTACGATATGCCTATTTACTGTCTTTTCTTTTGTGCTCTGCGAAAGTTATAGCCCCCCTTATAAATAGGTTGAACCTTGACTTCTAACGTTTTTATGCGTTTATGGAACTGTAATGTGACTTCTGAGATGCGAGAGTTAGGCGTCCCGGAGAATATGTGGAAAGGCTTGGAGAGGCTTAAATGGATTTAAGATAAAGCATATTTGAAAGTGTAGCTTCCAAAGCGCTCTCTTAATCTGCAAAATGAAATTGATATATCTAAAACATTCCGCGCGCTTCCGCAAACGTTTATCTAGATAGTTGAACATACAAGTTGATAGTGTGTCTCAAATTGTCCTCTAAGGATACGAAAAGTGTGATTTTCTTTCGAGTTGGCTTTATCGGCTGTGTTGCGGGTTTCTTAGGCTGGTTCACTTGGTTTTTACTTGTACTTTTGAATTTGATTAGTTATCGGCTTGGTTATGGCTATTCAAGTGCCATCAGCGGAATATTCTTTCAATCAGGAGTTTACTCCATTATTGTTTACGGTTTTTTCTTAGCCTCATTCTTACTTGGCAGTTTTGCTTGCTTTGGATTAAGAATTAGGTATAACTCAGTAATAGCCTTATTATGTGGCTTTTTACATCTTGCTGGCTTCGCAGTGATGTGTTATTCAATTGCCAGCTTTTACCTTTTGAGAAGCTATATTTGGATGACTGCTAACTTTTTGGCAATTCTGAATATTGGAATGTTAGTTTGGGGAGCTACTCTTTTGGAAGTTAGGAAATCTCTTCCATACCCAAAACTTGCCCTATTGAGTGGGGCTATCCTTATCATTATAGCGATTTTAACTTTAACATGGTTTTGGCAAGTAAGCCTATACTGGGGAATTGAGTTTTGGTTCGTCCTTTTGGGTGGTTATATACGATTTGCATGCTTGACATTGCGTTTATTTTCTACAAGCTTTCAAGGTAATTTTCGCACGCGAAAATTTAAGCAGAACTCTTCCATTAACATCTTTGGAGTTTATGCCAAAAAAGAAGTTTAAGAGGAATATGCCTCCAAGCTCATACAATACCCTGCCATACTATTTTCCAGCAGAACAAGTGGATGTTGTAAGAAAGTTAAAGCTAAAACCGAGGACAAAAAGAAGAGTCAAGCATAAGTGACTTACCCTTTGTTCTTGTTTCACAAAACTTTAGACTTAGCTTTTTTATACTTCAGAAAGGAAGTTTAAAAAACCGTTCATAAAAGGACTGGTGTGCCAATGCTGTATCTGGTGGACGGGGCGGGATTCGAACCCGCGGCCTCCACGATGCCAACGTGGCGATCATACCAGGCTGATCTACCCGCCCGTGTTAGAGTAACATTTTTGGATATGCTATAAGTGTTTCTCAACCGTAATGCAGATACTGCTTTAGCATGTTCTCGATTTTGCCTGGTTTGTCTGCTAAGTTTTTCCATAAATCTTTGTCCTTGTAAGCTCTCAGTTTTTCTATTGTCTTGTCGACTAGTTTTTTTGGAAAAACGCCGTTTGCTTCATAAAAGCGTCTATCCTTTTGTAGGTGCTTGGCGGATTCATTGCATGAGCGTGGCAAGACTTTGAGCCTTTTTCTTTTGCTGCCTACTGCTTCAACGTGCAAGGTCTCAGCAATTTTCAACACTTCTTCGGATTTTTCCAGTCCATAGTTAACTGCAACTGCTACTCCAGCAAAAAGCAAGTAAGCGTTTGCAAATGGGTCTGGTGCTCGGTACTCTAATGTTTCTCGACAGTTACCTTTTTCTACGCTTCCTTTTTTGAAGCTCCACCACAATGGAATGCGAATTAAAGCGAGGCGGTTGCGGGCGCTCCAGCAAATGTTCATTGGTGATTCTTTGCGTGCGACAAAACGTAAGTATGATACTGGTGTTGGATTTCCAAAAGCCGAAAGACTTGGCGCAAACTTCAGTATTCCGCCAATCATTTTTAATGCGTCTGCGCTTAAAGTTCCGTTTGGATTCGCAACTATGTTTTCTCCATTTTTAAACCCGCACAAGTGAATGTGCAATCCGTTTCCGGCATGTTCCAAAGCTATTTTCGGCGAAAATGAAGCAGAGACACCATATTTCGCGCATGTATTCCGGATTACCCATTTTGCAATCGCGATTGATTCAGCCATGTCCGTTAGATTCTGTGGCAAAAATTCTATTTCTTGCTGTTCCATGAGCATGTTATCCTTACTCAGCATCCAACCAACTTCGCTGTGACCATATTTCGTGCCAATTCCAATGTTAGCCAGCGTAACTAGAATCTCGTTTCTTAGACTTTCAAATTTCGCGAAAGGCGCAGACTCATGATAATTTTTGTCCGCCGCTCCTGGAAAAAGTATATCGCCTTCTGACTTGGAAATTGCGTAAAACTCTAGCTCAGCCAGAACCTTCAAGGTAACACCGCTTGAAGAATACAATTTTTCTTCTGCCCTAGCCAAAACGTTTTTGGGGGCAACATCCAAAGGTTTACCATGCTCATCCAAATAGTCACAGAGAATATTCAAAGTGGGCGCAGGCGAAAAAGGATTCAAAAATGTTTTGCCAAGTCTTGGCACAATGTAAATATCACTTTTTCCAGGCTCGATAAAAGAGAAAAGGTTTGAACCATCAACTCTTTCGCCGAACTCCAAAATTTTATAAATTCTGTTAGAGTCATTCGCTGAAAAACTTAAAGTTTTTAATCGTCCATCTTCGGGAATGTGGCACAAATTTACTATTTTGATGCTGTTTTCGGTTATAAACTTGACTACTTCATCCTTTTCAGAGAAGTGTAATGTTTTTTGCATGAAACTCTCTCCGTGGGTATCCTACTCTTTTGAAAACCGCTATTTTAATCCTCTCGTAGAGCTCCATGAAAATCATGTAACACCTTTTCAAATTTAAATCTGCCCGCACGTTTTCGCCAAAAATAGAGCAACTTTTGAAATTTATGCCAGACAAGTTTGACATCTTGCTTTTGAGAGAAAGCGTCAAAATACGCTTAAAAAACAAAAGAACGATTTTGGATACGTGCGCTTTCGCATCTATGAACTGCCAAAAAATTATAAAGGATTCATCAGATATCATACGCTTTGAAAAAAGGAGTTAGACAGCTTGAAATTGAAAAACCCGATTGTTTGTATTGGAATACTTATCGGCCTTCTAATGCTTGGGTTAGTTCCATTTAATCGAGGATTTGCAGAAACAATGCCATCTCCATCCTGGAGAATAAAGACCAACATGCCAACCGCAAGATCACAAGCAGCGGTAATAGCTGGAGATGATGGACTAATTTACGTCATGGGCGGATGGGCTGGTGGCTCTGTATTGAATGTTGTTCAAGCGTATGACCCGGTAACAGAGACATGGCGCAATCGAGCGCCGATGCCCATTGCAGTTAGAGGAGCAGCAGTTGCCAAAGGACTCGACGGAATAATTTATGTAATCAGTGGATGGGATGACAGTGATGAAATAGCCGCAGTTCAAGCCTACAATACCACCTCAAACTCGTGGACAGCCAAAGCAGATATACCTATCAGAGCTTGGATGGCCGGAGCTACAACAGGCAACGATGGCAAAATCTATGTGATTGGCGGTGAATCATACAATGTTGGACTATATTACAGCAACCTCACGCAGATATATGACCCTTCCACTGACACGTGGACCAACGGCACTCAGATGCCCACAGGAAGAAGTGAACTAGGCGTCGTGAAAGGTCCAGACGGATTAATATACGCTTTTGGAGGATACAATGGAACCGCGCTATCTGTTGTAGAAGCTTATAATCCATCTACTGGAACATGGGTTAAAAAAGCAGCAATGCCTAAACCTAAACTGGAATTTGGAGTAGCTTTAGGACCAGACAACAGAATCTACATCATAGGTGGAGGAGCTGACTATAGTAATAATGAGGCACCATTCTATGACAGCGTTGAAGTTTACGACCCAAAAACTGACACATGGAGCACGCCAACCTGGCAAGAGTCTTACCTGCCAACACGGAGAAAAGAACTAGGCGCTGCTGTAGGCAAAAACGGAAAAATCTACGCGATAGGCGGATGCAATGGCGCTTACCTTCAAGCAAATGAAGAAGCAACCATTATACTACCTGAAAACGTGAAACCCACAGCCTACATTGACTCTATAACGCCAAATCCAATAGTTACTGGAGAAAACATAACATTCACTGGGCACGGCACAGATTCCGACGGTTCAATTGTTGCCTACGAGTGGAGGTCCTCTATTGATGGGGTGATTGGCAATACTGCAACGTTCAAAACTTCAACCTTGTCAAAGGGAACCCACACAATCTACTTTAGCGTAAAAGACAATTCTGGAGCATGGTCAAACGAAGCAGTAGCCACCGTTACGGTTAATGTTCCAACGACTGAAGACCCACTCTATCAAGAATTGCAGCAACAAAACTCAGACCTAACCGATAAAATAAATGGTTTAACACAGAAACTTGACATGATGACATACGCCCTTCTTGGAGCAATAATAATCGCCATAGTCCTCGGCATAGCCACAATAGCATTGATGATTCGAAAGAAAACACCGCCTCCGCCAAAGCCTCCCACCCAATAGTCTCCACGCGCATATTCCATTTTTTTCTTTCTCGTTTTCAACAAAAACAACATGACATCAACCAGCGAAAGCATAGCTAACCCCAAAAATTGTTTTAAAAATGTTTTTTGCACATGCTATTGATATGAACGGAAAAAAGCTATTCAAAAAACGAAAATGGAAACAATATCCGCTTGAATAAGACCATGGAAAAAGACCATGCCTAACGCCAAGCATCATGCACTTTATTCTTAATAAGTATGGATACGTCTTCCTATGGATAAGTTTTGAGGATTCGCTACGTTTATTTATAAAGAATGGACATTATAGGTTGAAGAAAAGGGAGAAAGAGCGATGTCTAGAAAAGCTCCATCGAAAGACGAAGCCTTAGAAGCACTGGACTTTATAGTCAATGTTCTGAAGGAACACGAGAAAGACTTGGACCGCTTGATAAGCGAGCTGGGCAACATAGCTGAAAAACTGGGCACTGCGGGCGAGTTTAGTGGAAAGATAGAGAAGGTTGAAGAAAGATTAACCACTCTACAGAATGAAATTGCAAACTTAATCACTTACCTATCAACCACGCATGAGACGCCCCAACTGCCAATCCAAGCACCTCAAGAACAAAAAACCGAAACACGCCAAGCCAGAGAAACCCGTGGTCCGCCAGTTATTCTGCGCTGCAAGCAGTGGGAAGATTTCTTGACGCTCGCTTACCAAGCTGAAACCTTGTCTTTCCTATATCGCGAAGCTGAGAAGAGTTTTCAGGCAGATGCTTTGAAGAATGGGCAGATAATAACATACAGTGGTGAGCTTCCGAAGTATACTTCTCTTTTGAAGACGTGGCTTGCGAAACAGTTGGATGTACCGGAAAAGAAGATTTTGGAAGGTATTTTGGCTATCGGCTGAGTTATGCGTTCATGTTTGTATGTTCTTTTTATTCAGTAATCTTTTTATAGCTGGCTTGTGTCTTAAGTCTTACGATGCAATTGGAGGGCTAAGGTTGAAGGCTAAGCCACAATCAGCCGAGAATCGGTTTTTCCGTTTTTCGAAGCCTTCTCCTTTCTCCTCGATGACGGAAAGTGGCTGGTTGGACTTGCCGACAAACAATGAAAGCCCTCCACAAAAACGTTAAGGCGAATAAGCTAATGAGCGAAAACGAACGTGTAATACGAAAAATTCGCGAAGAATTCTTAAAATTCGAAAAGACAATGGAAGAACTACATTTCCTCAGAAACGTAGCGCAAGACCTTAAAAGTTTCAGAAAAATGATGAAATTAAAAAGATACGACTAGAAACCGCTTACGTTTTGTTATGTGAAAACACTTAGTCTCTCTCTTATAAATAGGTTCAAATGCAGGCTGGACTTTAGTGGATTGTCCATTGACTTTCTCCTTTCGGAAAGGTATCGATTTCTGTTATTGCATAAATTTCATAGAATAAGACAACCCATGTTTTAACTGTTAAGAGGTTTATGTGGCTGTGACCGCTACTACAAAACCTGTGGCAATGTTATTCAGTGTTTCACCTGAAGAGTTTAATCCTGACCCCTCTATGTATTTGACCGCTGGGGTTTGGGCTTTTACGCTTGACGAGCAACAATTCGCAGCCTGCACAACAGTCCAGTACGGCTTAAGCCTTCACCCAACATGACCATAAAATTTCTTTTCTTTCATTTTTATATTTGTATTTCACATCTTTCACAGTTTTGTCTGCATGTAATATGGTTGAACCTTTATGTTAGAAGTTGAATGTGAATGGGTAGTTTAGTGTGGTTTTGCGTTTTGTGGACGGTATAGCCTCTCTAAAAATAGGTTGAACGGTCGGTCCTATTTTGATGGGAAGAATAGTCGGTAGGAAAACTTGCTCTAGAGAGCTGGTAGGTAATTGTCCAAAAAGGGTGATGTTTGTTTATTTCTGAATTCATGAGAGGTGGATGGATATATTATTTTTAGGCAGTATTACAATACACCTATACATCTCAGGAGAATTGCGGAGAAAATTTGGCATTTAGTGTAAGTAGTGGACGTTTACTTTAAGAATCATTATGGATGTTTCGCAAGACTTAATAAACGCTTTATGCTCTAAACTATTGTACACGTGTAAAACACATAGGGGAACCAGCGTGGCTAAACAGGAATCTCTTGGGAAAAAACCTTTACAGGTACTTGAGAAAATCAGGGAAAATCTGGAAAGGTTAAACGAGAAAATGGAAGTTATGATTGAATTGCAAAAACATGGCAGAAAGGACATTCAACCCCTTCCAGAAACACCCTTAGACGTTATGACCTTACTTTCCATGCCAGATCACTTAAGAAAAACAGCCATGACCGTTTGCAGGCTCGGACGTGCCACAGCCGATGAGATAGCTCAACAAACGCACAGAGCTAGAGCTGTGGAAAGCGCGTATCTTAACCAGCTTGTCATTATGGGGTACTTGAAGAAAGAAAGGAAAGGACGAAAGGCGTATTTCTACGTGGATAGAGAAAGTCAAGGAGGGTAAGCATTGGGCAAGATAATTGCGGTTCATTCCTATAAAGGTGGAACGGGGAAAACTCTTCTTTCAGTTAATTTGGCCGCAACATTCGTTAAGCTTGGAAAGAAAGTTTGCCTGTTTGACCTTGACTTTCGAGCTCCAAGCCTTGCCACGCTCTTGAAGATTGAAAAGGCGGAACATTGGTTAAACGATTATTTGAATGGAACATGTGAAATCGACAAAGTCTTGGTGGACTTAAGCGACAGAATTCACAATGGCGGCAAGCTTTTTGTAGGATTCGCTAATCCAACAACAGAAGCAATCAGAGACATGACCGCGAAAGATAGGAAGTGGGAAATGCGCGCTTTAGGAAGACTATTATCTCTTAGAACTTCTCTTTTAAATGATAAAGGCTTTGACTATCTAATTTTTGACACAAGTCCTGGCTTGCAGTACTCTTCTATAAATGCTATTGTAGGCGCTGATATTGTACTTGTAGCGACAACCTTTGACAGGTCTGATGTTGATGGCACTCGACGCATGTTGCGGGAACTTTACGATTTATTCGAGAAGAAGACGGAAATTGTGCTGAATAAGGTTTTGCAGGATGTTGTCTCAAAGTCTGGAAAAGAGGCGATGCAAGCTAAGGTTAAAGATTTGTATATGGTTCCTCTGTTAGGAGTTATTCCTTGTTTCTGTGACATTTTAAAAGGGGAAGGAAACATCATTTTTGCTCAAGAGAAACCAGAACATCCATTCACGAAAATCTTGGAAGAAATAGCAAGTAAAATAGATAAAATGCCTTAAGTGTTCATTGTCCTGCTATTTTATTCACTAATTGGTAGATTTTGCAGGTTTTGCACTTTTCGTATTCTTTTTCCTCGCATTGTTTGCATATTAGACGGTTTAGTTCTTTGATTTCGGAGTTCATTGTTTTCTCCCTTCTCGGTGGATATATTAGTTCTGTGTTTGGTAATATACTGTATTCCGTTCTCGTAATATTTCATACACCGAACTTATTTATTATCATACATTCAACACAAAACACGATAATTTTATATCCGCTTTGCATGTTAACATTTGATGGGGTGTTTAAGCTTGAACAAGAACGTAGCTTTAACAGCGCTGGCGTGGGGTTTGTTTTTCGTCCTCATTGGTATAAGCTGGGCGCTGACAAACTATTATGTTATAGATATTGTGCCTTATGTGGCTTTAGGGGCAGGTTTGATTTTGATAGGGCTTAATATCGCGAGAACAAGTATGGAAATGGGCTTGAGCAAGTTCAGCTTGTTTATCGGGATAATAGCGTTTGCTTTTGGTGGAGCAGGGTTAATGGGATATAAATTGCCATTGCTTGAGACAATTATAGTGTTGATTGGTTTGTTCATTATCGCTGAAGCAGTAAGGTCGCTAACAAAATCTTGATAAGCATCATTCAATTAGAAACTGGAGACTAGCCTTTGAATAGGTCAGCAATTATTCTCGCAGGCGGGTTCTCAAGCAGGCTTGGACAAGATAAGGGATTGCTGCAGTTAGCAGGCAAACCTCTTGTGGAGCATGTCTTGGATGCTGTTTCTTCTGTTATTGAAGAACGGATAGTTGTTGTTAGCTCTGGTTTGCAAGCCGATAGCTACAAAAAACTTCTCGATTCGAGTGTGAAAGTTGTTGTTGACGATGGAGAATTGCATGGACCGCTTGTGGGCACGAAATCAGGTTTTAAAGTGGCGTCTGGAGATTTTTCTCTTCTTCTTCCATGTGATATGCCTTTTCTTTCTAAAGATGTTCTTTCTCTTCTTTTTGAGTTGTGTGTGAATAGGTCGGCTGTGATTCCGAGGTGGCCGAATGGTTACATAGAGCCTTTGCATGCGGTATATCAGACTAGAATGGCTTTGGAAGCTGCTGAAAATGCGTTGAGAATGGATGAAGTGAATATTCGCTCTATGGTGGATAAGCTGAAGGGTGTGCGTTTTGTTTCTACGCTTGTATTGCAGCAATTAGACCCTGAACTTAGAACATTCTTTAATGTTAACACTCTGCTTGACCTTAAGAAGGCTGAAAACATGCTTAAAATGCGAAAGGGCAGAATTTAATGGAATTTTTAGGCAGCTTTGTTTTGTTTTGCGTATTTTTCCGTTTCTGCAAACAGTTTCTCTACGTCTGCCTTTGAGTGAGCTGTGCTGAGGGCTCCCGTGTGTGCTGGCAAGAAGAAAATTCCATTAGCTATCAGTTTTAAATCATACTCAACAAGCTTTTTTCTGTCAGCCTTGAACACTGCAGTGGCATCTTTGACGGTTTCTCGCGTGAAATGAATGTTGAACAGTGAGCTTGCGCCGACAACTTGCACGTCAACGCCATGCGCTTCAAAGATTGCTCTTAATTGTTCTCGTATCTTGTTTCCCAACTTGTTCAGCTTATCTATTGAAAGGCCATCTTCCAAGATTTTTAATGTGGTTAAGCCAGCTGTCATGGTTATCGGGTTTGCCGTGAATGTTCCGCCGTGAAATGAGAAATGTGGGCGTTCGTAAATGCGTGAATCTATTCTTTCCATGATTTCGTGTGGTCCACAGAAAGCGCCAACCGGGAAACCTCCTCCGAGAATTTTTCCGAAAACTGTCAAGTCTGCTTTTACGCCGTAATATTGTTGGGCACCACCTGGAGCTAAGCGGAATCCGGTGATTACTTCGTCAAAGATTAATAGTATGTTTTTTTCGTTGCAGAATTCTCTTAGTCCTTTCAAAAACTCTTTTTCGGCGGGAATCCCTCCGCCTGCGCCTAATATTGGTTCGATGATGATGGCTGCGACTTCCGTGTCTTTCAGTTTTTTCTTTGCTCCTTCTAGGTCGTTGAAGGGTAAACAAATGGTGTCTTTTACTGCGCCTTCTGTTAATCCGGCAGATTCTGGAATGTCAAAGGGATGTTTGACGCCTACGTGAAGTGCGTCGTAGCCTCCGTGCCATCCTCCTTCGAATTTTGCGATTTTCTTTTTGCCCGTGTATGCTCGTGCGAGTCGTGTGGCGTACATGTTTGCTTCTGTTCCGGAGTTTGTGAAGCGGGTCATTTGGGCGTTGGGAACCATTTTTTTGATTTGTTCTGCGAGTGTGATTTCTAGTTCGTGGCATGTTCCATAGTGGGTTCCGTTTTCTAATTGTTTTTTCACTGCGTTTATGATTTTGGGTGGACTGTGTCCGAGTATGAGTGCGGTGTGTCCGAGCCAGAAGTCGACGTATTCGTTTCCGTCTACGTCGTAGAGTTTGCTTCCTTTGGCTTTTGCGGTGTAGAATGGGTATGGTTCGAAAAATCTTATTCCGTATGAAACTCCTGCTGGGAGAACTTTTTGGGCGCGTTCATGTAATTTTTTTGAGGTTGGAGTTTTTGATGTGTAATCTTCAAACATTTTTTATTGTCCTTCTGGCTTTTTTGTTTATTATTGAATTTTCTTATTATGTTTTCCATGTTTTCTTTTTTAAACTATTTTGCTTGTCAAGTTTGCTTTTCCAATTTTTATAGGAGAAATTATGTGCGTTGTGGAAATATAGCCCCTCCCTTATAAATAGGTTGAACCTTGACTTCTAACGTGTTTAGTCGTGTGTTGTTGCGTAGGCTTTATTTGTGTGGAGTTTTGTGTGGTTGGTTGGTGTCGTTTATGTGTGCAGAGGAGATGAGTTTGACAGAGGTTGAGCAGTTTTTGTGTTGTGCGCGTGTTGGCAGGTTGGGTGTGGTGCTTGAGGATGGGACGCCTTATGTTGTGCCAGTTGGTTTTGGGTATACCAATGGTAAGGTTTTCTTTCACACTTGCAGTAAGGGTTTGAAGATGGATGCGTTGAGGCGAAATGCGAATGTGTGTTTTGAAGTGGATGAAGCGTTGTCGAATGCGTCCATGTTCAAGAGTGTGATATTGTTTGGCAAAGCAGAGATTATCAGCGACAAAGAGAAGATGATACCTTACCTGCAAAAGCTAATAGACAAATACCGCGTTCCAGAAAACTTTGACACATGTATGAGCAAGCCGGGAAGAAATAGAGAAAAAGAGCTAGAAGCAGTAAGAATAATCACAATAACACCAAACAAAATCACAAGTAAAAAATGGATTATGAAACCGTAAAAGAATGAAAAGCTCTATTATGTCTTGGTTAGTTCTATGACTTTTTCTCTGATTTGCTCATAAGTTTTCCATGCTTCTTCTTTGTTCATGCCGTATGGGTCTTTGATGTTCCACACTATTATCTTGTCTTTGCATTCTGGACATAAGCTCAACACGTAATCTTTATGCCTATCTTCCATTGCTACGATAACATCATACTCCATTAACCGCTTACTGCCTAGGCTTTCTGGCTTACTCTTCAAAAATTGCTCCGCACCTTCCATCGCCAAATACTCTTTAACCTCTTCAGCTATAGGAATAGCCACATGCACACCAGCAGAATCCACCGTCCAATCAGGCTTAAACTTCCGTAACAAAGCCTCCGCTAAGGGGCTTCTATGCGCGTTACCAGAACACACAAACAACACACGCACGCTCAACCACCATGCCTTAACTATTCATTGAAGTTTTATAAACACAAACCACAAAATAAAGCAATAGAGGAAGAAAGGAGCATGACAGTAGAAGCCTACATCCTATTCAAAGTCGCCTCAGGCAGAGAAAGAGAAGCCTGCCAACAAATTGCAAAAATAAAAAGAAGTCACAACAGCAAGTGTAGTCTATGGCGAATACGACTTAATAGCAAGAGTCGCCGTTCCAGAACTCCACGCACTAGAAGATTTCCTATCCGAAAAAATAAGAAAAGTGCCAAGCATCATCCTAACATCCACAATGGTCATAGCCCAAGAATGCAAACAAAAACAAACCAAAAAATAATCATGAAATCATGACGGCGGCCTTTTCTGTGCATATTGATATCTGCGTGGTTTTCCTTCTCTTGTTAGTATTCCATCTTTTACTAAGTCTATCAACGCATGAGCCACCGCAGTTCGGTCGTAATGAAAGCCACGCTTTGCCATTTCACTGTGCACTTCACTTAGACCTTTAGGCGTTGAGAACCATCCTTCCTTCCAGAGTTTCTCAATGACTGTTTTGCACGTTTCTGCTCTCGGTTGCGCTTGAACCCGCTCGCTTATCAACGATGTCTCTTTCAGCTTCTCAGTTACGGTGGAAAGGATTTTATCCACTGTCGCTTGCAACTGGTCTTCTTGGCATTCTATTTCGAATTCCACGTCGCCTATTTTCATTTTTACGCGTATTGGTGGTTTTTGGCTTGTTTCTGTCAATTTTCCACCTTGTTGCTTATTGTATTGTGCATCTTGTTCATGCACAACACTTAAATATACCTTACGCAAACAATTGCGTATTGGTGAATCAAGGTGATTCAACAACACACTATAACAACAACACAGAAATATAATTTTCCACACCCAACCACCGACACAATGTTACCCCAACGCCTCATCCAACTAAGCCTACACACACTAAAAACCGTCCAAAACAACACCATTCAACTAAATCAACAAACCATTCAACAACCCAACACAGAAACCCACACAATACAACTAAACCCAAAACCCATCACGCTAAAACCAAACCGTACACAAACAACAATAGCAGCAGTAGACACCTCAAACATAAAAATCGGCGAAACCCCAACAGGCATAATCGCAGCCGTCAGAGGAGCAGCAGTCTGGAAACAAAACAAACACTACCACTACACACGCTTAGGACCATTCCTATTCCACATAACAGAAGAAAACAAACGCCAACTCTACCAAACACTCGCAAACGCCTACCTCAACACAAACAACACAATACACGCGTATCCACTAAACCTCACACAAATGCCAAACCGCATCGCAAACCTACTCGAAAAATGGCTCCAAACAACACTAACAAAAACCCTCACAAACAGCCTAATCCTACTCGACGGTTCACTAACCGCAGGAACTCCAGATACGCCCACGCAACTAATGAAAGAAACATTAGACAATGCAAGAAAACGAAACAACACAGTCCTAGCCTTCTCAAAAATGACAAACCTAAGAGCAAATGGCTACCTAATAACAGACGCCCTACCACCACACACACCGCCATACATGCTGGAAACTTACGGATTAAAACCAAAACCGCCAACGGTGCTCTTAGGCGAAGTTTACGTGGCAAAACTAACAAACGGAAACTACGCATTCAGACTTGACATAGACAAAGAAATAGCCTATGAACAAAAAATAGAAGCAGTCCAAAAACTCTTAGGAAACGACCACCTCCAACAAAGCTATCCAGAAACACTACGCTTAGCCCATATACTCTGCACTTTCACAGCTAACGAAGTCATAGCCATGCAACACTTCACCACACGCCACTACAACCTCAAAATAGTAAACCGTCCAGACATGCACCGCCTACTCTTCGGACCATACGGCAAAGGAGACCTAAACGCATGAAACTCTACAAAAAAGAAGGCAACATCCTCCAAATCCTAAGCTTCCCAAACGAAACCGCTGAAAAAGGAGACTACTTGCTTGTCGAAGACGCAGACGCCGGAAAAGCTCTAATCGCACAAGTAATCGACATGCAATTCGCAAGCATCCCAGGCGTTTTAGAAGAGCTATTGCGTAGTTTGCCAGACGGCGGAGAACTCATCCAAGGCGAAGACTTCGACCCGCTGGAAATCGCGCCACACATCACATACATTCAAGACGCAAGCTTACTCGTCTGCAAAATCCGCGCAACAATAGAAGGCGAAACCCTAACACCAAGCAGTAGCTGGCTCCCGTCCCGTTCACAATCAACAATAAAAAAACTCCCAATCCCAACACTGCTTAAACTAGCGAAAGTTGACGGAAAACTCCCAATACTCATGGGCAGCACAAAAGACGCCTCGCCATTAACAATCGACGCTTCATCACTAGACGGAAGACTAAACATTATAACAGGCAAGAAAGAAACAGGCAAATCTCACTTAAGCAAACTTTTAATGCTGAATCTAATTGGCTATGGAGCAACGGTTGTCGTTTTCGACCTAAACGGTGAATACCACAGTCTAGGCATGACATCAGACGGAAAAAGAAACACTTACTACGACAAAATCCACGTCTTAACACCCGCACAAAACTTCAAAGTAGCCCTAAAACAACTCAACCTTCAAGTCTTACTAGGTATACTCATCCACGCACTTCACTTGCCAGGCACATCAGCCCGCGAATTCCGACGCATATGGCAATCACTCAAAGAACGCGACATGCTCACATTGCATGAGCTCGGCGAAGCCATCCGCAACTGGCACTGCAACCAACATGTTCGCGATGCTCTTTTCTCACGCTACCACGCACTGGTTAACTCGGGCTTCTTCACAGACGAAACAGGCGGAACCACGCTACTAGAAGAATGCCTATTCAAAGCCAAAGAACACGGCGGAGCCATTATAATAAACCTTCGCAACACATCAACAATCGACCGCCAAATAGTCGTCGAATACGTCCTAGGAAAACTCGTAGAATTACTCACAAGCTGGAAACTTAAAGCGGCTTTTCTATTCGCTGAAGAAGCACATCTTTACCTTCGCGAAACCTACTGGGACGACATCGTCACACGCATGCGCCACTTCGGAATATTTACAACCTTCATAACAAACCAGCCGGACACGATCCGTGAAAACATTTACCGCCAAGCAGACAACATATTCCTCTTCAACTTTACAAACGAGCACGACTTAGAAGTGGTTTCACGAGCAGCACGCGTAGACGCAGAAACAGTAAAATCCATCGCCAGAGACTTGCCGCCACACTATTGCCTAACGCTTGGAAAAGTTGTAAAAGATTTCCCAATGGTCGTCAAAGTTAAGACTTTAGACGTGAAAACAATGGGAGAAACACGGCTTTTCTTCAAAAACGCCGACTAAAATGCACATTACAAACTTAACTTTTCGTCTCCCTAAAAAGAGTGAAAGAGGACACAGATGCGCATTTTTGGGTATGGGTGTCCTCTCCAACTCTTAAGTTCTCTATTGTTTCCAAAATCAGCTAACAAAAGTGATTATAAAGGATTATGAAGCGACAATTTGAATCAGTAAAATCTACAATTTCGAATCGGACCTAGAACATTAACCAGAAAATATTACTGGATAAACCGCAAAAAATCTTGAACACGGCATATTTAAGCCTTAATCTGCATAGTTTTTTGCGTGTTCGAACATTTCAAATGACCGTTCGAAAGTATCGTTTTAATAAACTAATACACTATAACATTTTTGAGGAGGCCCAGTTCAACAATAAGGTGTACACTATTGTCTTCTGATAGCGAAAAGAAGTATGAAGAAATTTCAAAAAGCACACTACTTGTGTATTTATATCTTCTCAAGAAAAGACGAAGCTGCGGCGTCAGAGAGATACAGAGGGCCTTAGGTTTTTCAAGCTCAAGCTCTGCCCATTACCATCTTGAAAAATTGGTGCAAGAAGACATTCTGACCAAAGATTTATATGGAAACTACAAAATCAAATACGGCGCAAAAGTTGAATTAATCAATCGCTTCTTTGTCATTCATGGTTTCCTGTTACCTAAACCACTTATTTACGCAACTATAACCACCATAATGTGCCTACTCTACATGTCAATATTCTGGAATCTCATCACACCAACTGTTATACTTGCTTTACTTCCAGGAGTCTTGGCTTCAGGAATTTTCTGGTACGACACAGTTAAAACATGGTTAAGTTTGCCCTCATTCAAAAATGACCGTTCGATAACCGCGAAAAATCGTTCGAATATGTAGATTAAAATTTCTGAAAGAAATTTAAAAAGAATAGGAATGAGAGAAAAATGGTAAAGAAGTTAAGACATGTTAAGGCAAATCTGTTGATGGAAAAATTATGTGCTTTAATTCTCTGCATTTTTCTAGTTATTTCTTCGCAGACGCATACAAGCACGGTCACTGCAGAAGAGACGTCAAATACGACAATTTTCACTGACCCATTAATAATTCAAACAACCGAGCCCAATGAGAGCCTTACTGTGAACATTAACATATCTAACGTAGTAGACCTTTATGCATGGCAGGCGGGCATCACATTTAATCCGAACATTTTGGAGTGCACAGGCTTTTACGAAGGCGATTTCCTAAGGAATGGAAGCATGGCTCCGACTATTTTCGTGGAACATTATAAGGACATGGACAATATGTTAGGCATAGTGTATTTCCGAGGTTGTTGTCTTCTTGGACCAGTGCAAGGGGTAAATGGAAGCGGACAGTTAGCGTACGTGACTTTTAAATCGATTGGAATAGGTGTTTCTGAGCTTCACTTAACTGATATAATATTGCTAAATTCAAAGTTAGAAGATATCGAGTTTGAGGTTGTAGAGAGCTTGAATGTTTTTCTAAGTGGAACATATCACTTGGTGGAGATTGTGAATAATCTAAAAGGGTTACAGAATGCTGAGCAATCGCCTGTTTCGGGAGTATTCGGCACAAGCTTCAGCATGGGCGACAAAGAAATAAGCTTTAATATTATGAGCGAGAGCGCTTGGTTCTGCCAAGTTAATGTTCCAAAATCGGTCTTAATGTGTAGCATTCCATCAGAGTGGACGATTAAGTTGAATGGAACGCCCATATCTTATACCGCTAGTGAAAACGCAACGCACACTTCGCTATACTTTGAATATGATAAGGGTAATTATAGTATTGAGATTGTCGGAAAAGAAATTCCAAGCGGACCTCCTCCTGCTCCACCCCTTTCTCCTTCAGTCCCACCCTTAATTTTGGCAGCAACTGCAGTTCTAGGTTTCTTTGCTTTAACAGTAGCTTTGTTAGATTTTAAGAAAACAAAAAGATTAACATGGTATCAAGTAGTGAATCCATCAACAACTTCTTTCATTTAAACTCCCCTATTTTTTGAAAAGCTTCAAAATAATTGAAACATGTCCACAGCTTAAACACATGAATTAAGTTTTTCCAGTTTCTGTTTATTTCTTTGGAAAAACGCCCTAAAAGTTTTTGTCAAATCATACTTTTCCACTTCATTCAACGAGACCCATTGTAATTCGTCTGCGTCGCTTCCAACAGTGAGCGTTCCGCCTTTCAGTTTCACGAAATAATCAAGTATTATAAAGTGGTATTTTATTTCTCCATTTGCATCTTTAGTTATGTTGTCAACAATGTCGATTTGTTCTGGCTTTTCAACATCTAAACCCGTTTCTTCCTTAACCTCTCTAACAACAGTCGCTTCTACGCTCTCGCCCAGCTCCACCAAACCGCCTGGAATACTCCATTTTCCCCTTCCAGGCTCACCCTTTCTTTTCTCAAGCAAAATTTTGCCATCACAGATTATTATTGCGCCGACGCCGACGATTGGTTGCTTAGGGTAAAGCCTTTTCACCAAAGCCGAAGCCTCACACGCTCAGAGAATTATCTTACTCATACCTTAAAGCTTCTACGGGTTTAAGTTTTGAAGCGCGCCACGCAGGATAAATCGCAAAGATTACGCTGACTCCTACGCCGAAGGCTAACGCAAGCATAGTCACGGTTGGAGTTAAAACTGGGTTAATTGACATTGCGTTAAAATTGCCGGTTTGAGAGACTTGATTTCTCAGTCCGAAGCCTCCGCCACTCAAGGCATATGCGACTATATTCGCCAAGCCCCAGCCAGACACTACGCCAATCACTGCGCCTAACAAGCCAATTATTATGGATTCGCCCAAGAAAATAAGAAGTACCGTACGACTTTTCATGCCCAACGCTTTGAGAATGCCTATTTCACGTGTGCGCTCCATTAACGAAACAATCATAATGTTCATTATGCCTATGCCGGCTACTAGAAGCGAGATTGCGGCAATCCCAGCCAAGAAAAGCTCTATGATTGAAAAGACGCTCGAAAGAGTGTTAAGCACTGCCGTGGCGGATGTCACTGAGACTTGGTCGCCGAGAGCAGCCTTTATGGCTTTGGAAACACTTTCAATTGTATCCTTATCATCGTTTGTCAATTTTACAATTATTACATCGCATTCGTCTGTTCCAAAGAAGCTTTGAGCTTGAGAAATTGGAATGTAAACGTTGAAGTCTGACGGTCCGCCTATGCTGAAGCCTCCTATTTCTTGGAGAACAGCTGTGACGTTGCCAGTGTAGTTTTCATATTTTGGTGGGCGTGCGGTTGCGTTAAGCCAGACGATTGTTGCTGTGTCATTTGCGTTGCATAGTATTGTTCCATTTTTCCACGGGTCACTTACGCGTTTGCCAACTACTATAGCGTCATTTGCAGGGTTACTCGGTATGTTTCCTCCTTCTTCTGGTGCGAAGGTAGTTCTGTAAATGCTTGCATATTCAGCGAAGTCAACACCTACTATGGTAACATTTCGAGCCCCAGCGGTAAAATTAATAGCGCCCGCTCTTTGAATTATCGCAATCGACAATTCAACATTTTCTAATTCATTAATTGTTTGCGTGTCATTAATGAATAATTTAAAGCCAGAATCACCACCGCCGAAAACCCCGCCTCCACCAGCAGAAACAATCAATGTGTCAGTTGCAAATCCCCTCTGAAGCTGCGTAGTAATGGTTTCCTGTAAACCTTGAGTGATTGAAAGCAAGGCGACTATGGCGGCGATGCCTATTACGACGCCTAGAGTCGTTAAACCCGCCCGAAGTTTCCTTAATCTTATTGCACTGAAAGAGTAGGAGAGAATGTCGCTTGCTTTCATTTGTGATTCACCCTTTCATTAATTATTAAACCATCAAACATCTGCAGTGTTCTCTGTGCTTGCGATGCTAAGCGCTGATCGTGTGTGACCATTATTATGGTTACGCCTTTCTCTTCATTGAGCCTCTTGACTAGTCCCATTATTTCGCTTGCAGCCTTAGAATCGATATTTCCAGTCGGCTCGTCCAACAACAAAAATCTGGGGTTATTCGCTAAGGCGCGTGCAATTGCCACACGCTGCTGTTGGCCACCGCTGAGCTCGGCTGGCTTATGATTCATTCGCTCCTTCAATCCCACAATTTCAAGAAGCTCTTCCGCGCGTTTTCTTCTTTCAGCTTTGCCTACATCAACTATAGACATTGATAACTCCACGTTTTCTCTCGCTGTAAATCGAGGAATCAAATTAAAGAATTGAAAAACAAAGCCTATGCGGCGTCTAAGGTCTGCCAATTGATTGTCATTAAGCGTTGAGACATCCACTCCTTCAATCAGCAATTTTCCTTCTGTCGGCTTATCTAAAGCGCCTATCAAATTCAGCAGTGTTGATTTGCCGCTTCCAGAAGGCCCGAGAATAGCGACGAAGTCACCGCTTTCAACCTTTAGATTAACACCGCGAAGGGCTTCCACTGGAACCTTGCCCAGCATGTAAGTTTTTTTAAGGTTAGCCGCTTCAACAATTGTTGTCATGCTAAGTCTCCATTTTTGTCTTTAGCTTTTACTTTGTGAGATACTTCCATGAGAGCAGTATGCCGATTATGGAGAACACAACTGCGAAGATGCCGAGAAAAGCAAAGTCAAACATCAACGATGTCGCGTTTAATTCGTACACTGTTAGTTGCCTAATAGCGTCTGTCAAGTAGCTTATTGGATTCACACGTGCTATTGCTTGTATCCAGTCTGGCATCTGAGAGATTGGAAAGAACGTGTTGCTCGCAAACATCAATGGCAAGTTAATAAGGTTCACAATCGCCATCTGCGTTTCCCATTTAGTAGACCGCAAAGCGAGCGCCAAAAACACGGAGGACAACCCTAGACAAAGAAGGAATATTGCAGCGTATAATAAGAGTATGTTTAGTGGAGTAAAGGTTGAACTGACTTGCAAACCAAATATTACCGCGAGCACTAGGATTATTGTGGCTTGAAACATTGCTCTCAAAGACGCATTAAGAACCTTTGAAAATATGATTGCTGCTCTCGAGACAGGCGTGCTGAGTACTTTGTTTAAAAACCCCAAGCGTCTGTCCCAGACTATGGACATGCCACTGAACATTGTGGTGAACAACACGATGAAAGATATCATGCCCACTGACATGTAGCTGAAGTAATCCGTAACGCCGAAAATATTTTTCATCACGCTTGGACCCATATTGCTAAACATGTTTTGAAAAATCGGCGAGAGCACTGAACCGGGAATTGTTATGTTTCCAGCAATTGGTGGGTAATAAAAAGTAACGTCTGGCATATTTAAATTGAAGTTGCTGCTTGAGAACATGTTGCCCAAGTTCATTGCCTTTCCGAACAGACCCATCCATATTATCGGTTGAAGTATGGCCATAAGAAGTATTACGGGCTCGTTTAGCCATTTTTTAAGTTCTCGGTTAGTCAAAGCCCAGAGTCCATGAAGTTTCTTCGGATGATGCTCATTCTGTTTGCTCATGCTCTTGCCCTCCTCATGGTCATTCTATGCGCCCTAAAAGTTTCGCGAGACTCTTCAGTATCACGCATTGACCTGCCAGTATATTCCAAGTAAACCTCGTTCAATGTTGGTTCCGTCATTGAAAGCTTCGTTACCGTGTATCCTCTACTTCGCAGAGCTTCAATTATAAATGGGGCGGTTATTTCGCCATATTCAACCTTAATTCTGTATGAGCCATCTTCATTCTTAACTTCCTTCACGTGCTCCACAGAGCGGATAAGTTCGCTTACATCCGCATTCTCCTTAATACTTAAGGTTATGATGTCGCCACCTAAGCTGTGCTTAAGCTCTTCTGGCGTGCCAATCACAACTATTTTTCCATGGTCAATTATTGCAATACGGTCGCAAAGAGCATCTGCTTCCTCAAGATAATGTGTAGTCATGAAAAGCGTCATCCCATACTCCTTCTTCAACTTTCGAATGTAGTCCCAAGTTGCAGCTCTAGTTTGAACATCCAACCCTAACGTAGGCTCATCCAAAAAAAGCACTTTTGGTCTATTGACTAATCCGCATGCAAGCTCGAGCCTGCGGCGCATCCCGCCAGAATAAGTTTGAACCTTCTTGTCTTTAAACTCGGTTAACTCCACCAGCTTAAGCAGTTCCATAGCTCGTTCTTTTGCGATGTCTCGTGGAATCCCGTAAAGGTAAGCGCATAAGAGAATGTTTTCTAAACCGGTTAAGTCTTCGTCAGCAGTATATTCCTGCGGCACAACTCCAATCACGTTCCTAACTTCATTGTTCTGTTTCACAATATCAAAGCCTAACACTGATGCTTTGCCTTCGGTAGGCTTCAAAATCGTTATCAACATGTTAATCGTCGTTGTTTTTCCAGCACCATTAGGACCCAAAAAACCGAAAATTTCGCCTTGCTTCACACTGAAGCTCACGTGGTCAACAGCTACTAAACTCTTATTGAAAACTTTCGTCAAGCCTTCAGTCTCGATTACATTTTCACTCATCGGATTTCCTCTCCAATTTTTTATTCAACTCTTCAATTTTTTCTGCTGTTTCATCCAAAATTTTCTGAACTTCCTCCAACGCTTTTTCAGAAAACTTTTTCTCTAAATTGCTTCCAAGCTCGAAGAAGGCAGAAAAAACTCTATGCATAGACTTGCGCAGTTGGATGGTTTTTTCCGGAGGAATACGGAACCACAAGGCGCCTAAGAAAGGCGGCGGCATAAAACGCACTTCTTTTCTGAACTTCATCTTTATCTGCCGCTGTTCCTCGAGAAGTTTTTTGCCTTTATCAGTAAGCGCGTAACGTTTCATGCCATTTTCTTCAACGGGCAACTCTTTCACGTAAGCGTTATCCTGCAACCATGACAAGAGCGGATAAATCGAACCGGGGCTCGGTCTCCACCGCCCATCCGTCCTCTTTTCAATTTCGTCCATTATTTCTGAGCCAGACATAGGTTTTTCGCTTAATAGTTCGAGAACTTGATAACGTATGAAGCCCTTGGGAACAAGTGCTGTGTGTTTCATCCAATGTCTTCCAAAGGGACGCATATATTTATCACCATTGATATCGATAGCGATATCGACAGTGATATTTAAACTTGTCGCAAACAACCAGCTTACTCTATTAACGTTCCAATATGCTCGCCATTAACAGCGGCCAAAACATTTTCGGGTTTAAAGCCGTTCAAAACAATCATCCTAATTCTCTTACGTCCCAGAATTTTAATCGCTTCTGGGTCAATAATCTGGTGTATACCCGCTTTGTGCTTATTCTCGGCAAGCACATGTGACAAATCCTTAAACTTTAAACGCTCAAGTTTAACAGCGTCTGCGTATTTCCTCGGGTCTTTATCATAAACGCCCTCTTGGTCAGTAGCCTTAACCAGCAAACTAGCATCTGCTTTCTCGGCGATTAAAGCAGCAACAGTGTCCGTTGTCATGCCAGGCTTCAAACCTCCCATGACCGCAATTTTCCCTTTACGCACGCATTCTACAGCATCCTCAACCGTCAAGGGAACATGTTCGCAGCCTAACTTTCCAAGTGCTTTAAGGAAAAGTTGCGCGTAGAGTCGCGAAACGGAAATGGCAACTTCGTCTTGAGCCTTTTCATTCAAGCTCAATTCTTTTGCGGCTTTAATGAATTCTCGGGCTAAGGTGCCGCCGCCAACAACAACCGCCACTTCATGTCCCTTTTTACGCAAATCGTTCAATAAACCCACATATTTACTGATTAAGTCGGAATTCAACGGAGAAGCAACAACCGAACCGCCTATCCTCAGCACGACACGCATTGCTTTTACATCCTTCAGCCCATTATACAAGTGGTTCTAGTTAAAAATTCTTTAGAAAAACCTGTCTAAGCCCTGCTGCGTTTTTCTAGACGCTTGAATGGCTATTGCTTCACCGAAATCTATCAGCATACCATCTGTAGCGGCAACTGTGGGAACCCCTGTCTTCTCTTTGATTAATCCTGCCTCGTTCGCTGGTCCCTTAAATATCATTTGCATTCCAAGATGCGTTAAAACCGCCTGCTCCGGACGCGTATTCTCAATTATCTTTATGGCATCGTTTGTTGTCATGTGTCCCTTCCAAGGTTTTCCCGCTGGTCGCATGACACACAGTAACAGAAGTCTCACATCCTCGTAGTATTTGCTTATACCCTCAAAATATTCAGTGTCACTTGTATACGCGAAGTCACCAAACTCTTGAGTTTCAAACCTAAAACCCACAGCGTCCGGATCAGTATGCCGCGCTTCAGTGACTAAAACATTAACATCTCCAACTTGAAATTTCACGCCAGGCAAAGTCACAATTTTCTGCTCCGGCATTTGCTGATGATATTTCGATATTGAAGGTTCACACACATCGCTCCCATTCAAAACGCTACGAGCAGCGGCAAGCACGCCTCGCTTTCGGGTCATACCCCGCGTCATAGCCTCAATCAGAACCTCAGCATCCGTATAATGGTCAGGATGGCAATGAGAAACAAAAACGGCGTTAATCTTCTGCGGATCCAATCCTTCATTAATGGAGTATACAAGAGCCCCAGGTCCAGGATCCAAATGCAAATTTAAACTGTCATTTATTATGCGTATTCCTGCAGTGCGTCTTTTCTGCGTGATTGTTGCGAATCTTCCGCCGCCAGTTCCAAGAAACACTATCTTGAACGAAGACATGAGTAGATTTATAGTGTTTACGTGATTTTTGTTTTGTGCAAGTTTCTGTTTAGTTTCGATTAAAAATGTGGGAAACACTTTTAACGGATATCAGTTAGGAATTAAGAAAAGGAGCGGGTTACCTTGTTCGAGGGACTGCTGGTTAATGTCATAATTCTTATAGTATCATTGGTTGCTTTAGACAAAGCCAGCGACTGGACAATCACAAACTCCGCCAGAGTCGCGGAAATAACAGGAATAGGAAAAACCACCGTGGGATTCATACTAGTCGCATTTTCCACATCCTTACCTGAACTCAGCGTAGCCATTTTTGCTGCAGTGTCAAGAGAAAATGTAGGCGTCGCCATAGGAAACGTTTTGGGTTCAAACATCGTAAACATTTGCTTAATACTAGGCATCTGCTTTTTGATTGTGGTTTTGAAATGTCCAAGATACACTTCTATGTACCCTACTATGGCAAAAGAAGAAATAGGAAGCTTATACTTCGGACTTTTTATAGCTTCAGTTATCCCGCTAACTCTGCTTTACATTGGATATGCAAGCCAATACATAGGAATAATTCTGCTGACAATTTTTGTTTTCTATCTTTTCCAGCTTTCCAGAATAAGAAAAGTAAAAGAAGAAAGCTCCCTAGGCTCAGAAAAGCAGAAAATAGGCAAATACGCACTTCTGACATTTCTCGGCGCCGCCGGCGTAGTAGCCAGCTCTTACTTCATCGTTGACTCCGCCTCTTACATAGCCCTCAGCGTAGGCGTGCCACGCGTTGTTATCGGCGCGACAGTTGTTGCCTTCGGTACAAGCATACCGGAACTGGCGACGAGCATTGACGCAACAAGAAAAGGACATTTAGACATGGCATTGGGCAACATTGTAGGAAGTTGCTTCATAAACATAACGTGCATTCTCGGTGTAACCCTAGCAGCATCAGCATTCACAGTTAACATGACTGCTTTCTCTAACTTGGTTATGTTCTCGTTAATAACAAATCTTTTCTTATGGTATTTCCTTTCAAGCGAAAAAGTAAGCTGGAGAGAAGGCGCCGTTCTACTTTTCATTTATAGCATATTTCTGGCAACTACGCTCGGGGGCTATCGAACTTAAAAAATGGAAAGTTTTTAAATTAAGCCGAAAAATATCCTATTCGTGTTTGATTACGTTTTAATTCACTACGGAGAACTCGGACTTAAAGGATTGAATAGACCATTCTTTGAGAAAAAACTAATTGAGAACATAAACAATGCTTTAAAAAATGTAGAATACGAAAAAATAAGAAAAGTTCAAGGACGAATAATTCTAGAACTAAACAAAAAATCAAACGTAAAAATAATTGAAGAAGCGCTTAAGAAAGTTTTCGGCATAGCATGGTTCGCCCCTTGCAAAACCACAGACGCCTCCAGCATAGACAAAATAAAAGAGCTTGTAAGAAAAAATTTCCCGATAGCCGCAGGCACAAAAGCAAGAGTCTCAGCGAACAGAGCAGACAAGACAGTACCCTACACGTCAATGGAAGTTAACCGCGAATTAGGCGCTTATCTTGTAAAACAATTCAAGGCTAAAATCTCATTGGAAGAACCGGAAACCACCATTTTTGTTGAGATTGTCGGAGGAAAAGCATACGTTTTCGACAGAAAAGTTAAGGGACTGTACGGTTTGCCTTCTGGCGTTTCAGGAAAAGTTCTACACTTGTTGTCTGGCGGAATAGACTCTCCCGTGGCAGCATGGCTACTAATGAAACGCGGATGCACTGTTGACTTTCTACATTTCCACGCTTTTGAACGGTTTGATGAAGCAAAACTTGCCAAGATTTTGGATTTAGCGAAAGTCTTGACACAGTACAGTTTCAAAACGCGCATGTTTTTTGTTCCTTTTTATCCCTTCGAAGCCGAAGCCGTAGAGGCGCCATCGAGATACAGGTTGGTTTTGTTCCGCAGGTTCATGGTCAAGGTTGCAGAGGAAATAGCCAAAAAACACAGCATAAATGCTATAGGAAGCGGCGAAAATTTGGCACAAGTCTCCTCGCAAACTTTAGAAAACATGGCGGTAATCAGCAAAGCAACAAATATACCCATACTTAGACCACTCTTAACTTACGAGAAAAACGAAATCGTCCAATTAGCTAAGCAAATTGGCACTTTCGAAATTTCCATCCAACCCTATAAGGACTGCTGCTCAATTTTCATGGCAAAACATCCCACAACAAAAGCTAACTTAGAAATTGTGGAATCAATCGAAAAAAGACTGAACTTGAAAGACGCTATAGGAGAATGCTTCGAAAAAATCGAGATAATTGACATAGAATAAAACTTTAACGCTTCTTTTTGATTTTTTTCGTTCTCTCATACTTTTTCTTTACTTTCTTCTTGAAGAAACCCGGATAGTGCTGTACGTCTTCATGTATAGGTCTTGGAATATTAGTTCGCGGAAAATAAACATCTACTCGCCCTTCAGGCGGAACCATTGGATATTTTGGTTGCACTTTCTTCCAAACAAAATGGTAGATTCCATAATTGTAGAATAGAAAGCATGCAGTGAATAAGATAATGTTCATGATATGGCGAATCATGAGAGAAAACAGCAAAAATGGCGCGTATATACTAACACCTAATAAAAATAACATCCAAAATTTGACCTTTTTTCTCAATGATTCTCCCATCTTTATTATTGTCTAAACTGAGTATTACGTTTTGTGTTTAATCAAGAATTTAACAACTTCATCTTTTAATAATAAAACAACTACTCTGTGTACTGTTATGTCGTCAGCTGAAACCGCAGTGAAAGTGTTCCGCACCTTAGAGAACGAAGATTTCAGAGTACTGCAAGTCATAGAAGCAGCAATGAGCAAACACGAATTCGTCCCAAAAGAACTAATCGCAAAATTCGCAAAATTCAACCTTGAAGAAATCGACTTTCGCCTAAAGCGTCTCCACAAATTACGTTTAATACGCCAAATGCAAGGAGCATACGTAGGCTACACTTTAAATTATGCCGGTTACGACTGCCTAGCAATAAACGCTTTCGTCAAAGCCAACGTGCTCGAAGCCTTCGGAAAACCCTTAGGCGTAGGCAAAGAAGCAGACGTATACGACGCTCTAAACCCAAAAGGAGAAAAAATAGCCGTAAAATTTCACAGACTTGGAAGAATAAGTTTCCGCCAAACAATGCGGAAAAGAGCCTACACAACTGAACACGCCAACTGGCTTTTCCAATCAAGAATCGCAGCAGAAAAAGAATTCCAAGCCTTAACACTCACTTTTTCTCATAAAGTGGCAGTTCCAGAACCAATAAACCAGAACCGCCACGCCATAGCCATGGGAATGATTGAAGGAGCAGAACTTGCAGAATGGAAGGAGCTTCCAGAACCAGAAAAAATATTGAAGCGAATACTGCATAACATTCGAAAAGCCTACTTGCAAGCCGGCGTAATCCACGCTGACCTAAGCGAATACAACATTATACTAAAGCCGAACATGCAAATACTCATCATCGACTGGCCACAATACGTCACAAGAAAACACCCAAACGCCCAACAACTGCTAACCAGAGACGTAAAAAACGTTCTGCAATATTTCAAACGCAAATTTATGTTAGAAATCACACTTAAAGAAGCTCTGGAATACGTGACAGGAAAAGGAAAACTAACCGCTTTCTAATGCACATCCAACATTATATAAAGTATGTTGTTTCCACGCAACAAAAGATTTCCATAGTTAGCAATGAGCTGATCATCCTTGCTCTCGGCTGCACCTTCCAAAAGAATATTCATATGCCCGTCACATTTGATCATTTTTCCCTTGTATTCGCAACCGTTCTTCAGTACAACTGCAATGTAAGCGTTCAGTTGCTTAACCAACACGTTCAGCGGTTTTTTGCTGGGTTCCATGCGAGCACCTTAATAGACTAATTATTTACTCATATCCAAATCCCTCAGATATAAAAGTTTTATGAAAAACCAATTCCAAATTTGAAGGCAATTTAGTCATACGCGAAGATTTTTCAGTTTTTTCAAAAAATAAATCGAGTTTTCATGATTGAATGAGAAAGAAGATTTATACCCTAAAGGATTAAAGTTTAGAAAGTCCCTATTCGTAATCGGAGATAATTATTATGCATGCAGTGCAAGTTGACGGGGAAACATTAACAATTGAGGATATCGTCAAGGTTGCACGAGAAAACGCCAAAGTAACAATTCCAGAAGAAACGAAAAAGCGAGTAAAAAAAAGCCGCATGGTTCTGGAAAAACTAGTCAGAGAAAAGCGCGTCATCTACGGTGTGAACACGGGTTTTGGAGCATTAAGCAACATAACAATTCAACCAGACAACATTAAACAGTTACAAGTTAACCTCATCAGAAGCCACGCGTCTGGTGTTGGAAAACCCCTAAGCACGGATATAGTACGCGCTTTAATGCTTCTGCGTGCAAACACTTTGGCTAAGGGATATTCAGGCGTGCGCTTGGAAACCTTAGAAACACTTGTTGAAATGCTGAACAAAGGCGTACATCCAATAGTTCCAGCTAAAGGTTCTGTTGGCGCCAGCGGCGACCTCGCACCTTTATCCCATATGATTCTGGTGCTCATAGGCGAAGGAAAAGCCGAATACCAAGGCAAAGTGATGAGCGGAAAAGAAGCCATGCAAAAGGCTGGAATAGCACCTGTCCAGCTTGAGTTTAAGGAAGGAATAGCGCTTAACAATGGCACGCAACTGATGACAGCCATCGCGGTATTAACGGTTCACGATGCTGAAAACTTGATTGAAGCAGCAGAAGCAGCAACTGCATTATCGCTTGAGGCTTTGCTTGGAGTTTCTGATGCTTTTGACGAAAAAATCCACAATGTCAGGCCGCATACCGGTCAAATGTGGACGGCAAAGAATATTAGAACGCTTATTGCGGGAAGCCAGCTTGTCCAAACAGGAAATGAAGCCATGCAAAAGAGGCAGCGTCCCCATGACCCTTACAGTTTAAGATGTGCACCACAAGTTTTGGGCGCTGCAAGAGATGCAATAGCTTATGCAAGAAAGGTTGTGGAAGTTGAAATTAACTCGGCAACGGACAATCCTCTAATCTTTCCTGAAGAACAAGCTTGTCTTTCGGGTGGGAATTTTCACGGGCAACCAGTATCCCTCGCGATGGACTTGCTTGGAATAGCATTAGCAATGGTTGGTAACATTTCTGAAAGAAGAACGGCAAGGTTGCTTGACGGTAAACTAAACAATGGTTTGCCAGCCTTCTTAATTCCGCCAAAGGCAAGAGCAGGCGTGAACAGTGGTTTTATGACTGTGCAGTACACTGCTGCGGCTTTAGTCTCGGAAAATAAGATTCTAGCGCATCCTGCCTGTGTAGATTCTATTCCAACATCTGCAAATTATGAAGACTTTGTGAGTATGGGAGTGACAGCTGCAGAAAAAGCCATGCAGATTTTGGAGAACACAGAATACATAATAGCCATAGAACTATTATGCGCGGCTCAAGCAGCAGATTTTCGCGGACTAGAAAAGCTTGGAAAAGGAACAAAAAAAGTTCACGCGCTCATAAGAAAGCATGTGCCAATGCTCGAACAAGACAGAGTGCTAAGCGAAGACATAGAAAAAATTAAACAACTACTCAAAGAAACCAAACTTTAACAATATTCTTAAGTGAGTCTGGCGTAATAGCTTTACAACCGCGTTCAAATTCCTTGCATATCCGGACTATGCTCTCAATCCCAGTTTAGAGTGGCATGAACATGGCGCGGACTTGTTGAATTCCATGCATTCCTCTAAGTCTATTGATAAGATTCAATATTCGGTCGTTATTTCCCTGAGCAATGAAAATTTCTAAGCAGTATCTCTCGCCTATGTGCCTATGGACGTTTTCTATTACAACATCATCAAACTCATGTCTTATTTCGGTCATTTTTAGATCAACATCTTTCCTTGCATAATCACATGTTGTCATTACGGTTGCAGCTACGTTTCCAGTTTCGAGTTTGGCAAGCTCAGATTCGGTGATAAGACTTCTTATGGCATCTCGAAAAGCCTCTGACCTGCTGTAATATCCCCTTGCTTTAATGAAATCATCAAATTTGCTGAGAAGTTCCGCCGGCAAGGTTATGCTTATCACGGTCATTTTTCAAACCAATCCACGCTGCTATTAACATTCTAACATATTGCTATTAATATATTAATATTTTTACCAAAAAATCTAGCACTATCTTAATATAGAATTCGATGGTTTTTACACATACATGAAACAATATGAAAAGAAATGTAGGAGGCGAGCTTAAAGAATTTGAAGAGAGCAGAAACAAAAGAACATGGATTTTGCTCGCTCTGGCGTTAGGCTCAACCATTGTTGTTGGTGGTTTGTTAGATTTATTTGCTCAAGGAATCCCGCTAGGCTTTGTCATACCAATTCTTAACGAGACTGCGACCCTCTCCCTAATCATATATCATGTTTCCGTAATTGCAGCAGGAATATACATTGGATTTATCGGAATAAGAGAACTCGTAATCGAGAAAAGATTCTCAGTAGAATTCCTCATGGCGGTGGCTGGTTTAGGCGCAGCGTATTTGGATTTTCTTTTTGAAGCAGCCTCGGTGCTGTTTCTCTACTCATTGGCAGAGTATTTCGAAGGTTATATTGAAGACAGAGCTCGCAAGACAGTTGAGAAGTTGTCAAAGTTTATGCTTGATGAAGCGAGGGTGATAATTGATGGCACTGAAAAGAACATAAGTGTTAGAGAAGTTTTGCCAGGCACGACTATACTGGTAAAGCCTGGTGAGAGAATTCCCTTAGACGGGACAATTGTTGAAGGCTTTTCACATGTAGACCAGTCCCTAGTAACAGGAGAATCACTGCCTATAATAAAAAAGATAGGCGACCCCGTGTACGCGGGTACATTGTGCACAAGCGGTGTCCTTAAAGTGACTGTCAGCAAAAGGGCCGAGGATACTCTTGTTTCCAGAATCGTGAAGCTTGTTATAGAATCCAGAAAGAGAAAAGCGTCTATTGAAAAGTTAGTTGACAGATTTGCCAAAGTTTACGTGCCCATTATTATAGTGCTCGCCGTACTCATAGCAACAGTCATGCCCAGAATTCTCGGCGGACCTTTCCAAACGTGGCTATACCGCTCTTTGATACTTCTGGTGGTTTCTTGCCCGAGCGCATTCATAGTACCTGTCCCAGCGACAATATTTACCGCAATAACGGTTGCTGCCAGAAAAGGTGTCATCATTAAGGGTGGCATCTATGTTGAAAAACTGGCTAGAATCAAGACTGTCATATTCGACAAAACCGGCACGCTTACTTTAGGCAAGCCTGCAGTTCATGAAGTTAAATCTGTGGAGAACTATGGTGAGCAGGCTTTGATGTACGCAGCTGCATTGGACCAGTTTTCAAACCACCCTGTCGCGCAAGCTATTGTAAAGAAAGCATCCGAGAGAAACTTAGACATCACTAAGCTCAAAGTCACCGATGTGACAGAAATTCCCGGCAAGGGGATAGTAGGGTATGTCAATGGCACTCATGTCGCCGTAGGCAATATGGAACTGATGAAAGAATACGCATGCAACTGTGAACAAATAGAAGGAATCTACGCCAACGAGAAGCACACATCTGTGTGTGTTTCAATCGACAAGTCAGGAATCGCTTCTGTCTGTATGTTTGACGATGTTAGAAAAGACGCGATTGAAGCCATTAAGACTTTAAGAAAAGCTGGAATCAAAACTGCAGTGCTAACAGGCGACAAAACTGAAATTGCAAAAGAAATCGCTGAAAAACTGGGCGTTGACAAAGTGCATGCAGAACTCTTTCCAGAGGACAAATTGAAAATCGTTGAAGAAATGAAGAATAACAACGGCTTGGTAGCAATGGTTGGAGATGGTGTCAACGACGCTCCAGCCCTAGCGGCTTCAGATGTAGGTATTGCAATGGGTGGCGCAGGCGTGGATGTTGCGCTGGAGTCGGCAGATGTTGTGCTAGTTAAGGATGAATTGGCTCAGATACCCTACTTGATCAAATTAAGCGGCAAGACTGTTGAAATTGCAAAGCAGAACATAGCTGCATCACTAATTGTTAAGATACTCTTGGGCGGATTAGGATTGATGGGTTTTATTCCTTTATGGTTTACTGTCGCATCTGGCGATGATGGAGTAACTATGTTCTTGCTTCTTAATACTTTGCGTTTAATGAAGGTAAAACTCTAGGCAATATGAGACGAGATTTTAAAACCTTAAAGTAAATGTTGCCTTTCTAGGACTTATCGATAATAGAGAAAGGCGATGTTAAACCGTCTTACCAAAATAAATTCAATGTAGCCTTATTTCAGTAAAAGGGGCTTGGTCGGGCGGGCGGGATTTGAACCTGCGACACTCCGGTTTCTGTGCGCTTGATAGGCTGGGTAACACCCACCGTGGGTAGGCGTCTACAGCGTCTCCGTCTGCTAAGCGTGTTAGCAGGCTCGGAAGCTCTACCAAGCTGAGCTACCGCCCGACCGAAATTTTAAGATGCGAATAAAAAGATTTATGCATTTCGTAGTCTGTGAAGCTTGTAAACCTTTATTATTGTTACCGTTAACTCTTACAGCAGCATTGTTGGGTTAAAATCTTATATACTCATCGAATTGACCTATATATCTGCGGTGAAATTATGAGAGAAAAAGCCATTGGCAAAATGGTAATCATAGGCATCGTCATCGTTATAATCGTAATTGCCGGAGTTGCTGGTTACTACCTAACAATGCCGAAAACTCGTTTGAAAGACACATTAATAATGGGAACGACAGACTCCGTGGAATCATGCTTAGACCCTGCAAGAGCATACGACTTTTTCGGTTGGGAAATAATACAGTCTTTAGGCTGTGGATTAGTGGAATACCGAGCTGGAGCAACAGGTAGCGCAGCAGATATTGTTCCATCACTAGCCACTTCATGGGACGTGTCATCTGACGGCTTAGTTTGGACCTTTAACCTTCGTGAAGGAGTTAAGTACGACGATGGAACAGAGTTCAACGCAACCCACGTTAAATACACTTTTGACAGAGGAATGGGCATCGCAGACGAAGACGGACCCTTCGTAGGCATAGGCTACAGCGACATCATAGAAAACGTTACTGTAGTAAGCAAGTACGTTGTGAAATTCTACCTTAAGATTCCATTTGCCGCTTTCCTATCGCTTATGGCTTGCCAAGCATCATACATAGTTGACCCAACCTATGCACCCATGAACTCCGTTGTAGAATATGTGGAAGGCAACCCACGAGCTAGCCACCCAATGGGTCTTGGTCCTTACAAACTCAAAAGCTGGACCAGAGTGGCAGGCAAAGATAGCGAGATTCGTTTAGAAGCCAATCCCAACTATTGGAACGCAACAGGAGGCTATCCAAAAACCAAAAACATCATAATAAAAATGTACGCCGACGCCACGGCACTCGCAACAGCAATGAACGCGTTAGAAATCGACATAGCCTTTAGACAGCTTTCCGCAACAGACATAAACTCCATGAAAGCCAACACCAACTTGAAAGTTTGGGAAGGCACAGGAGCTTTCATCCAATATCTTGTTCTACAAGAGAAATATGCACCCTTCAACGAAACAAAAATAAGACGTGCCATAGGAGCCGCAATAAACAGAACAACAATAGTTCAAACAGTATTTCTCGGGCAAGCACAGAAACTTTACAGCATGATACCAATAGGCATGTTCAGCCACACCAATGCCTTCCAAACACTCGGCGATCCAAACTATACGCTAACCAGAGACCTTCTCAGCGAATTCGGATACAACGAAACCAACAAACTATCATTCAAGTTGTGGTACGAAAGTTCAGGACATTACCCGCAAAGTCCACAACAAGCCCAAGCATTAAAAGCCTCATTAGAAGCCAGTGGAGTAATAAGCGTAACACTTGACAGCGCAGACTGGGCTTCGTACAGAGAGAAACGGCGGAACGAAGAAATGGAAGCCTTCATTTTAGGCTGGTATCCAGACTACATTGACCCAGACGACTACATTTACCCATTCGTTCATTCCTCAGGCGGATCATGGCTCCACCATAACTATAACAGCACCCAGATGGACGAGTTAATAGCGTGGGCAAGAGGCAACACAACAACAAGTGTACGAAGCGCTTTGTATGAGGATATCCAAGACTTGCTGGTAGAGGACTGCCCACTAATTCCACTCTATCAAGGCTCGGCTTACGCAGTAACAAAAACTAACGTTAAAGGAATTTATCTTGACATAACACAGTCTTGGCGCCACTGGATGGTTTACGCGGAAGAATAAACAAAGTTTAATTCCCCTTTCTTTTTATTTATCTCAAAGAGACGGCAGGATAAAAAATGACACTGCGCACGTACATAATTTCACGAATCTTACTAACAATTCCCATGATCTTCATACTATTAACGATGGTATTTATTATCGTAAGAGTCTTGCCGGGCGACCCAGTTTTGCTTCACTTTGAGAAAGCAGAAAATCCCGAAGCCATGGAAGAAATGCGACGTGAACTGGGTCTTGACAAGCCGCTTTGGATTCAATATTTGGATTATATCTCAGGACTTTTCAGGGGAGATTTAGGCAAATCCATGGCGCCGGGATTTGAACCTGTAGCGCAACAAATTTTCTCAGCGTTTCCTGCAACTCTGGAATTGGCAATTTTTTCCATGATAATCGCAGTCTTAATAGGCATCTTTTTTGGCGTCGAAGCAGCAAAAGCCTACAATAAACCTACGGACCACGCCATTCGCATTTTTGGAATAGTAACTTATGCTATTCCAGTTTTCTTTTTGGGCATGATTTTCCAACTCACTCTTGGAGTAGGATTACATTTGTTGCCAGTCGGCTTAAGAAAAAGCCCTGCAATGGACGCCCCTGTTGGATTAAACATAGGCGGTGCTCAATTTTCCACGGGTTTATACACTATTGACAGTCTTTTAGAGGGAAACATTTACAAGTTTGTAGAAAGCCTTCGCTATCTTTTTCTGCCTTCATTAACCCTGGGTTTGGTTCTTTCAGGGGTTTTCATTAGGTTGACGAGAAGTAACATGCTGGAAACTTTGCGGCTTGACTTTGTAACTGCCGCGAGAGCAAGAGGACTAAAAGAAAGGGTCGTAACCTACGGCTATGCTTTAAGAAATGCTTTTCTTCCCGTGCTAACCATGATGGGACTGCAGTTTGCAACGCTCCTCGGCGGAGCAATATTAACAGAAACCACTTTCTCTTGGCCTGGACTTGGCAGGTACATCGTTGACCGAATAAACTTTCGCGATTACACAGCCATTCAAGGCGCAGTTGTTGTTTTCGGAATTTTCGTCTCTATAGTTAGTTTAGTTGTTGATTTGCTTTATGCTTATCTTGACCCTCGAATACGCCTTTGAGGTACCATGAATGGAAAAGCCCAATATTAAGAAAAGCATGCTTTCAAGAGTAATTCCAGGCTTAACCTCACTAACTAAGAGGGGCTTAGCTGGGTGGCTTGTGCTTTTTGGTGCAATCATAGTTACATCTATCATTGTAATGACTCTAATTGCTCCTTGGATAAGGCCTCATGATCCTTCTGCTATTGAGGTTGGTCCACCTTTGTCTCCGCCTAGTTCGCAGTTTCCTTTTGGAACTACCGATATGGGAGGAGACATGTTCAGCAGAGTCATTTCAGGTGGTGGAATAATGCTTCAAGTTGCTGTGTTCTCAGTAATTATCTGTTTGGCGGCTGGGGCTCCGCTCGGTCTGTTTTCGTCGTACGTTGGAGGCATAACAGACCGTGTCTTCTGCCTTGTAATGGATAGTGTCTATGCGTTTCCAAGCTTGGTTTTAGCCATTGCGATAGCGGCGATGCTGGGAAAGGGCGTCGTTAACATGGCTCTTTCAATAGCCGTGGTTTATGTTCCCTCTTATTTCAGAGTTATTCGAAGTCAAGTGCTCAGTATAAAAGAAATGCCTTATGTGGAAGCAGCAAAG
The DNA here is from genome assembly GCA_038873195.1 of Candidatus Bathyarchaeia archaeon. Taxonomy (NCBI): domain Archaea; kingdom Thermoproteati; phylum Candidatus Bathyarchaeota; class Bathyarchaeia (SeqCode); species Bathyarchaeia archaeon. The sequence continues at coordinate 196,988 of JAVZEV010000001.1, read as the reverse complement.
GCGGCTGGGGCAAAAAGTGGCACGATATTGTTCCGTTACATTCTTCCAAATGTTGTTCCATCCATAATTGTGATTTTGACAGTAAATTTTGCAGATGCCATCCTAACGGCTGCTGGATTAACCTTCATAGGTTTAGGCGTTTCCGTAGATGTTCCAGACTGGGGATGGGACTTAACAAACGGACGAAGACTTCTGAATAGCGGTGCATGGTGGGTGATAACATTTCCAGGTTTAATGATAATCCTTTTGGCTTTAGGCTTCACGTTCATGGGAGAAGGACTGAGTGAGCTTTTGAACCCGAGACTTGAAGATTAGGGTGAGAACGGTGGCTCAGAAATTGTTGAACGTGGACGCACTAGCCGTGGAATACTGGGCTAAGCGTGGAAAAATACGCGCTGTAGAAGATGTTTCTTTTTCGGTAGGAAAAGCGGAAACACTAGGCGTGGTAGGTGAGTCAGGGTGTGGAAAATCCACGTTAGGTTTGTCTTTGGGCTTGCTGGTTCCCTATCCAGGTAGAATAACTAAAGGGCAAATAATTCTTAGGGACAAGGATATTTTGAAACTTAAAAAGAACGAGTTGCGGAACCTTAGAGGAAGAGAAATCTCCTACGTGTTCCAAGACCCCATGACTTCTTTAAATCCAGTTAAAAGAATCGGCGCCCATTTTGTTGAACTTATCCAAACTCATGAGCCAAAAGTAAGCAGCAAAGAGGCACTGGAACGAACAAAAAAAATTCTTGCAGATGTTGGGATTCAACCAGAACGCATAAACGATTACCCTCATCAGCTCAGTGGAGGAATGAGACAACGAGTAATGATAGCATTAGCAATGGCGCTTAATCCAAGCTTAATAATTGCTGATGAGCCGACAACTGCTCTTGACGTGATAGTTCAAGCCAAAATTCTAGATCTTCTTGATGCTTTACGAAGAGCTTACGGCTTGACTCTTATCATAATAACACATGATTTGAGCCTAGTCTTAGAAAGAAGCGACAAAATCCTAGTCATGTACGCTGGACACATGGTTGAGTACGCCCGCAGTGCAGACATCTACTCTAATCCGCAGCATCCCTACACACAGGGACTCTTAAAGTCCATTCCAAATATTGAGCTCGCTGAACAAAAACTTGAAGCCATAGCTGGCTCTCCACCTGACATGCTTAATCTGCCAAAAGGCTGCCGTTTCTGGCCAAGATGTTATCGCGCAAAAGAAAGATGTCGCACGCAAGAACCTCCGCTCGTAGAGACCAACGCTGAACATTACGTTCGATGTTATGCTTATGAAGGAGTGAAAAAGCGTGAATCACAGTGATATTCTGAAAGTTGAGCATCTCAAAAAGTATTTTCCAGTTGAGAAAAGCTTTCTTGAAAAACTTTTAGCGCGCACAAAAAGTTTTGTTAAAGCGGTTGATGACGTAAGTTTTTCAATTCGTAGAGGAGAAGTTTTTACTCTTGCTGGAGAGAGCGGTTGCGGAAAAACGACAACAGGCAAATTGGTCGTACGGTTAATACCGCCTACTTCTGGAAAAATTTTCTTCAACAACACAGAAACCACGACGCTTAGTCCAGAGAAACTTAGGATACTTAGGAGAAAAATGCAAATAATATTTCAAGACCCTTATGCATCATTTAATCCTCGAATGAAAATCGGAGATGCAGTGGGGCATCCACTTGAGATTCACGGTTTAGTAAAACATCAAGAGAAAAGAAAAAAAGTCTTAGAAATGCTTGAACGCGTTGACCTTACTCCACCGGAGCAGTTCGCTGAGTTGTACCCGCACCAGTTAAGTGGAGGACAGAGACAGCGAGCAGCAATAGCACGCTCTTTAATTCTAGACCCAGAATTTATAGTTGCAGACGAGCCGGTTTCTATGATTGACGTTTCTTTGAGAACAACAATTATCGATTTGATGTTGGAGTTAAGAAAGGAATTGAATCTTACTTACCTTTTTATAACTCATGATTTGGCAATTGCTAAATATATTTCAGACAGAATAGCGATAATGTACCTTGGAAAAATTGTGGAGATGGGAGATAAAAAAGAGATTTTCTCCAACCCTCTACACCTCTATACCCAAGCTTTGCTTGCTGCTATACCAGTTCCAAATCCGGAAAGAAAACGAAGACCAATCGCGTTGAAAGGTGAAGTGCCCTCAGCGATAAACATACCTTCTGGATGTCGTTTTCATCCGCGTTGTCCACATGAAGAAAAAAGGTGCAGAGAAAAAGAGCCAGAATTGATTGAAGTTTCGCCTAATCACTTTGTTGCTTGTCACTTAGTTGAAAAGTGAAACCGCTTAAGAATATGGAAGTTAGGCGCAGAAAAGTCTTGTTTTATTTTAGCCATTAACATTTAGTAGGGTGAATGTTTATGCGTTGTTTTTTGATGCACGCAGCCAGAGAGCGCCTGAAACTATTATAAAGGCTAAGGTGACGAAAAAGAGAAACATTAACATTTTGACCGCGTCTGCAGCAATTTCCTCGAACATTTTCTTAAGCCTTCCCACAATACTTTTCGCGTTACTGCCTAAAAGCAAAGTTTCCAAAGCTGAAATGAGTGTGTAATAGGGTATATTTTGAGAAATGATATATGCTTGTGTGTATAGCAAGGGTTTTATAAAAAGACGCATTTACTGAATATTCAGCCTAAGCGGGAAAGGAGAAGGCTTCACTCATCACTTCTTTCTTCTTCTGTTTTAAGAATTAACGGATTCTTTTTCGCAGGTCGTAACAGTAATACCAAGCAGTCCAGCCTCTGTAGAACGTGTCTTCTTTCTTCTTTTTCCTTCTGCGATAAAGCAGAGCAAGAAGGATTACGAGTATCAATGCTAGTGGGAAGAGCAGATACCAGAAAAGTGACCACCATGGGAAATATGCGCCTGCTCCGGTAGAGTGATAGTAGGCTGTCGCGTTGTGAGGGGCATTCATGAAAACGGTTATTGTGCGTGTTCCAGCGTTTTGAGTGGTTTCGTCAACTTTCCAATAGTTAAAGTCGTATCCTTCAACAGCCGGAGCTGTTAAGGTGACATTTTCAAATTGATCATACCAACCTTCTCCAAGAATCATCACAATTGCAGATGGGTCAACTTTCACTGTTAAGTAATATTGCGTTTTCCAGACAGCCACCGCTGTTTTAGGCTTGTCCATAAATATTTCCTCACTTTGCATAAAATGAGACCCGTAAGCATCTCCGCCCCAACGGGTAAACACTCTACGAGTATTGTTTCTGTGGTCAATAACGCCAGCATCTAAAGTAGCATAGGCTATGGTGTTAGCGTCATACCATCCTTCTCCACCGGCTACTCCATAAGATGAGAGAACAGTTAGATAATACTGCAAAGTGTAATATGCTGTGACTGTGTGATTGGTGTTCATAATTACCGTTATTGAGTTAGCCAGATTCTGTATTCCATTCACAACCCAATGGTTAAACATATAGCGCACGCCAGCCGATTTAAGAACATAATTAGGAGCATCTAAAGTCACGTTTGAACCTTCATCATACCATCCTTCACCAGAAATAAATGTGGCATCAGAGGGTTCTACATGTATAGTCAGGTAATATTGCCTAAATCTAACCTCAATAACTCCATCTTCGAAGAGATTGTCTACGTAATCGGCTTCATTAAGTAGATAGGGGATAAACGCCGTTAGCGTATAGTTTCCGGGACCAAGAAGGGATGTGTCAAAGATGCAAGTTAGCATTTTTGAAGAGTATGGTTCGAGTAGCTCTATACTCATGTTTTGAACAAAAAAATTGTCATAATAGATGCTCACAACGAAGTTTTCTGTAGCTGTTCCTTCATTTCTTACCGTTACATTAACAATAACCAACTCACCAATCTTTACCGAGTTAGATGAGGGGAGAACTTTTACTATTGAAACGTCATGAAAATCCATTGTCATGAGATTTTGAATTGTGATGTAGAATGAAGTTGATATTCCAGGGCAGTATGGCACTCCATTCTGCTCTACTGGAGCAGTTAAGGCAGACACAAAAACGGTTGCTCTTCCAATAAATGCCCATTTTGGAATGAACAATTTGAAGTAAACTTTAACTATTTTTTCGTTTGACTGAAGTTCAAAATCATTTATGTGGAAAGAACTTATTGGAACCATTAATTCGTCTTCTATGGTTATCGCAATTGTAGCATTTTTCGTTGTCATTGCTATGTTCCTAAGGGTCACTTCTAATCCGACATACCCTCCGATTCCAAAGGCATTTCTTTCGGTGAGGTTTCCGTCGATGGTCTTTACTGAAAGCAGTTTTACAATCCAATCTACTTTAAAAGATAAAGTATCTTGAAAGTTATTACCATTAATTGCAACAGTTGCAGAAACAAACCATACTCCAAAAATATCAGTTACGTTAACAGATTTATATGGTATTGTAAAGTTAACTCTTGCAATTCCCGTCTCGTCAGTTTTCTCAGTAAGATAAAAAATAGAACCATTTGGACTTTGCACATAAAAGTTTACAATCAAATTTTGCACTGGAGCTTCATTATATGTAACTAACGCATATAAGACAACTAGTTTACCTGGTTCGAACGCGTCGCTTGGCATGTTTGGACCTTTTCCACTGTATGGCTCGTTCTGTGTATAGAGGTCAATTTTTCCTCCAATGCTTTCTGAAAAAGTAATTTTCATGTTCATGTGTATTAATCCTATAAGAAAAACTGCGATTGTAAGCGTCACAGCTAATCTTTTTATCTTAAAGCCCATCTCCAATCATGCATATAATTAATAGAGGATACTTTAACAAATATTCCGCAATCATGAATATTACTATAAAGGATGCGTTTTCCAAGAGTCACAACCACAAAATTTTAAAAAATAATGTCAATACGCCTATAAACGGGCCCGCCGGGAACTGTCCCCTGGAAAGGCACAAACCTTCCAAGTTTGAACCCGGGACCCCCGGGTTAAAAGCCCGGTGCTCTGTCCTTACTGAGCTACGGGCCCGTGTCGTTTCTCTCGGAAGAGAACCGACGGTAAGAGATATAGAGCTTTCGGTTTTGTTTTGTTGAGCTAGGTATTCGAGGATTGAGTTTAATGCTTGTTCGAGGATTCGGCTTAGGTTTAGGTTGTGCTTTCGTGCTTCAGCTAAGAGTGTTGGCTTTATGGTTAATCCGACTGTGATTTTAGCTTCTTTTTTTGGCGTGGTAACTCGAGTGAAAGTGAATGAACCGCTCGAGTGGTTTAATCCGTGCTCATACTCACTCATTAGAAGCACCTTCCTTCTCAATTTCATGTAAAACTAAGGATATGTTTTCAATTAAGAATGGAATACCTATTTCTCGCAGATACCTTATTTTCCTTAGCTCCCTTATATCAAACAAAAGAGATTCCGCTGAAATTGATGCAAGGGCTTCACTGACTTTTTTAAAGGCTGGCGAAAGTTTCTGTTTGAATGGTGAAGGAAGTTTCAGCCATAACAATCTTGCTTTCATATATGCTCTCACAGACTCATTATAAAGATTCAGCTTTTCGATTTCCTCTTCCTCTCTCCATAAACGAGTCAGCAGATAGGTTGAAACTGTTTTAGTATTAGATTTTTCTGGTAAGGAATATGTTTGTTCTCTTCCTATAGGCGGATTCGGTTTTACACATCCTTCTAACATAAGCTCGGAAATGTCTCTCTGGATAGTTTTCTTGTTATAGTGAAGCTGATATTTCTCGTTAATCTTATTAGTGAGCTGAGTTGTTGATAAAGCTCCAAATTCTCTTAGAAACTCTTTGATTCGTTCCTTTCTTTTTTCTTTAGTGTCCTTTTGGGACATTGTCTTGTCGCCTATTCTTATTAATGTTCGACACTTTTATTTAAAACTGTCGAACGACGGTGAAAAACATGAACAGAAGAATTGGAATCCGCATAAACCAAACAGAAAGACAACAGCTCGAGGCTCTAATCAAAGCTGGAAAATTCAAAACTATAACCGAAATAATCAGAACCGCACTCAAACAATTTCTCGAAACCCAAGTACAAGCAAGCTAATTCAAGCTTAAAACAGAAAAAAAGGAAGTGTAGACAAATGGAAAATAGCAAGAAACCAGATATAAAACTTTCCAAAAACCAAAACACAACACAACAAAACCAAAACGATAACACTGAGAGTATTACAAAGGTGCACTTTCGTTTAGATGCGCCTCGAAAAAGTGTTAGTTTCAAGTGTAATTTGGAGCTTTGGAATGCCTTTAAATCGGAAATAAAGCGCAATTCTTTGAGCATTTGCCACGTGCTCGAACCCATGATTTTCGGATGGTTAGAAGGCAAGGTGCACCTTAGTCGTACTATCAAGCCGATTAAGATTGAGAATTTGGTTGTTGAGCGTGCCGTCAAGCGTGTGCGTAGGTATGCGGAGGAGTCTGTGGGTGGTGAGGGTGTTGTTCGTGGTTCTTTGGAGTGTTGTGCGTTTTGCAGTCGGAAGGCGGTTTTTAAGGCGTTTGATTGTGAAGGTGTGTTGTGGTTGTGTGAGTTGCATTTTCTTAGGGTTAAGAGTCGGTTGGAGGGGTGGCGGAAAATTGGCCGGTGAGGATTTGAAGATTTTAGCGGAGGACATTATTGATTTTCTTAATGGTGTTGAGGCTTCAGTTGTTAAATTTCGGAGGCAAATTGAAAAGTTGATGGGAGAGGCTAAGCCTTCGGTTAAGTTGCCTTTTGACGCTGGTAAGATAAATTGGCAAAAGCGGGAAGGTGCGAAGGGAGAGTTTGAGGTAAGCGAAGACTATAACAATCCTGAGCATAAGGCATTGCTGAAGTTTCTTAATGAGCATGCTGGGGGCTGCGTGAATTCGGAAGGCTGGTTTTATTGGGTGTATAGGAATGGTTCAACTGTGGGAAGGAAAAAGCGAGAGGTTAAGCGGTAATGGTTGTTTTGCATTTGGTTAATGGTAAGAAAGGGCCTAACGATATTCTCGTGCTTGTGGAAGCCTACACTGAACCGTTAAGCTTTGCAGAGTTGCTTTTCATTATTAAAAGCGTTCTGGATAGTGAAGATTCATATTATCCAATAGCTGAAGGCAATATTGGGAAAGCCATGTTTCTTAATGCAGTTAATGAGTTGGCGTGTGGTGTTCCCTTCGAGAAGGTTTTGAAACGCTACGGTTTAGATAGGAAAAGGAAATTGGACATTGTGGATAAGCGGAAGCCTCAAACTTCTCAAACTGAAGTTAAGCCTATCGAGAAACTGCATGAGGTTTTAGAACATGGATAATGGCGATTTTCTCTTTTTGATTTTTGCGTTGTTAGTGTTTATCGTTATGGTAGGTGGTTTTGAACGTGGAAAAAGTAAAGGTGAAAAGGAAAAAGCATAAGCGCAAAACACTTGAAATGCGCATCCTGGAGAGGGAGCTGGAGTTAGATGAGCTTCAGCTTTACAACGAAACTATTCATTCACGCATGACTCAGGAAGCTTTCTTGTTAGAGCGTAAAAGGAATCCGAGGGACTACATAACTTAGAGTAATACGCAACCATTAACATTATTTCTTTACCACATACATCAACAACAATGCTTAAATTAATAGTGAAACGAAAACAAGCTTAAATTGAGCTTTTCCATGCAAAATTAATCTAGTATGAGATAAAAATAGATTTTATCTCATTGGATAAAGAAAAAAGGGAAGGTTAGGGTAGATGCTCGTAGTGTTCTTTTGAGTTATGGTATGTAGAAGGCTAGGTTGAAACTGTACGAGCCAATTGGCAAGGCTTTTGTTAGCTGAAGTGTCACGGTTAGGTTTGTTGTTGCGCCAACGGGTAGAATCCAGCTTGTCTTGTCCATGCTGACTGTCCAGCCGTCTGGCAAGTCTGTTACGGTTGCGTTGAAGCTTAACTCTGTGTTGCCAATATTATGATACGCTATTCGCCACACGGCGTGTGGCGGTAACTTCAGGTTGCGTTAAAGTTTAAATTTTTCCCAAAACATCTTTCAAAGATGCAGAGTCTGCATCTTTGATATTTTTAAGTTAAAGTTTAAATTTGGAAACAAACCCATTATCCTAAGGGCAATATGGGTTTATATGAACAGTTAAGCGAAAGCTTCCCTTTGGAAGACACGTTTTTCGGCTCGTGCCTTCTAATTCCACATGCACTTTTTAAGCCTGAATGGAATGAACAGTTAAGTAAGGAAGGCGTTAAGGTTTTTCAGCAAGCATATAATGGCAAACTATTCTTTTTCTTAAAGAAATCCGACAGCAACAACGAGAATGTAGCGGCTAAGCCTTCCGAGCTAAAGCCTATCGTGTGGAACGAGGAAACTTACGCTTTCATAGAGAAACTGCAAAAAGAAGGGTTAAGCCTCCGCAAAATAGCCGCTAAAATGAGGGAAATCGGCTTTCAAGTGACTCACACGTCAATAGCTAAGAAAATGAAGCGGAGAATGGCGCATTCGCAAAGTTTAAACGTTCAATGTGAAGGTGACGGTTTATTCCGAGAATTCCTGGAAGCTTCGGAAACGCTCTATCCAAAGTATCGCAAAGCCTGTGCAGTTTTGCTTAGGGAAGCCGCAAAAATTCTGGAATAATAGTCCATAAACCAGTCACTATAATATTATAGTTCACTATTATCGTGCTTAAATACGCTTTACCATTCAACTTTTATACATGGAAAAAGAAAGAGGTGAAAGAGTATAGTGTTTAAAAAACTGAGGAAGTTTCTCGAAGACAAGAGGGCTGAGGCACCTATGGGCGGCGGCGGAGTAATTGGCGTTCTGGTTGGAATCATGGTTTCGCTGTTGATAGCTATCATAGTGATTCAAAGCTTGGTTAACAGCCAATCTCAAGCCGGCTGGACTGCGCAAGCGAACAGCACTTGGGCTGCATTGCAAAGCAACATTTGGGTTGCAATGACACTGCTCGTAATCATTCCAATAATAGTTGGAGCAGTGATAATCCTCGGCTACGTTAGAAGAGGAATGTAACAACACTACGAGCATCACAGCCTCTTAACTTCCCTTTTTTTGTTATTCTAATTTTCTTAGCCAATATCGAATAATGTTTCTTCTAATTTTAAACTCTATTTCGTCTGGAACACCCGTCAAAAGATAAATTGAATTTTCCTTTTTCAACTTGGCTATGTTTTCGTTGTATAATGCTGTAGGGTGCGGGTTTAGATTATGGGTGTCTGCATAAAGGACAAGCCTATTCCATGCTTCAACATCGTTTCCTTTAACAGCGTCTTCTTTGATTAACTCAATTTCTGAAGGCTTCTCAGCTTCAGAGGTTGGTAAACCAAATTCAGCTAATCCATAAAGAACTCTTCGATCTTGGAGAGTAAGCTTTAGAATTAGCTTATCTTTTTTGATTAATCTGTATGCTTGTCTTTCGCTTATGTTTAGTTTCTCTCTTACTTTTTTGAGGAATTTGCTGCTCTCAATCCATTTTCCATGCTCCTTTAATATGTCAGCAACTGACATGTCAAACATATGTAAAAATGTCAGTGTACTCCTATATAAGCGTTTGACACAGCTTTTTAAGGTGAAAACTTGAAAGCCCAAAAACATGACGAACGAATTGCATTGCGATTGCCTTCAGAATTTAGGGAGAAAATACAGGAATTAATCAGGCAAGGGAAATTTAAGAACCTTTCAGACGTGGTTCGTGCAGCGTTGGAGCAGTTTCTCCAAACTGCTTAGGGTTAAAGGGGGAAGATGGGCTGGTGCAAGTAAGAGTGTGCACACACCTGAACAGACACCAGCTTTCCCTCCCCCAACCAAACTAACGGGGGTTTCTATTTTTGGCTGAAGATGTAAATAAAACTTTAACCGTTGACGATTTGATTCAGGTTTTAGGTTCAACCGTAAAGCACGATGACGAAAACAAGGCTATAACGTTCCTTGCCATGCTGCTTACTTACACTGAAGAAGACCAGATTAACATTGGCTATTTGGCTGAAAGCAGCACGGGAAAATCGTATATTCCTTTGGAGTTAAGCTGGTACTTTCCAGACGAAGACGTTATCAAGTTGGGTTATGCTTCGCCAACGGCTTTTTTTCACGGTTACGGCAAACTGATGCTGAAAGAGGGAATCCCGGTTAATTGGGAAGCGAAGCCTACGAAGGCTAAGATTAAGGAAAATTTAGAGTTTGACATGGATAAACCTTCCAGAGAACATGTCGAAAACGTGTATAGAAAGAAAATGCGAGAGTGGAATCAACTGTTAAAGGGCAGCTACTACCTTATTGATTTGCAGAAGAAAATCATTATTTTTTTAGACCAGCCACATGACCAACTGCTTCAAAGATTGCGCGCATTGTTAAGCCACGACGAGAAGGAAGTCGTAGCGTGGATAACGGATAAGAAGGAAAAGGCAGGGTTAAGAACTAAAAACATTGTCATCAAAGGCTTTGCTACGGTTGTTTTCTGCACGGCAAAATTCACGATGGCGGAACAGGAGAAGACACGTTTACTATTGCTTAGTCCAGAAATTAATCAGGAGAAACTGCGAGAAACCATCGCTTTAAAAATTGAGAAGGAAGCGGATAGGGAAGCCTTCAATAAACGTATGATGGAAGACCCAGCAAGGCGCTTACTTAAAGAACGTGTGGCAAATGTGAAAGCAGCACAGATAAAGTATGTGCGAATTCCAGAGGAAAAACGCAGCCAAATTTACCAGCAATTTCTCGAAGACCATAAGTTTCTAATTCCGAGACACCAAAGAGACATTACGCGACTTTTAGCCATCATTAAAGCTCATGCATTGCTAAATTTTATGCACCGCGAACGTGTAGGTGACACGATAATAGTGAATGACGAAGATGTCGAGGCAGGCTTCAGGCTTTACTATGGCGTTGCGGAAGCTAACGAGTTAGGGTTGCCGCCTGAAATCTTCCGCATATTTCAACATTTAAAACCCTATTTGGAAGACAAAGAAAATGGCATTAACCGAAAAGAGTTCCAGCAATGGTATTACAACACTTATCATAAGGTTATTGGAAGGGATAGGGCTTCGGATATACTGAAAATTTTGGATGGTTCTGGATTAATTGTTGAGCAGCCTGACCCGTTGGATAAGCGTTACATGAGATATGTGTTGCCGGATATGGGGGTAAAAAATTCTGCAGGTGTAGAAAATTCTACCCCCAACTTCAGCCACACATATCTTAACCAAAAGTTAAACTGATAGTGAAGGCTAATGGCTCGGCTGTGCTGTCCAGAATGTGGTTCTCAGCTTCTCTATAAGGATGGTTTGCGTTATCTTAGTGATGGTTCAACAGTTCAAAGGTGGCTTTGCCGAAACTGTGGTTATCGGTTTAGTCAGAAATCTGACAAAAGAAGCTCAGAATCAGCTTCTTTTGTAAATAAATTTACAAGTGACAAATGTCACAAAACAAGCTTAAATCAAGCTTCTTTTTCAGCAAATGCTGAATCTCAGTCTTCTTTTGTCACATTTGGGGAAAGTGGGAAAGGCGGAAAGTCTTTTAAGAATTGTTTGACACAATGCAATAGCGATGCACATGGCAAGAAGGTTCTTGTCATGGAAGCGGCAAAAGCAACAAGCGAAAAGCGGGAAGCGGGAGCCACAGAAACCGCACAGCAAGACGTTAAAGGAAAAATTGTTCAGTTTATGTTTCAGTTAGCCAGCGATGGAATAAACGAGGCAACAATACAAAACTATGTTAAAACTTTGAAGTTGCTGTTGAAGTATGGAGCAGACCTTTCAAACCCTGAAAGCGTAAAAGAAGTTATTGCTAAACAGAAAAGATGGAGTGAATCCACAAAGTCTTTGGCAGTGATAGTTTACGGAAAATTTGCAGAGTTAAACCAAATAAAATGGAAACCGCCAATTTACAAGCCAAACCGAAAAGTGCCTTTCATTCCCTTAGAAAGCGAGCTTGACAGTTTAATAGCAAGCTGCGGAAAAAAGCTTAGTGCATTGTTGAGGCTGCTTAAAGAAACAGGAATCCGTGTAGGTGAAGCGTTAAAGCTTCAATGGAAAGATCTTGACACTAAAACGGACACTATAATATTGAACAGCACGGAAAAACATGGCGTGTGCAGAGTTATCAAAATTTCAACTGAGCTTATGGCGATGCTTAACAGTCTTCCGAAAACTTCAGACCGCATCTTTGGATATAGGCACTTGTCAAGTTGGGAAGGAAGCTTCAGCTTGCAAAGAAGGAAAGCAGCAGTTAAACTTCAGAATCCAAGATTGCTGCAAATTCACTTCCACACGTTTAGGCATTGGAAGGCAACAATGGAATACGCTAAAACCAAAGACATTCTGCACGTTATGAAAACTTTGGGACATAGAAACTTGCAGACGACTTTAATCTACACTCAACTAGTCAACTTTGAAACCAACGAATACCATTCGGCAACAGCTAAAACTGTGGAAGAGGCTAAACAATTAGTAGAAGCAGGGTTTGAATATGTCTGCGAAATTGACAATGTTCAACTGTTCAGAAAGAGGAAATAAACTCATGCGTAGCCAAAAAACGTGTAGATATAATAAAAAAGAATTACGTAGCGATATATCTACATGTTAACAAACGTTATCTCTTTCTTTTGCGGCTAAAACTGAACGGTGTTAATAATTGATTTCGTGGAAACACTCTTTTAAGCGATTAAGCGAAGAATATGAGATGGCGAAGAAAAAGAAGCAAGCTTTGGACAATTTATTGAACACCGGCAAAATTTCGCCGCCGACGCATGAACTTTTCAACAAGGAAATCGACGCGACAGTGGAGGAAATTGAAAAGCAGCAGAAGGCTTTGCTGGAGAAAATGAATACTAAAATGAAGGAGCTTGAAGAGCAAATCAAAACGTTGGAGATGTTTCTTGCAAACTTTGAGATTCAGCATGTGACAGGCGAGGTTGACGATGAAACTTATCAACGCGAAATCAACCTTCTGTCTGTTGGGCTTGACACTGCAAGGAAGGAGTTAGGCGCTGTTAAAGAAGCCATAAATCAGCTTTCGACAAATACGCTGAACCTAACAGTAGATGTGAGCGTGCAAGAAAAAATTGAGCCACAGCCTTCAGAAAATATTGATGGATCTAAAGTTGAAATCAAAGTTGTCGAAGAAGCTCCGCCAGTTGTTGAAATCAAAGAAATAACAACTTCTGAGCTTGCACAAGAACACGCGCAACCAGCAGAAGCTCAACCGCAAACTGCAGAAAAACAAGAAGCGTAGCAAGCGAATAGATAACTTCGCTCTTTTTTTCTAGTTAAGCTCAGGATTACAGAGTTTCTTATATATCGTAACGTGTGTTTATCTTTTTTGAGAGTGCATGGCGATTGGTTGACAAAGTGATGATGACTTTTCACGAGAAATTTAGACAGTATGATTTGGGCGAAGGACATCCTTTTAGAGGAGACAGATTCGCAAATGCTATGAAGTTTTTTGAAAATCAAGGTTTGTTTAAGCTTTCGGAAATTGTTCTTGTTGAACCTCAACCAGCATCGAAAGAGGAGTTGTTAAGGGTTCATGAAGAGGGTTATGTGGATTTGATTTTTCGTTTGGCAAGGGAGAACAAGCCTTATGATGTTGAGACGCCTGTTTCACCGGAGATTTTGGAGGCTGCACTGTTAATTGTTGGTGGTGCGATTCGTTGTGGTAGGGCTGTTTTTGGTGGGGAAGTGAAGCGTGCAATTTCTGTGGGTGGTGGTTATCATCATGCTGGACGCAGTTATGGCGGTGGATTCTGCATATTTAATGATGTGGCTGTTTTGGTTGAGCATTTGAGAGCAAAGTATAATGTTAAGCGTTTTCTAATATTGGATTATGATGTGCATTTTGGAAACGGCACAAGCGACATCTACTATCAAGATCCAAGCGTGCTCTACATCTCTTTGCACCAGGACCCGAGAACAATTTATCCGGGAACTGGTTTTGTTGAACAGATTGGAGAGTACGCTGGAGAAGGTTGTAACATTAATGTGCCTTTGCCTCCAGGCACAAGTGATAACACGTATCTTTATGCGTTAAATGAGATTTTTGTTCCGTTGGCAGAGGAGTTTAAGCCCGAGGTGATAATTGCTAATGGTGGAAGCGATGCGCATTTTGCTGATATGCTTGGAGGTTTGAATTTGACTGTGAATGGTTTTTTTAGAGTTTCAAGGCTGATTAGAGAAACGGCGGATAAGATTTGTGGTGGAAAAGTTGTTTTGATTCCTGGAAGTGGTTATAATCCGCAGGTTTTGCCGATGTGCTGGTATGCGCTTGTTGCTGGAGTGGCTGGTTTGAACGAGATTCATGTGGAAGATTCTTTTCCGCTGCCGAAAGAGCCAGCTCATTGTATTAGGGTGGTTGAGAGAACTATTGATGAGTTGAAGAGGTTGTTGCGTAGGTATTGGTCGTGTTTTGGTGGTTTTGGGTTGAATGTTGTTCCTTGAGTTTTTTGTTTGTGTGCTCTGAGTAGCTATACCCCCCTTATTTATAGGTTGAATTTTCGGTTGATTTTGGGTGGTTTTGAGGAACTCTTTTATGAGTGTTGCATGCAAATATATGAGCCATAATGGAGGTTAGGTATTGGATGGAATTGAAAGGTAGCAGAACAGAGAAGAATTTGTTGGCGGCTTTCGCTGGCGAGTCACAGGCTAGAATGCGCTACACCTTCTTTGCCAGCGTTGCGAAGAAGGAAGGTTACGAACAGATTGCGGCGATTTTCACGGAGACAGCGGACAACGAGAAAGAACACGCTGAGCTTTTCTTTAAGTTTCTAAAAGGCGGCTTGGTGGAGATTACTGCAGCCTATCCAGCAGGCGTTATTGCTTCGACAGCAGAGAACCTGCGGGCTGCGGCTGAAGGTGAAAAATACGAGTGGGGTACGCTTTATCCTAATTTTGCAGAGATTGCAGAAGAGGAAGGTTTTCCAGAGGTTGCTAGAACTTTTCGGAATGTTGCGAAGGTTGAGGAGTATCATGAGAGACGATACAGAAAATTGCTAGCAAACGTTGAACTTGGCAGAGTTTTCAAAAGAGACAAGCCTGTAATGTGGAAGTGTCGAAACTGTGGATACGTGATGGAAGGCAGAGAAGCGCCAGAAAAATGTCCAGTGTGCGACCACCCGAGAAGCTATTATGAGCTTTGGACAGAAAACTACTAAAAATCACTATTGTATTTTCTTTACGCTCTATTTTTTGATCATTTACAGTTAAAAAGCTATACAAAGCGCTCTTATGTGTTTTCTAGAAATTTGACTGCTTTTTCAAGTATTACCTCGTGTAGGTTTCCTCTGTTCTCAAAAGTAACCACATGCACTTCAGCGTCTTCTCTGGCTCTAATTTCATTTATCAGTTTATCCCCTGCCTTCCAATGAATTATGCCAACCACAAGCTTTCCACTCTCAGCAGCCCGCTTAACCGCTTCCCTAAACCGTTCAGAAAACAACTCCATCGGTCCAACCTCATCAATAGCAACCACGTCCAAACCATCAACAGCCCTCAAAATCGCAGCAACGCCCACACTGTCAAGGTCTTCCAAGTTCACGCGGTACTTGCCAACCCTTGGACCGCTAGGCTGATTAACATGCGCAAGCCACCCACGCTCGCCACTGCTTAAATCCAAAATTTCAAAACCAACCCGTGTGCCGCAAGAGCGAACTTCACGACTTAACATTCCGCCAACACGGTAGCCTCTAGCTTTGAACGCCTCAACAATTTTCAAAAGAACACTTGACTTCCCAACACCCGGAACGCCAGTTAAAAGCAAAATTCGTTTCTGCAACTTAACCAGCTTCAAAACACCTAAGAAAGATTCGTAAGCAAAGACGAAATCCCCGCTGCAGCAAGCACCAGCAACTCAAACGTCTTATACGCGTCAACCATACTCTTCGCCGTGTATTCCACACATAACCCGTCAACTCGCTTAACTGAAGGTAGCAACCCCGCCACATCCGCAAAGTGACTCGCCAAAAAAGTAACACGCGACTTAACAGGCTTACCAGCAACCAACAGCTTAACCTTCTTGCGCTTAAAGTTGGCAACCGCCTTATCAACAGCCTTTCTCAATTCACTCTCAATTTTCACCATTCCAGGACTCTTAGCGGAAACTCTGCTCAAAGAACGCTTCAAAGCCACAGTTTCAACCCAAGGCGCATACTTCTTAACATCATCTTCTAACAGTTGAGCGTCGCCAGCAACCAGCATCACTGGAACCTTAAAGTCTCCCGCAGCATACGCATTAAAGAGAAACTCGCTAACCTCAACACCATTAATTTCTAACTTGTTAATGCTTCCGCCACTGTAGGTATGGTCAAACGAAGACTTCGCCGTTCCAAACTTAGAATGATAACCAAGAAAAACAGCAACATCACACCCTTCAACACCCGCAACCATACTCAGCGGACGCGGAAAACCCCTAATAATCTCCACGTACTCAGGCAAATCCTCAACATGAACATTAACCATTGGACCGTGACTGTCAGCAACAACAACCTCGTCAAAACCCTTCTTATGCAACTCATCAACAACCACAAGCGTAACTTTAGTAGCAATCTTCCTAGCCTCCTCATACAAACTACCCTTCAAATTCAAATGCCCCGGAACAACAACGTACGGCATGCCCTCCATATCAACCGAAACAAACGCTTTCATACACTCTCACGCGCTACACATCTACACAAAACGCATTAAAATATTTCGATACCCAAATACTCTCGGAGAAAAACAAAAACATGAAAAAAACAAACGCCACCATAGACTTTCCAACAGAAACAATCCAAGAAGGCAAAACCAAAATTCTCGTTCCAAAACTCAAAGCCTTCATAAAACAACCCTCAGACTACGCACCCTCAAAAGCTCCAGTCTTCTACAACCCAATAATGGAACTCAACCGCGACATAGCAGTCGTAGCCTTACAAGCCTACCAAAAAACAGCAAACCGAGAAATCTCCGTTTGCGAACCCTTAACCGGCTGCGGCATAAGAGGAATACGCTTCGCAACAGAAGTTAAAGGCATAAAAAAAGTTTTGATAAACGACATCAGCGACAAAGCCGCCCAACTCGCCAGAATCAACGTGCAAAAAAACAAACTAGGCAAAAGCGTCACAGTCAAAAACGAAGATGCAAACCTTCTCCTAGCGCATTACTCTGCACCACACAAAAGATTCGACGCCATAGACATAGACCCGTTCGGTTCACCCGTACCCTACATAGACTCTGCAATCCGCGCATTACGCAACAACGGACTCTTAGCCTTAACAGCAACAGACATGGCGCCTCTCTGCGGAGTCCACCCAAAAGCTTGCATACGCAAATACGGTGGAAAACCCCTACGCACAGAATACTGCCACGAAGTAGCCGTTAGACTGTTAGCTGGATGCTTAGCCACGATAGCAGCAAAACACGACATAGGCATAACCGTAATCTTCAGCCACAGCGCAAACCACTACATACGCGTATACGCAACAATAAACTACGGCGCAAAAAAGGCAGACGAAAGCATAGAAAAAATGGGCTACATACTTCACTGCTCCAGATGCTTCCACAGAGAAAACACAAAAAGAGTATTCAAAACAGACCAGCTTAAATGCAGCGAATGCAACTCAAAGATGAACTTCGCAGGTCCATTGTGGCTAGGAAAACTAGCAGACCAGCAATTCTGCGAGACAATGAAAAACGAAGCTAAACGCAAAGTTTTGAAAACAGGACAAAAAATAGCGAAAATCCTAAATCTAATAAGCAAAGAAGCGGACGCGCCACCGACATACTATGTCATCGACGAAATATGCGACAAAATGGCGCTTCCAGTCCCATCAACAGAAAAAATAATTGACATCTTGAAAGAAAAAGGATTCGAAGCAGCGGCAACCCATTTTAACCCAAAAGGAATCCGAACCAACGCTAACGCTTCAGTTTTGACGAAAATTGTCAAAGAATTCTTTTGAAAAAGGGTAATTAGCCGATAGCGAAGACTCTGGTTAAGTCGGACACTGATTCCAACGTGACAAATTTTAAATACCGATCATGTTATCAACTTTGAAAAGGTGTTCAGAATTGAAAGAAAAACTTTTGTTATCAACTTTAATGGCAGCACTAATAGCGTTATCTTTTGCGTCTTCCGTTAAAGCTGCCGCCAGCATAGAGATTTACGGCTACGTAGACAAACCACAGTACAAACCAGGCGAACAAGGAACACTTCGCATCTGGATATACAACGACGGAACAGAAGACGTCACCATAAAGAGCATCACCGTGGAATATCCATGGCATGATGACTACATATGGGAAGGAAACGAAACAATCAAAGACATACAATACCCAACAATCGACCCAAGTGAAAACCGAAGCTTTACACTAACATTCACGGTGCCCACAGACGGCAGAGCAATAGCTTCCGGCATCCCAAACATAAAAGTACAAGCAGTAACTGACAAAACAACAGAAACAAGAAACATTCCAATCAGCATAGCAAGCACACCAGCTCCAACGAGCATTCAAGACATGGACAAACTAACAACATTGTTCACAATACTAACTGTACTAATCATCGTCTGCACAATGATAATAGCCTCAACCATATTCCTGTCAACACGCAGACCACAAGTAACATGGAAAACCACGGAAGAATAACAACAGCACACTTCCATCAACATTTTTTTCTCATTTATCTTTAAGTAATAGAATTTACAAGAGGATAACAGTTTAAATGAAAATTTGGAGGTGCCGTGAAACTCGGAAAAGTCGTAGTCACATGCGCTTGGCCCTATGTGAACTATCTCCCACACTTGGGCACGCTAGTGCAAGTCTTATCAGCAGACGTTGCCGCTCGATACTACCGCTTAAAAGGCGAAGAAGTAGTAATGGTAAGCGGTTCAGACGAGCATGGAACCCCAATAGAAGTCGAAGCGATAAGACAGGGAATTTCGCCAAAACAACTAACAGACAAAATGCACGCGAAAGTTGTTGAATTATTCAAGAAATGGGGTTTCTCATTTGACAATTACACCCGAACAGAAAACCCCGTTCACATAGAATTCGTGCAAGACCACCAAAGAAAAATTTACAACAACGGTTACATCTTCACACAAGAAACAGAAATGCTCTACTGCGAAAAATGCAGTCGCTTCTTGCCAGACAGATTCGTCGAAGGAAAATGTCCATACTGCGGATACGAACCAGCCCGCGGAGACCAATGCGATTCCTGCGGGAGACTACTAGAACCCTTGCTGTTAATCGAACCCTACTGTGTAATATGCAAAAGCAAACCAGTCATAAAAAAGACAAAACAATGGTATTTTGACCTGCCAAAATTCTCAAAAAAACTCGCCCACTACATCAGCAACAACAAACAACTACCACTAAACGCCAGAAACTTCAGCCTAAACCTCATAAAAGAAGGATTAAAACCAAGAGCCATGACAAGAGACGTAGAATGGGGAATCCCAGCGCCGTTCCCAGGAGCAGAAGGCAAAACCTTCTACGTATGGTTTGAGAATGTTTTGGGCTACATTTCAGCAACAATAGAATACTTCAAAAATCGTGGAGAACCAGAAAAATGGAAGGAATACTGGTTCAACAAGGACACGCGCACGTTGTATTTCATTGGAAAAGACAACATTCCCTTCCACGTAATAATCTTCCCAGCCCTGCTACTGGCTTCTGGAGACGACTATGTTTTACCATGGAACGTGCCAGCAACCGAATTCCTCCAGTTCAAAGGCGAAAAAGCCTCAAAAAGCCAGAGAATCGGCATATGGGCAGACGAAGCCCTAGAACTTTTCCCAGCAGACTACTGGCGCTACTTTCTAATGGCAACAAGACCAGAAACAAAAGATTCAAACTTTTCATGGGAAATATTTCTCGAAAAAGTAAACGCTGACCTAAACGACACGTTCGGCAACTTCATCCACAGAACACTAACCTTCATAAACACCCAATTCGGCGGAAAAATCCCACAACCAACAACCCTAAGCAAAAATGACCAACAAATTCTGAAAACTCTCAAAGAAAAAGTCGAAACAATCGCAAAAGAAATCGAAGACTGCAAATTACAGTCCGCCACTAACACACTAATAAGCATCAGCCGCATAGGAAACCAGTACCTAAACGAGAAAGAACCATGGAACCTCATCAAAAAAGATAAAGATAAAGCAGCATGCATCCTTTACGTTGCAGCACAAATTGTCAAAGCACTATCCATAACTTCAGCACCGTTCATGCCATTCACCGCACAAGAAATCTGGAAAACCCTCAGCTTACCAGGCAACGTGCATGAACAAAACTGGAACGAAGCCCTAAAACCCTTGCCAGCAAACCACGAAATAGCTAAACCCAAGCCATTATTCCGAAAGATAGAGGCTGACGAAAAAGAACTGGACGAGATGTTAGAGAAAGCTAGAGAACGCTTAGGAAAGACTGTGTGAAACTTTGCAGTTAAAAATCGACCTCCACGTTCACACTCACTATTCTTACGACTCCTCAATCACGCCAGAACAACTCGTTTTCTACGCTAAAAAACGCGGATTAAACGGCATAGCAATAACAGACCACGACAGAATCGACGGCGCCCTAAAAATGATCAAAAAAACCGACTTTTTAATCATTCCGGGAATTGAAATTTCAAGTTTGAACGGACACATCTTAGGACTTAATGTTCAAGAACCAATTCCGCCAAAACTCACCGTAGACGAAACTGTGGATAAGATACATGGGGCTGGCGGCATTGCAGTAGCATGTCACCCTGCAACTTTCTTTAAAGGAAGTTTGGGGAAGCACACGAATTCAAAGTTTGACGCAGTGGAAGTGATTAACGCTTCTGCCTTCCCATTCAAATATTCTGTTAAACATAGTAGAGAAATTGCTTTGCGCTTAGGGATTAGCCAAGTTGCTGGCAGCGACGCTCATTACGCTCCAGAAATCGGTTGCGCATACACAATTGTTAACGCTGAATCACAGATTGACAAGATAATGAGAGCAATAAAAAAGGGGTTATGTGAACCCTTGGGCAGTGCTATACCATTAACGATGAGATTGAAAAGAGAGATTTTGTCCTTGAAAAGGAAATTGCATTAACAATTCACTGTTCTTTAAGGATGAGAATGTCTTGTTCTCTACTCAAATTCTTGAAAAACTTTAGAAGTGTAGGTTTCTTGTTGCTGTGTAGAAGTGGGATTTACCGAGTACTTTTCTGAGACATATTTACAAAAAGAGAGAGGAGTTAGAGGAAGTTTTCCATTTGGTAGAGGTTTAGATTTAAGTCGAGTTTCTTTTCTGGCTCTGCGTAGGGTTCTAGATTGAAAAGTTGTGGCGCGATTGTTCCGAATCCGCTTAGAATATGTGGTGAGTTTACGCCGGTCATGACGAGCGTGACTTTTAGTTTGCCGTCTTGTTCTGGGTTGACTCTTGCTCCCCATATGACTAATGCGTTTGTGTCCATCATTTCAGTAACGATTTCGCCTACACGGTTTGCCTCTTCAATTGTCATGTGTGCATCGCCTGTCACGTGAATTAGGGCTCCGGTTGCGCCGGCATAATCCACGTCAAGCAGTGGACTTCTTAGAGCATTTCGCACGGCTTCTTCTGCTCTGTTAGGCGCGTCAGATTCGCCTACTCCTACAACGGCCACTCCGCCTCGTTTAACAATGGTTTTGAAGTCTGCGAAGTCAAGGTTTATGAGGCTTGGGGCTGAGATTGTTTCGACAATGCCTTTAATCATGTTTGCTAACACTTGGTCTGCAATTCTGAAGGCTTCGTTAATGGGCAATTGTGGCACGAGCTGCATTAACTTGTTGTTATCTATTACGACCACGGTGTCGCAGTTTCTGCGCATTTCAGTTAACGCTGCGGCGGCATATTCAATTCGACCCTTTTCTATTCTGAAGGGGGTAGTTACAACGCCTACGGTTATTGCGCCTTTTCGCCTTGCAATTTCCGCGATAACTGGTGCAGCGCCAGTTCCAGTTCCGCCTCCTAAACCAGCAGTTATGAAAACTATGCCCGCGCCAGAAAGCAAATCTTCAATGCGCTTTTTGGATTCTTCAATTGCTGCTCTTCCAAGTGTTGGGTCGCCGCCAACACCAAGCCCCTTAGTGAGTTTTTCGCCTATCAGGATTTTTTGGTGTCCTCTTGAGGCGGTGAGGTGAAGCGCGTCTGTGTTTATTGCTATGCATTCGGCGCCTGTTATTCCCATCTCCATTAGTCGCGAAACAGTGTTATTTCCAGCTCCGCCGACTCCGACTACTACAATGCGGCAGTTGCTAGACTGTAGAATCTCCTCGGCGGTCATGCCTTGCCACGCGTACTTAAGCGCATGTTCTGCGGGTTGCATTTTAGCCAACCTTTTTCCACCGCATAACTTCATCATTAATTAAGTCACGGATAGCTACGCGGATTGCTTCTGCACGGTTTGGGTAAAACTTTTCGTTTACGAGGTGGTCTAAAGCTTTAATATAGGGTTCGGGTAAATACAGTGTGATTAACTTCAATTCATTTCTCCCTCCGGGTAAGCAAGAGAATTAGGGTTACAAGTTATACTTCTTCATAATATGATATAAATATGTTTTAAATATGTTAGTTCCTTTCTATTTAAACATTCTTTATAACCCGTTTCAGATTTCTGTAAATTCCGGCAGTCGGCAACCTCTATGTTTTTATTCCTTGTTAAAGCATTTAATGTATCGCGATGAAGTGGCATGCGCGTTTTCGTTAAGAGTTTCGGGTGTTCAACAAATTTAGCGGACGGCGAGGTTTTGGCAGGTTGTTTAGCGGAAGCTGGTTATGAGCTGGTGAATGATTTAACAGAGGCAGAGATAGTTGTTTACAACACTTGCGCTGTTAAAGGACCCACGGAAAACCGCATGATTGAAATGCTGAAAAGAGTCCCGAAAAGTAAGAAACTGATTGTTGCTGGATGTTTACCATTAATTAATTTTGAGCGTTTATGTAGAGAGGTGCGTTTTGACGGGGTTGTTGGACCAGCGGCAGGCAACGCAATCATTAAGGTTGTTGAGCAGGTTTCAAATGGCAGAAGAACCGTTTTTTTAGAAGACGTTTTGAAGACTAAACCTGGCTTGAATCTTCCATGCGTGCGAATGAATCCAGTCATAAGTATTATTCCTGTAAATTATGGTTGTTTAGGCTCATGCGCTTATTGTTGTGTGGTTTTTGCAAGAGGACGCTTAAGGAGTTATGGTATTCAAGAAGTTATTAAAAGAATGAAAAGAGACATTGCCGGTGGCGTTAGAGAGTTTTGGCTTACTTCGCAGGATACGGCTTGTTATGGAAGGGACATCGGCACGAATCTTGCGGAACTGCTTGAAGCCGTGTGCACTGTTGAGGGTGACTTTAAGATTCGCGTGGGTATGATGACTCCTAACCTAGTAATGGATATATTAGAAGATTTAATTTGCACTTTCAAAAGCGAGAAAATCTACAAGTTTGCTCATTTGCCGGTGCAGAGCGGCGACGATCAAATTCTTAAGCGTATGCGGAGATTCTATTCGGTAGAAGAGTTTAAGAAAATTGTAAACGCTTTTCGTGCAAGTTTTCCACAGATAACCATAGCAACTGACGTTATTTGTGGTTTTCCAGGTGAAAACAAAGAAGCTTTTGAGAAGACTCTGCGGTTAATTGGAGAGGTTAAGCCTGACATAGTGAATGTTTCAAAGTTTTTTGCAAGACCCAAGACGGCGGCGGCTAGGATGCAAGCGGATTTGGTGTCTTTGACGGAGATTAAACGCAGAAGCAGCGAAGCAGCAGAGCTAGCGAGGAAAATTGCTTTTGAAAAAAATCAGCGCTGGATTGGATGGGAAGGCGAAATTCTAGTCAATGAGATGGGTAAGGTTGCTGGTTCTTGGGTGGGACGCAATTTTGCATACAAACCCGTTGCCGTAAAAGGAGATAGCAATCTGCTTGGAAAGAACTTGTGCGTTAGAGTTGTGAGAGCCTTTTCAACGCATTTGGAAGGCGAGATTATTGAATAAATTATTTATGTAAATGCTACTCTTATTGTGTTTTTAGGAGATGTGCTGCTTGAGTGAGGAAGAAGTTGTTGAGGTTGGGCGTGTGACTCACTTTTTCCCAAAAATCAGCGTGGCTGTTGTTGAGCTTACTAAACCCTTGTCTGTAGGCGATACCATACTCATTAAGGGACCCACAACAGATTTCGAACAAGTTGTAGAATCCATGCAGATTGAGCATAAGAACGTTCAACAAGCCAAAGCAGGACAGAGTATAGGTTTGAAGGTTGCAGAGCGAGTCAGAGAAAAAGACACGGTATACAAGAAACTTTAGCATTTCTCCTCTTATTTTTCCATTCATTAATCTCTCATTCAACAGGTTCTTCCCAATCTGTTTGACACCCACCTTGAGGAACTAAAATTATAACTGTCCCGTCTGGCAGGGGCATTTGCGGATTTTCTCTTGCATTCAGCAATTGTGATTTCACGTATGCTTGAATTGCAACTTGCTTGTAGAATCTGTTTTCGAGTGAGTGATAAACCATTTGAAGTAAGCTTTTACGCTTTTCTACCGGGAACTTGCCGCATTTTTTCTTTATTTCTTCATCAGCAGCGTTGATAGCGTTGATGGTAGAAGCGCTATCTTCTAGCGTGAGTAGAAAACCGTTTGGGAAAATCTTGCTGATTTCGTTTTGGCGAACAATCAAAATAATCCTTTTCATACACAATCGATTACCTTTGCGTCATTATGGAACCATAATCCTTTTGTTACGCTTTCCTAATGTTTTAACGCCTCAAGTCGTTTGTTAACTTTTTCCAGTCGCTTTGTTAATGCTTCTTTGTATTCTTCAAGCATTTTGATTTCTTCGTCAACATCCATTAGTGGCATGTGATAGCCCATGCAGATTCCGTGTTCGTGATGCCCATGATGATGCCCGGTTCTATAACAGCATTCTCCACACATTCACTTTTCACCTCCCGTTTTCTTTCGCAAAATGTTCTTCATAGAAGCGTGCTAAGTCGTCGAAAAGCAGTTTTCTCTGCACAATTGATTTGAGCCCCATTCTGAGAGCTTCCACGCCATTTTTGGTTACTTTGTAAACGCGTTTGTCTGGACCGCCTTCGGTTTTCTCCCATTTGGACTCCAGCAAGCCTCTTTCTTCCATTCTTCGTAGAAGTGTGTAAATGGAACCTGGTTCAAGTTTGTGGCATCCGCAGCTTCTTTCTTCGATTTCTTCTAGAAGTTGGTAGCCGTGCATTGGTTTTTCGTAGAGTATTCTTAGCATTAGGAATTGTATCCAGCCTCGTTCTGGATAGTCATGTCGGCAATGACATTGGTTGGAACCGCACATTGTTTTTGCCTCTTGTGTGCTCGGAGCACGTATATAACAGTGTTACATATATAACTGTTACTCTCAACAAAATATGCAGCGCAAGGCAAACCACACAAAAGATTCTTTAACAATCAACACCATAGATTAAACAGAATCACTATGAATAGCGAAGTTGTCAAAGTCAAAAGTTGGGAAGAATTCAAACGTTTAGTCATGGAAAAAAAGCCCAGCTCAATTGTTTATAACATAGAACAGAACGGTTTGTCTCCGGCAAGAGAACTTACAAATTTGAGACTAATAATACCGTGCAAAGAATCATATTACGTTTTTATCGATTTTTGCAAAGGAGACAGATTAAAGGAAACAGGTATATCTTTGAGTAGAGACAAAACGGGAAACCGCTACATTGACGAAAAAGACGTGATACAATTCCTAAAAAATCAGTTTGGAGAAAAATTGGCAATCTGTTCTTACTGGACCATCTGACGTTTCTTTCTTGGAAAATATTTTCTTGTTCGCAAGCCAAGTTTAACGACTGAGAGCATCAAAGGCACTTCCAATAACGGACCTATAACTGTAGCTAATGCTGCTCCAGAACCGATGCCATAAAGGGTAGTTGCGACGGCAATTGCGACTTCGAAGTGGCTACTCGACCCTATAAGAGTGGTGTCAATCACTGTTTCATAGGCCCAACCTGCAAAATAGCCTAGAAGATACGTCCACGTAATCATTATCGAGTAATGCAACAGATTAGGAGCCGCTAAATACGCGACGAGCAAAGGATTGTTGAGCATTATTTCTCCTTCAAACGAGAACAACACGATTAAAGTTGTCAGGAGGGCGATTATAGATATTTTTCCAACAGAAGGAATGTAAGCGTTATTAAACCACTCTTCCCCTTTCTTCTCAATAATTACTTTACGAGAAACCGCTCCAGCCGCTACCGGCAAAGCAATAAAAACAAGAACGCTTATGGCGATCAAGTCCCATGGAACTGGAATGCTACTTACACCAAGGTAAAAGGCTGCCATTGGAGCATAAAGAATAAGCATCAAAAGCGCATTAACAGCAGTGTTTATCAGCCCTTGCGCCATGTCGCCTTTTGCAAGAAACATCCACCACATGACCATTGCCGTGCAAGGCGAAAGACCGAGCAGGATTATTCCAGCCTTATGTAACGGGTCAACTAACATTAAATTTGCAAGCAACGTCATCAACGGTGGAGCTATGAGCCAATTTGCAATGATTGTGACGAGTAAGGGTTTGGGTCTTGTCGCCGCCTTTTTTACGTCGCTGAAACGGATTCCCAAAACAGTCGGATACATCATAAAAAATAGAAGAACACCTATTGGAATTGATAACTGTCGGAACTTGAGAGAATCCATAAACTCTCCAAACTGCGGCAGAAACCTTCCTACGAGTAAACCAACAACTATGCATATAGCTATCCAAAGGGTGAGATACTTCTCGAAAATTCCAAGCTCGGCTTTTCTAGCTGATGTAGGCTCTTTTGCAGACTCCAATTTTTACCCCCTCCAATTAAAGGAAATTACTTCACGATAAGCACGCTAACAGGCGAGTCGTAGCATATCTTGTTA
The DNA here is from genome assembly GCA_038873195.1 of Candidatus Bathyarchaeia archaeon. Taxonomy (NCBI): domain Archaea; kingdom Thermoproteati; phylum Candidatus Bathyarchaeota; class Bathyarchaeia (SeqCode); species Bathyarchaeia archaeon. Next base: position 170,214 of record JAVZEV010000001.1, on the reverse strand, counting down.
CAGACGCTTCCTATTAACCACGCATGGACAGCGCCTATTCCTCGACTTCCAACCACCACTAAGTCAAATTTTTCGTCTCTAGCCATGTCTGTGATGACTTTAGGAGTGTTGGGGTTCAAAACTGAGACAAGATTAAACTTAACACCGCTATTTTCTAGAATGTCTTTAGCCTTATCTAAGATTTTTTGGCTCACTTCTTGACCAGTAGGAGCATGATAAACATTCACTACGGTTACCTTCGCAGAAAACTTCTGTGCAACCTGAATTGCTTGTTTCAGAGCTTTTTCCGCATACTCTGAACCGTCAACACCAACCAATATCTTTTTCAAGTGATGTTTCACCGTGAGCTAAAAAAGGAACATATTAAAGTATTTAAATCTATTGTTACAATTCTCTAGAAAATAAATAATCAAACATGTGCTTATTGCATAACATGGAATCTGCGCAGATTTTGAATTAATCTCGGGTCAGCTATCATATAGTAAACCCATTTGCCTTCTTTTCTACTCCTTACTAATCCCACATTTTCCAATATTCCTAAGTGGTGAGAAGTCGTAGGCTGTGTCAAGCCCAGCGCAATCATAATTTCGCAGACACACATTTCCCTAACCTCTAAAAGCTTCAAAATTCTTAGCCTAGTCGCATCACCTAACGCTTTGAAAAATTTGCTTTGCTTTCCAGCTTCTTCTGCATTTGCAATTTCGTTCGCAAGCTCTCTAAGCTCATCAGCGTATTTCAGTGGGTCATCATAGGGACATATTCCAGTGTTTACAAGCCGCTTAAGTCTTTTATCAATTTTTATTTTAGACATTTCCACCGTGATAATTTAACAAAACAAAATATTTAAATATGTTTTAAATTCGCGGTTTTACTTCAGTTTAATAGGGCTCATCATCTGTTCAATTTGAATTCTAGTTGCGGCATTTTCTTTCAAACTCAAGGGAGAACAGTCATGTAACGATTTCTCGCCGTTCAGGAGCTTTGCCGCAAAAGCGAAGCACCCTTGCTCTCCACATTCTTTGCAGTTGGTCTTTGGAAGTTTTTCGTAAATCTTCGTGGGGTTAAGCTCCTTCTTTGACTCTATCAACTTTGGTTCAGGTTTTCCGTGGATTTTCAGATAGACAAAGGCATGGTTTATGAGGTTTTTTGCTTCTTCTATCAATTGTTCCGCTTCACTTCTGTCTTTGACATAAGTCATTCCGATTCTTCCAGTCGAAAACATTGTTATCAAATGTTGCTTGTACCTATAGCTTAAAGCGCCAAGTTTTTCAGAATATTTCGCGTTTGGAATTGCAAGGTAAAGAATAGGAAGCACATCCTCAAGAGCCTTATCAGCTTGAGCCAAAAATTTAATCCTTTCAGGGTCAGCAGTGCAAGGCGTTATCTCTTTTATCTCAATTTTCTTAACTAAAACCTCAGGAAACAAAAGTTCCATGAAATCTTTACCGCTCATCTGTTTTCTCCAGAATTGATTTTATGATTAGTTTTTTGGCTTTGTTTATGTCTTCTTGACTGATGTATTTTTCAACTCCTAAGCCTTTGCCGATGTCGGTGTGCAAAGCCACTTTTTTCATGCCGATGTCTCTGACCAGCACGATACTTCTAGCAATTTTAAAGCCAGCATTTTCTACAGTTTTCTTTGCACACTCAAAAGGACAACCATCCACCGTTATGATTTTCTTCGCAGCTTTAGCCTTTCCCAAGACTGGTTTCACACCTAACGGCACAGAAGGCAAACAGCCAATAGCCACTTTCGCCAAGCCAAGCTCCTTTACAGCCTCCAAGCACGCTAAAGCGCTTGTTATTCCGGTGTTTGATAAACCGCCAAAACAAGAGAATAGTATGGTCTCATGTGTTGGCATTCCTTCTTGCCATTCTCCCTCTTTCGACATTTTCCATTTTCGCCTCTTACTAAACTATCTGTTCAATAACACGTTTCGAAAGCGCATCCACCAAGTCTGCGGTAATAGCGTCAATTATATGAAAAACTTCTGGGTCAGTAACTGAATAAAACCTTCGGTTTCCCTTCTTTCTATGCGTTACAAGTCCGCAATTTTTCAGGATTGCCAAATGTCGGGAAACAAGAGGTTGCGCAATTCCCAAGTGTGGAATAATTTCGCACACACATCTCTCGCCATTGCGTAAGCACTCCAGAATCTCAAGCCTAATTGGGTCAGCGAGTGCATTGAAAATTTTAGCCTTGAACTTGTTTGTGTTTTTTGTTTGGGGATGCATGTTTAAAGCAAAGTCCATAGCAATATTTAAATATTGTTATGTTTCTCAATAATCAAGCAAGGTGAGAACATGAAGGAAGTAAAAGTGGAAGTTATCGGACCTGAACCGCCGTGCATGCGGTGTCAAGCGGCAAAGAAGGTAGTGGAAAAAGCTGCTGAAAAACTAAAGCAGTCGGAAATTAAAGTGGAGATTAAAAAGGCTAACATAATGTCAAAAGAAATAGTGGGCAAATATGGCGTTCTGGTTTCTCCAGCCATAGCCATAAACAACACTGTAAAAATTATGGGAAGAATTCCAAAAGAAGATGAAATTGAAAAATTGATAAGAGAAACCGCAAAGTAGAGCCGGAAAGATTATGGACGAAAAAACAGTCAGAAGTATTCGAACAGCAATACTCTTGCTTTTTGTATTTACAGTCATCGGCTTACTAATCTACAGTCGTATAATGGCTTATTCGCTTGCGCCAACGATGAAGCCAGCTGATTTTCACGGTCTAGCCATATGGGAAATCCCGATTGCATATCTTATCGACTACTTCAGCCACGGATGGATATGTCTTCTGTTCGCGTTTGTTGCAGCTGGGCTGGTTTACGAGTTTGTGCCGAAAGAGGCAATAACAAAATATATGGGCAGCGGGAAGGTCGCGGGGTATGGGCTTGCTCTTGGAATGGCGCCTTTCTTGACCGTTTGTTCATGCACGATGGTTCCGTTGTTTGCGGGTGTGCTCTTCGCTGGAGCAGGAATCGGTCCGGCCATCACCTTTCTGCTTATGGCTCCAGCTGCTAACATATTGAGTATTCTATTAACTGGAGAGTTAATATCTTGGGAACTTGCTGGAGTGCGCATAATAGCGTCGGTTGTTGTTGCTTTAACTGCAGGCATAATAATGTCGAAGACTCCGTGGGGAAAGGCAATAGAAAAGGAACATCAACTAAACGCTCCGACTGGCAAAGCATCAGTCGAAGTAGTTAAGCTGCCATTAGATGAAAGACTTTGGGCATCATTAAAATTTGCGGCGTATTTGGCAAAGCAAATTTTGCCCTTCTTTATCGCGGGCTTAATTGTGGTTGGTTACGTGGAAGCTTACCTGCCCGAAGACATAGTTGGCACTTATCTGACAGGCGTAACGGGCGTGTTTCTTGCATCCGTTATTGGCGGACCATTATATACGCCAACATTGGTCGAAATTGTTCTTGGAAGAGGAATGTACGCTTTGGGCATGTCAAAAGGTGCGTTGCTTAGTTGGCTTATGGGACAGCCATATGATGTTGCAAATGCTTTGGCTGTTTCGCGAATAGCCAAGTGGAAAGTTGTTTTAACATACATACTTATTGCTTGGGCTGGCAGTGTAATATTCGGGTTGTTATATGGCTTTTTAAGTGGGTCGCTGTAGTCTATGAAGGGCGAAAAGACAGAAAAGAAATCCTCATGTGCGTGCACGCAAGCTGCAGTAGATGTTTTGAAATCGGTTTCGCCGATAAAAGAGGGAATGCTTAAAGAAGTAAAATGCAAAGAGTGTGGAAAAACTTTTTTGGCAAATTTTGAAACGGAATACTGCTTTGATTGCCGAAGAAAATCCGAGAAGGGTGAAAAGCCTTAATGGCAAAATCTTCAATGCCGTGGTATCCAACAGTTTTTACGGAAAAATGCGACGGTTGCGCCAGTTTCGGTAAGCCCAAATGCGTAGAATTTTGTCCTAATGGCGTTTTCATTTTTGAGAATGGGAAAGCTGTTGTTGCTTATCCGTTTAAGTGCGTAAACGGTTGCACGGCATGTGAGCCATTGTGCCATAAAAAAGCGATAAGTTTTCCAAAAAGAGAATTTGCCTTTGCTATGGTTAAGTCTGGAGATAAGGGGCTGTTGCGCAAAACTACTTGCGCCAAGTGTGGCAAAACTTTCTGGACTAACAGAGAAGCCAATATTTGCATGGACTGCGAAAGCAAAAGATAACAAACTTAAAAGACACGACATACAAAGGTAAAGTGCGAGTGAAGAAACGTGAAAAAAGTTCTTTTCGTTTGTGTTGAGAATGCCGGCAGAAGCCAAATGGCTGAAGCCTTTGCGCATCATTATGGAAAAGGCAAAATTGAGGCAGTAAGTGCGGGAACAATGCCTTCTAAAGAGGTTAACCAGGTTGTTGTTCAAGCCATGCGTGAAAAGGGAATTGACATATCACGAAACAAGCCGAAACTTCTTAGCACAAAAATGGTTCAAGAAGCAGATATGATAATTGTTATGGGATGCGGTGCCGAAGGTATATGTCCAGCGCCACTGCTGAACAAGGTAACTGATTGGGAGCTTGAAGACCCGAAAGGAAAGCCTATAGAGAAAGTTCGTGAAATCAGAGACGAGATTGAAAGAAGAGTTAAAAAGCTTGTCTTGAAGCTTTCTGAAGCTTAGACCTTTGAGAACGTTTTTCCCTATTTAATGAAGCGTAACATGTAATCGTTCACTGTTTGCAGAAAAGCTTCTTCCAGTTCGATGCCGTAATGCTCAGCAAGAACAAAAATAATGTATAACAAATCAGAAAGCTCCGTGGCAAGCATTTCTTTAGTCTTCGGCTTTTCCGGCGGCTTATAACCTTCTAAACCCTTAACTACAGCGGCTACTTCGCCTGCTTCTTCCAGTAAATCAGTGACCATTACAAAGGGTGTCCAGTTTTTGCCTCGTTCTGGGTCGAGTTTATCGTTAATTTTGCGGAAGTTTTTCCAACAAAGATGCTGGGCGTCGCGTAGGGTTACAGACAAGCCGTTCACCGATTCACAATTGGGGAATGGGCAAATTAAGATTTTGGCAAGTCGCTGTGTTTCTGTGAGTGCGGACTGCTTACATACAAAACCTTACCATGTTAGCAGGCGAGTTGCTTTTTGGAATGACTGATGCAGTCTAAGCTAGGCTATCGTTTCACAGCATTCGCAGTGGTTTCAATGTTTTTTCTATTGCTTATCAGTTATGCTGCGCCTACGGCAAACTATAACTCACACAGCGACGACAGCAAATCTACCTTTACGTTCTTCGAAGATTACGAAGGCTGGATACCTAAAGGTTATGAGCGATACAGTGAATTTTCGATAAACGCATCGTTAACTGCTGAAATTGTTGTGGGAGTTGGCGAAGAATATGAAAATATCCAAGAAGCTTTGGATGCTGGTTTTTCTTGTATTTATCTCAAAAAGCAAAAGTTCTACGTCACAGAGTCTATAATTCCGTTGAAAGAAGATTTTTACATAATAAGCGACGGTGCCGAAATAGTTGCTGTTGAACCGATGCTTGCGATTTTCGACATACGTAATGTAAGATATGCACATTTAGATGGGTTGTTCATTAATGGTAATGGTTTAGCTGAAAAATGCATAGATGCCATGCGCATGCCAAGTCAAGTGCCTGTTCATCAAATTAGGAATTGCAAAATTTGGGGTGCCAAATTCGCTAATATAGACTTAACAGGTTGCGAAGACACGTTGCTTTTTAACTGTTGGATTGATGGAAGAATAACCAACGACGCTTCAGACACAGTAACAGAGTACGGCGTCAAAATTGGCGACGCTGGTGAGGGTTATAGAACGGGTGGTCAAATAAACCTAATCCATTGCTTGTTCGGTTTTCATAGAAAAGCAGACGTATACGCGAAGAATGTGGCGGAGTTGAAATTGGCTAATTGTCTTTTGGCAAGCAAAAGCGTGTGGAGTGATGAGTTGGAAGCGCACATTGTTGTTGGAGGTGGAACTGGAGAAAACGCGCTTTTGCCAGTTTTGGAGTTGACGAATTGTTGGGTGGAGAATGGTTTAGGCGATGATGCTCCAAACATACTCGTAAGGAATCGGATGATTTCAAAGCTTACTGTGGTAGGCGGCATGTTTTACACGGATAACAGTCCAAACATTTACAGTCAATTGAATCCATGTGCGGAAACTATAACGTTAATTGGAGCATTATTCGAAAACAACTTCAACTATGATGGCTTTAATGTTGTGGCACCTACACAAAAGCTGGTTTCAATAGGAAACACGTATAATTGGCATGGGATAGATAAAACAAACGTTGTAACATACTTAATTTTCGATAAAGACGACGTGCAAATAGAAACAAACATTACAAATCAAACAAATGAATCATAGGACTATTTCATATCTTTTCGAAATCATACCTTGAATTTTGCTTGTTTTTAAGCTCTCTGCGGAAGTTATACCCCCTTATAAATACGTTGAAACTGTGGTAGACTTTACGCTAGAATTTTTCTATTTGCTTAATAAGAATTAAAATCAAATTCGCCATAAGTGGAGATGTCTCCCGCATAGCCCCTCTTTTTCAAAAAATGCCTAAAAATGTGTTTCAAGTCTACATAAAACGTGAATAATCCTCTTAAAAACGAGGTAACATTAGTTCAAATTCTCAGGATTTGCCCGTACTAAATTTCTATAAAAGGTACTGCGACATTTTTCTTTCCTGAAACTGTGCTAGGAATCTCTCTCTGACTTTTATGAAGATAAAAGGTTCTGATATTCTGTATTCACTTTCTTGTATTTCTCTTGAATGATGTCGCTGATTTTTCGCCAATCTTCAGCTATTTTTGGCCAAAATTGGCTTGTCATCACCTGTTTCGTTATATAGTCTTTCATAGGCTTTTCTCGTTTTATTGTCCTTTGACGCCAATTAATACTAATGAGCCCTGCACGTCTTAGATGTTGAATGTTATGGCCTACTTGGTCCATGTCGAAAGGATAGCTTACGCCTCGTGTTAGATCAGCTAATAAGGAATCGATGGAAATCTCGTCTTCAGCACGCAAGCAGATTATGGCCACCATATCCTGAACAAGTCTTGCGGTCTTGCTGAAGTAAAGTCCAGCTCGTCTTGCCGGAATCAAAACTTGCTCCAAGCGGTAAGCATATCGTTTATAGAACCACTTTTTGACGGTTTCAGTTAACACTAAGTAAGCGCCAATCAATGCCGCTAAGACTAGGAAAAACGTGAACGGTGGTTGCACAAAATGGAATAATTCGCCTAAAGGCGTGAATGGCAGTATCAATGCAAAGCCAACGATGCTTAGGCTGCTTAAAAGTAAAAGTCTGCTTGGTTTGCTCTTGTAGAAAGGCGTTCTTCTTGTTCTTATGACAAATATGACAAAGGTTTGTGTACATAAAGACTCGAGAAACCATGCTGTTTGAAACAGAGGCTCAGTTGCGTTGAAAACAAGTAGCATTATAAAGAATGTTAGGAAGTCAAAAATGGAGCTTACCGGTCCTAAGAATATCATAAATCTCCTTATGAAGGAAATGTCCCATCGTTTGGGTTTTTCAACATATTCTGGATCTACATTGTCGGTGGTTATGGTGGACTGGGAGAAATCGTAGAGTAGATTGTTTAAGAGTATTTGTATCGGAAGCATGGGCAAGAATGGCAGAAAAAGGGATGCTCCGGCGACGCTGAACATGTTGCCGAAGTTTGAACTAACTCCCATCATGACGTATTTCATAGTGTTGCCGAAAGTTTTTCGCCCTTCTAAAACGCCTTCATCAAGAATTCTCAGGTCATTCTGCAGCAGTATAATGTCAGCAGATTCCTTGGCTACGTCCACAGCGTTATTTACTGATATGCCAATGTCTGCGGTCTTCATTGAAGGCGCGTCGTTGATTCCGTCTCCTAAAAAGCCAACCACATGTCCGTTGTTTTTTAAAGCATTAATTATTCTGTCTTTTTGGGCTGGTGTCACTCTCGCAAAAACGTTTGCTTCTTCAACAACCCTAGAAAGTGCATCATCATGCATCTGAGCAATTTCACTTCCAAGGACAACTCCTTTGATTTCAAAATCTAAGTGCGCACATGCTTTCCTTGTAACTAATTCATTGTCGCCGGTGAGGATTTTTAGTTCTACTCCCGCCTTGCTTAATAACTGCAAGGATTCCCGCGCTGTTTCTTTAGGCGGGTCAAGAAACGCCACAAAACCTAAAAACACCATATCGCTCTCATCATTCACAGAGTATACGGGTTTCTCTTCCTTGAGTTTCTTGTAGGAAACTGCTAAGACTCTGAACCCTTCAACACTCAAATCATAGTATTTCTGATCAATTTTTCTGCGAAATTCGTCTGTTAAATCAGAAATCATGCCGCCATGTTCACAGTAAGAACATACTTTGATTATCTCCTCAGGGGCTCCTTTAGCAATAAAATATCGCTGTTTTTCATACTCAACAACGACAGAAACTCGCCTTCTTATGAAATCGAATGGAACTTCATCGATTTTCTGGTAATCTTTCACATCGATGTCTTTATATCCAAGTATAGCCTCATCGAGTGGACTTTTCAATCCTGTCTGGTGATAGCTGTTCAGAAATGAGTACAACAGCACCTTTTCATCATCATTTCCTTCCATATCCACATGCAATACAAGCTTTATCTTGTTCTCTGTGAGCGTACCTGTCTTATCGGTACATAAAACATTCATGCTTCCGAAATTCTCGATAGCCGCTAGGCGCTTTACGATAACGCCTTTCTTAGACATTGCAAGAGCTCCTTTGGAAAGGTTTACGGTGATAATCATCGGTAGAAGTTCAGGCGTCAAGCCAACAGCCAAGGCCACAGCAAAAAGGAGGGACTCCAAAACGTCACGCTTGTAAAGTGCGTTTATGAAAAAAACAAACATCACCAGAAGGAAGGTGACTTGCATTATTAGAAAACCAAAACCCTTGATTCCCCTTTCAAATTCTGTTTCAGGTTCTTTTTCGACAAGTCTTTTAGCGATTTTTCCATATTCTGTGTGACTCCCAGTTTTCAGCACAACAGTTGTTGCTGTCCCACTTACAACTGAAGTCCCCATAAAAAGGCAGTTATTCCATTCTGTGGGCGCTGTTCCCTTTGCCTTTATTGGTGTAGATGTTTTTTCTACTGGAAATGATTCTCCCGTTAACGCTGACTGATTCAAGAATAGGTCTTTTGCAGCGATGACTCGTGCATCTGCAGGCACAATGTCTCCAGCCGAAAGATATATGATATCGCCTGGAACAATCTCGGAAAGTCTCACTTCTTGTTTGGCGCCGTCTCTGAGAACCGTCGCAGTTGTGGTTACTTTTTCCTTCAGCGCTTCTGCAGCTTTTTCGGCTTTTGATTCTTGGTAAAAGTCAAGTATAACGCTCACGAAAACAATAGAAAATATAATTGCAACGTTTATAATCTCTCCAAGAAAACCCGCAATTAACCCTGCAATCAATAATATAATTATCAAAGGACTACGGAAGTGAGAAAGAAAATTGATAATAGCTGTTCTCTTCTTTCTTTTGGCAAGTTCGTTGTAACCATATGTTCTTAGGCGTTCTTCCACTTCTTCTGAAGAGAGTCCAGACATGGAAGTGTTTAAACGAGCAAGAAGCTCATCAATTGGTAGACTTAGAAGCTCTTCGGTGTTTGGCAGAGCCCAGCTCGAAACTTGGCTTACACTTAACCTCTCTACGTTTTGATTCTTCATCATCTCCGTCCATTCCTCTTAAATAACTCTCGAGCTGAGCGCCCATACCGCTATAAACCAGCACATTCTTAAAATTGTTTCCGCAATTTTGCATACGACAAAAGCAGCACAATCGCACTTTAAGGAGACACAATCAAGAAAACGAAAATTTAAACCTTCTTCAAAAAGCAAAAATAACCGCCATATAAGGGATGCAATAAAAAACTATGGGATTATTTCGCATCCGTTGTATTTCATGAATTCGAAGTCTTTTAGGCTTACGCTTCCATTTTCAATAAGCCCTTTAATTCTTGGCATTTCATCAGTTATTGCGTCCACCAAATTCTTCACAGTGCCGCACACTAAACGGTAAGCTTCACTATTCCACCTTTTCGTAACATTCGCATACAAACAACGACCTCCACAAACCCCGTAAATCTCACATTTGGTGCATGGTTCACCAACAAAAACCCGCGGCAACTTCAAAGGCTCCGCACTGCTAATATGCCCTAAATAGTAGTTTTTCATTCCCCACATCGTCGGACAAGGAACAATAAACCCATCCGTCTGAACCGCATAGTTAATCCATCCTCCACCACAACGCAACAAACTCGCCTTTTCATCAAACAAAAACGAATGCGCAACGCCCAAAAAAGGATAAAGCCGCAAAACACGTCCAGCCTTCTCCATGTGATCAACCCAAAACTTAACAAGCATACGAACCCCAGGATTATAGCTTTCTTCGCTCCATTTCTGAAAGTTTCTCCGCGCAAAATCGCTGCTCCAGAAACCCGCGTTTAATTGCCAATGCACAGAAGAAAACGGAAACTCAGCATTATCCACAAGCCACCTAACCTGCTCATAAATGTCCGTCTGCTCCATAACCGTCATACGCGCAATCAACTCACCCCCAAAACCATTCCGCTTAATCAGCCGCAAATTTTCAATAACTTTCCGAAAAACGCCCTTTCCCCTGTAAAAATCCGTTAAGGCTTCGTCGCCATCTATCGAAACAAGAATAGTGTGAAAACGATTAACATAAGAAGACCCCAGCCTATCCAAAAGCAAACCGTTCGTCTGAACCATAAAATACTTAGCCTTCACACAATCCATAATCCGCTTAATATTATCAACGCATAACAGTGGTTCTCCACCATAAAAAGTCAAAACGCAATCAGGGTCCTTCTCACAAAAACTCTTCAAAACATCCACATCATAACTCATCTTTTTCGGCAAATGATAGTCAACCTCAAACCCAGAAAAATCGTCAACGACATCCTCAACCGCCTCACCAAAACAGTACCTACACTCGAGATTACACTCATTCGTTAATATCACATGAAAGAACGTAGGCTTTCCCTCAACCTAACCATACTTTTCCTTAATCTTCTTCGCCTTCTCAACGTATTCCTTAAGCTCTCTCTCCTTAATCTTCTTTTCAGGCAAAGTCTCAGGAGCATACATCAAAGGAATAACCGCCAAAAAAAGAAAGAAACTCGCAAAAGAAAAAGCCGCAGTAGGAGAAATAGCACCAGCATAAGGACTAATTAGTATAGATACAAAATTCGCAAGAAGAAAAGGAAGACCACCCAAAGCATAAAACTTCTCCTTCACATAACCTTCGCCAAGATCCCCCCAAATAGCCATAAAGAAAACAGAAACAAAAAGCCCCCATGTTATGCCATCAAGAGTCATAAACAAATACAAAGTAGCTGGAGAAGAAGAAAAAACACTCAACGCTGCATACTCAATACCTAGCATAACAAAGCCCGTAATAACCACACGTTTTCTTCCAACAACATCCGCAAGAACACCACCAACAACCGCAAAAATTCCTATAAAAACATACCCTACGATCCCCACAAAAGCAAAAGATTCCACACCAAACACCCTTTCCAAAATTGGCGTTTCTGCAAAATTTATGAGAGAAAACATTACCCAAGGAAACAAATACAACAATACCTCTCTTTTACGAATTAAGTTTAAGTAGCTCGTGGATTTTTGTTCACCTAACAGCTTTTTCTGTCTAGTTAAAAACAGAAAACTAAAACCACCAAAAAGTCGCCAGATTGTCAGCATGATAATTGCTTCCCACTGTCCAAGCATATTCATTAAAAGAGCCAGAGATAATACAATAAATCCCACACCACTCCATGTTATTCCGCCTATGAAGCCACGATTTTCAATACGTATTGACTCGGCAAAATAACTTAAACAAGAAGGCAATCCTAAACCAACCGAAATGCCCAAAAAAAGAGCAACCAAGAAATTGGCTAACATATCATTACTAAAAACTGTAATTAAAAGTGATGTCGCGACTGCTCCCATAAACAACCACAAATATAGGAATTTCACACGAGCGCGTGGAAAAAATTTCGAACCAAAAATTGCCGAAGTTGCAACTCCTAAAAAGTACAATGCGAACAAACTAAATTCTTCTGTTGCAAACAATTTCAGGTCGGTTATAACCATGTCAAAACTAAAATAAGTCAATACGTACCATACAAAACTGTTATTCACTAGAAAAATCGCTGGTGCAGCATCCCGCCAAGCAATTTCCTTTCTAATCGCGCTCATTGAAACCATAGCACAACTCACCAAAGAGTGTGGTTTTTAAAGATAAAACTCTTCTTAATCACCATTCTGTATTCTTGTTCAACAACAAACCTTAATAAGTAGATATGTTCTACAATAATACGTGAGGGGAATAAGATGAAGAAGGCAGCAGTTAAAAGAGCAAAGAAGAAAGATATGCCCGTCAGAATATACGCTTAAACTTATAAGTCTTCAAGCATAAAAGACAAAAAAGTCTGAAGCTGACTTCTTAGTTTTGGATTAGGTAAGCACTTAGCAAATTTAGACCCTTCTTCTATTAAAGCTTGCATTTTCTTCTTAAGCTTCACAACAGGCGTCGCTTCAAGAGTACACTCAACCAATTCATTAACATCGTTCTGCGATATCTTCGGTTTTGAAATAACCGTATTAACTTTTCCCTTTGCCTCCGGATCTTGCATTGCAAATAAGAGTGGCACAGGCAGATCATGTACGACGATTCGTTGGCGAAGCTCCTCGATTTCAAAAACATCTATGAACTCTTCCCGAAGCAAAACTAATATTCCAAGAATTCTTCCTAGTCTAGCTAACTGCTCAACTTCCGCATCCTTTCCACCGCCAAACAAAGCCCCAAAATGCATATCCAACTCGATTCCCGCAGCCTTCATTCCGATAACCTTCATATAATCATCTGGCGCAACCTTTTTTCTTCCTTTTAAGCCAACCTCAATGGCGTGTCCATTGCCAACTTCAAACATTAATCTCTTAAGCGTATCAAGCGCTTCTTTTCCTTTTTCTTTTGGCAACAACATCGTTGAATCAACAAAAAGTTTGAAACCTTCTATTAGGAACGCATTGCCAAGAAGAAGAGCAATTTCAGCGCCAAACTTTCCATAAACAGTTGGTATCTTATGCTTAGCTTTGGATCTGTCTATAATGTCGTCGTGTATGTCAAATGCCGCGGCCATCATAGCTATCGCCGCTTGCGCCGACACAGCATCATCAATGTTGCCTCCCACCGCTTCACATGCCATCGAGAACAAGCCTGGATGCGTAAAGTCTTTCCAATGTGTAAGGTAGTGCTCAAGCGCTTCACGTAGTATGGGATGCTCCATTCTCTCTGTTTGCATTATTTGTTTTGCAAATTCAAGTCCTTTTTTGCTTCGCTTCTCTAAGTCGGCAACTATAATTTTGCCTAATTTCTTTACCATACCCTATTCTTATTTGCCTAGTTGTTTAAAAGATTTGATTAGGTTAAAATGCGGTAATTCACTGCTCGTGTTTTATCCGGATATTTGTTCTTTCAACACGTCATTATACGCTTCTACATATCTTCTTCCGTTTTTAGCTATTGCATAGACTTTTCTTGTTCTTCCACCCTGTTGCTGTTTTTGGCTTGTTAAGAAACCCTTTTGTTCTAAAGCGTTAAGCAGTGGGTATAACGCGCCGTGTCTGAGTTTTATGCCGAATTCAGCTTCCATTTGCTTTTTTATTCTGTAGCCCCACATTGGCTCTCTATCTATTAGTTTGAGTATTTGAATATCGAGCAGGTTTTTGGTTATGCGTTGAACAATTTCTTTTCTAAAGTCTTCGGTCAATTTTTCACTCTCTGGCAGTGTCCTGTTTAGGACTTGTTCATGTTTTGGCTTATTTAGGTTATGTAAGAAATTGAATAGTTCAATATGCCGCTGTTATGCTTTTATATGTCTGCGGTAAGCATGAACCTTTATATTTTCGTTTAGGCACTATAAAGACTTGAGATATGTCCTAAAATAGACATATTGTATCCGCGTCGAACACAAATACAAGAGGAAGGAAAAATGGTAAACAACTCACGAGAAGTCCAAACCAAATTAATGAAAGGACTCCTAGACCTAATTGTACTACAATTCCTAAGCTCACAGCCCATGCACGGCTACCAAATAATCACAAAAATCCGCAGAACCTTCGGCGTATACTTCGGACCAAGCACAATATACCCCTTACTAGGAACATTAGAAAAGAAAGGATACGTAAAAAGCGAATGGAACATGGACAACGAAAGACCAAGAAAAGTGTATAAGCTAACCACAGAAGGACAGAACCTACTGAACTTCACAGAAGACTCGCTTAACTTCATATGCAGAAAAATCGGCACGCCAGGACTGCCAAAAGGCGAACTTGGCGAAGAGAGCAATATCCAACCTGCACTGCGACCATTCCTAAAGAAAATCGAACACTCAAAATCGCTAATCTAACAATTACCACCGCCAACACCTCTTAATTTTCACACGAGAAAAACAAATGAGCATACGCCTTCTTCAGTCAAATTTTAGTAGCCTTTTTATCGTTTCCTTCTCTATCTAAATTAAGGATGCAATTTGGAAAAAGCAGACATTCTAATCCGCGATTGCACCATTCTTCCAATGAACAAGAAAGAAATAATAGAAAGCGGCGCCATGGCCATAAAAGATGGAAAAATAACTTTTGTAGGCAAATCTGCAGCAGCAACTAGCATAAAAGCTGAAAAAGAGATAGACGCGAAAGAAAAAGTTGCCATGCCTGGACTAATTAACTGCCACACACACTTGCCAATGACACTTTTTCGCGGAATAGCTGAAGACCAACCGCTCGACATTTGGCTGAAAGAAACCATTTGGCCTTTAGAAGCTAAACTCAAAGCAAGCGATGTTTACGCTGGAGCTCTTCTCGGCTGCTTAGAAATGATTAAGAGCGGAACAACATGTTTCGCGGACATGTACTTTTACGAGGACATGGCTGCAAAGGCTGTGGAAAAAAGCGGACTGAGAGGCGTTTTAGCGCAAGGCATAATTGAATCTGGACATAAGCTTTTGGGCGCAATAACGTTTAGAAAAAGCGTGAGTTTTGCTAAGAAATTTCATGGATACGCCAATGGCCGCGTTAGAACTATGTTAGGTCCCCATGCGGCTTACAGTTGCAGCTTAAATTTGTTAAAAAAGATTAAGGAAAAATCTACAGAATTGAACGTAGGGGTACAAATACACTTGGCTGAGTCGAAGGCAATGTTTAAAGAGTTTGAGAAGAAGCATGGGCTAAGCGAGGTTGAGTTTCTAGATAAAATTGGCTTTTTGAATGAGAAAGTCGTGGCTGCACATTGCATAGACTTGTCAGAAAAAGACATGCACATTCTTTCTGAACGGAGTGTCAATGTAGTTAATGCTCCGGTGGCTAACATGAAACTTGGGGAAGGCGCAGCGAAAGTGAAGGACTTGATGGATTTAGGTGTGAACGTGTGTTTAGGAACCGATGGACCCGCTAGCAACAACACTCTTGACATGTTCGAAACTATGAAAATTGCAGCTTTGCTTCAGAAGCACACTTACAGAAACCCTACAGTTCTACCAGCCTACGAAGTTTTGAAAATGGCAACAATAAATGGAGCCAAAGCCTTGGGACTTACGAAAGAAGTGGGTTCTATTGAAGTTGGCAAGGGGGCAGATTTGATTTTGGTCGACCTTTCGAAGCCTCACCTTAAACCCTTACATAACATTTATGCAAGCCTCGTTTACGCTACACATGGAAGTGACGTAGACACTGTTATTGTTGATGGAAAAATTTTGATGGAAAATCGACAAGTAAAAACTTTCGACGAACATGCTGTAATAGAAAATGCTCAAAAGATAGGTTTGGGGTTAGTTTCACGATAACTCTTATCTAAAAGTATCGTTTATTGTATCTGCTTCGGAGCATGACGTAGAAAGTGCCGCCAATAATCAAGATAGATAACCTCACCAAAAAATTCGGAAACATCACCGCAGTAGACCACTTAAACCTAGAAATCGAGGAAGGAGAAATCCTTGGACTCTTGGGACCCAACGGAGCAGGCAAAACCACAACAATTCTCATGCTTGCAACGGTTATACGTCCAACAGAAGGCACGGCGACAGTAGGCGCGTATGACATAAGAAAAAACCCAGACAAAGTTCGCGGATTACTAGGAATAGTGTTTCAAGAGCCAAAAATGCTCTGGGTCAGCACACCATGGGACATAGTAAATTGGCACGCAAAAGTCTGCGGATTGTCTACTGAAGAACGCAAACGCAGAGTCAAAGAAGTTCTAGAAGCCTTAGACATGTGGGACCACCGCCACAAAAACGTTCACGCGCTCTCCGGCGGAATGCGCAAAAGAGTCGAACTTGCCAAAGTTCTCGTTCAACGCCCCAAAATTGCAATTGTTGATGAACCAACAGCCCAAATCGACGTGGTAGGCAAACACCGCATATGGAACATGCTTCGCCAGTTACGCGAAGAAGGAACAACCATAATCCTCGCCACAAATGAACTCTACGAGGCAGATGTGCTATCAGACCGTGTGGCAATAATACACAAAGGCAAATTGCTCGTGCTTGACACACCCAAAAAACTAAAAGACAACATTCCAGGCGGCGACGTTGTAGACATACAACTTGAAAAGGAAACTCCGCCAAAAATTGTTGAACAGCTCAAGAAATTTAAGGAAGTCGTAAACGTTTTACAAGTTAAGCCTTCCAACATACGCGTCTATCTGAACCAAGTTGAGGAAGTCGTCCCAAGAATAATGAACCTATTCATGAAACAAAACATGCCAATAACATCCATCCGCATGAGCGAGCCAAGCCTCGACGACGTATTCGCACACTATACAGGCTTAACAATAGAAGAAGCCCAAAAAGGCGGAGAGTGAAAAAACACGAATAAAGTCCTCTTAGTAGTAGAGAGAGACATCCGCATATTCTTCCAATACAAATTCCTAATCATAATGCGGCTAATATGGTTCGCATCACAAATCGCACTGTTCGGACTAATCGCCTCACGCATGATAAACGTTCAAGCCGTGCCAGACTACTTTCGCTATTACGTAGCCGGACTCTCTGTGATGACGCTATACTCCGCAGCCATTTTCATTGGATTTGACATCTACGAAGAAGCAGAACACGGCGTCTTCGAATACCTTCTGAGCCTTCCAGTCTCAAGAAGACAGCTGGTTCTCGGAAGATCAATAGGCGGAGGACTCAGATCATTCATTTACGTTGGACCAATGATAGCAATATCATTGTATGTCATAGGCGCCATTAACCCGCTTAATTTTCTCGTAGCCTTGTTTGCGCTTTTCCTGTTCTCTTTTGGAGTTTCTGGAATGAGCATTACAATCGCTGTGATGATAAAATCCAGTGATCGCTTCGATATTTTGATGGGTGTTTTGGATGCTTTAATTGTTCGCTTGAGCACGGCTATGTATCCCTTAGCGGTTGTGCAAGCAGCTAATCCCTTTTATGGTGGAGTTGCAAGCTTCAACCCTGTTACTTTCGCTGCAGACTTATTCCGCTGGGGCACAGGCATTGAGTCGATAACAACTCTTGATAATCCTTTGTTGCCACTTCTGGGCATAATCGCTTTTTTTGCATTTTTCACTTTCGTAGGCATAATAATCTACGACAAGCGTATTGAAGGAGGCGGTTGGCAATAATGAAGGCAATTCTATACTTGCTGGAACACGATTTCAGAAACTTCTTCCGTTACAAATGGTGGCTTGTAGGCTTAATCAGCATGAACCTAGCCGACTTATTCATAATGGCAATCGTTTACAACTACATGATAAGCGGCGCAGTAGCAAGCGAAATCAAAAGCTACTTCAACTTCTTCGCGCCAGGACTCGCGGTGACTGGATTGTTTGCTTCCGCTTTTATGATTGGACGCGAGATAAACATGGAACGCCGAAGAGAAGTGCATCATTACATGCTAAGTTTGCCAATGACTAGGCTAGAGCTTGCCATAGGACGTGTACTTTCAGGTGGTTTGCGCGGAATGCTATACATGTCTCCGCTTTTACTCACGTGCTTCATATTTTTAGGTTTTCCAAACGTGTGGCAGTTCTTCCTAATCTTGGCTGTTCTGTTCTTGTTAGCCGTGGGAATTTCAGGGTTAAGCATAGCAATTGCGGTTTCCACTTCAAGTCTTGAAAAATTCATAACTGCGAGAGGTCTAGTTTACTACACTCTCTTCTTCTGCAGTAGCGTTTTCTATCCGCTTTCGCTTATCCAACAGCTTGGACAAGACGGCAAATTCCCCATGCCGCTGGTAACACTTGCGGAAATTAATCCTCTTAGCAATGCCTCAGACATGATTCGCAATTTCCTTTTGGGCTATCCACCCTTCGCTTTTACTTCAATAATAAACGTTTTAGCTTTTTCCGCAATTTTCACGTTGGGAGCAGCATTTGCGTACATGAAAATAATAGAACGCGCTTGAATTGTAAAAGTTAAATTTATGAATGGGAACAACGTATCTTCTTTCCTTCCCTCTTAAAAGCTAAGGTTTGAAGGTTAACTCTATGGATGAAGTGGCGGCTATCTTTGAACCGCGAAAAGTCGTCCTAATAGGCTCAAGCGTACTCCAAGAAAAAGTGGGCATGACTTCTCCGCAACTTTTCAAAAGTGTAACCTATAACATGAAGAAATTTTTCAACGGAAAAATCTACATTTTGGATATGGATGGGAAAATTGGCTATAACAAACTGGAAAAACTGCCCGAAGTTCCAGAGCTTGCTGTTGTAATGCTTCCGTCGAAACAGTCAATAATCTACGTTAAAGAATGCGCCAAAAAAGGCGTCAAAGCGTTTGTCTTGATTACCGGAGGATACAAGGACGAACAGCGTCAACAGTTGCTCAAGCTCAAACAGAAATACAAAGTTAGAATTTTGGGACCGAACACTATCATGGGCGTAATAAACACAGCCAACGGTTTGAACACAACCTTCGAAAGAGACACCATGCCCAAAAAAGGAAAAATTGCAGTAATTTCACAAAGCGGTGGAGTAGGCGCTTGCATGCTTGATTGGGCATGCTTCTACAACATCGGCATAAGCAAATTTGCTTTCATGGGAGACAAAATAGACGTGGATGATGTTGACCTGCTACACTATTTAGGGAAAGACGCAAACACGAAAGTAATATGTCTATACATGGAAGGAATAAAGGATGGAAGAAAATTCATAGAAGAAGCAAGAAAAATCGTCAAGAAAAAACCAATACTAGCCTTAAAAGGCGGAATCACACAAGAATCAGCACACAGAGCCAAATCGCATACCGCTTCAATTGCGGGAAAAGACGAAATTTTTGACGCCGCCCTAAAAAAAGCGGGAATAATAAGAGTTGACGACGTTGAGGAGTTGATGAACGCCGCTATAGCGCTTTCAAAACAGCCGTCCATGCACGGAGACAACGTAGCAATCGTGAGCAACGTTGGTGGACCAGCAATTTTGGCAGCAGACGCCGTTGCGAAAAACAATCTTAAACTTGCAACATTATCAGAGAAAGTTAAAAAGAAAATTGAGACGTTATACCCGGGTGTAGATGCCTCTAACCCAATTGACATGATAGCTGACGCAAGAGCGGAAAGATACGCGAAAGTACTTGACTTAGTGCTTGCAGACAAAAACGTGGACGGTGTCCTAATAATAAACATGCTTAAATCTTGCTTCTTTGAGCCGAAAGACGCTAAGGTCATACCTAAAATAGCTGCAAAATATCCAGGCAAGCCTGTTGTGGATGTGCCAGCAGGCGGAGAGGATTTTGCACTTGTATACAAAGTTTTAGGCAATACTAGTATACCATTGTATAACTTGCCAGAAAAAGCTGCAAAAGCTCTAAAAGTTTTGAGAACCTACGGCAAGATTCTCGAGAAGCATTAAATATATCTCTCTAAGCCGAATAGATTCTATTGTTGTGGCTGCTACGTGCCTTGTGTTAGGTGAAAATTTGGCTCAACATCCAAGAAACTCAAGTGAGCAACTATCAAGAGAAATTCTAAATTTCTGTAGACATGTCGCTGGTCCATGCGAGATAACGGCAGCGTGCACTTCTGGAGATTACATATCTGGATTGACTGACGCAAGGAAACAAGTGAAAGTGCTGCTTGTAATTCGCGATTTTCAGCCGAGACTAATGAATTACGTGAACATTTTTGATGATAGAAACATCGTGGTTTCCGCAACGGACATGTGGGTTTTTGAAAGAGATGTCGACCGAGGATTTTTAGGCGAAGCCCTAGCAAGCACGTTAACATTTCCATACATGCCCTTACTAAACGAGAATTATTTGCATAAGCAAGAAGTCAAATTGAAAAAACGCTTAATTACTGAACTTTTAGAAAGCCTCGTCTTGAATTTTCCTGAACTCTCCTACGAAATCCGCATAAAACCTGAATATTTCATGTATGAAACTTTGTTAAGTCGAGCGCGGCTTTTTCCTCCAATGATTCAAGACATGTTAAGTTTTATGCAGAGAAGCGCCAGGAAAGAGAATTTAGAAAGTGTTTTGAAGGGATATTTAGAAGCGTTAGAAGAATTAAAAAAAGAAAATGTAATCAGCTTTTCGGAAGGTTACATTAAAATTTCAAGAAAATTCGCTGATTCGGTTAGAAGCAAAAAAGTTCGCTTCGTAAGTCTTCTCAAAACCGCCCAGAAAGCACAAAGGACGTTATTTACGTCTCTGCTCAACATTTTTCCAAACGTCATGAGCTTCATTTCACAGAACAAGGAAACTCTTCTCAAACTTCCGAAAATCGCAGACGTAAATTCAAAAACTGCCCATCAAATTGAAGACCCCCAGAGATACCTATATGTGCCTACAGCCAGCGGACTTGTGCCATTAGCAAACAGAATCGACATCGAAGCATTTGCAAGGAAAATGCTCTCCGCCAAAAAAGACACAACAGTTAAAATCGAAGAAATTGGCGGCGTTTTAAATGATGTCTATTTAATAAGAGCTTTAACAGACCGCCAAGAAAAAAAGATTGTTGTTAAAAGCTACAGGGATTTATCTAATTTTAAGTGGTTTCCGCTCACGTTATGGACTGTTGGAACCCGAACTTTCGCTGTTTCCGGTCTTTCAAGACTTGAAAGAGAATGCGCCATAAACCAGTTTCTACATTCTAACGGATTTGCTGTTCCAGAAATATTACATGTGAGTCCTAGCGAACGATTAATTTTCATGGAGCATATTGAAGGAGAAAGCCTTGAGAAGATAATAAGAAAAATCGTGAATTCAAAAACCAAAAGTGGAACAGAAAAAGAATTAAGCGTTATAAGCAGAGTCGCCGAAAAATTCGCTAAGGCACACGCCCTTAATGTTTCTTTAGGCGATACAAAACCAGAAAACATCATGATAGGAAAAGATGGCGAAATCTACCTCTTAGATTTTGAACAAGCTTCACGAAATGGCGACAAAACTTGGGACATTGCAGAATTTCTTTATTATGCGGGACACTACATCCCGCCTTGGGTTGGCACGCACCCAGCAGAAAATCTCACGAGAACTTTCATTGAAGGTTACTTAAGGGCTGGAGGGGACGCAAAAGTTGTTAAGAAAGTTGGAAATCCAAAATACACGAAAGTTTTTAGCATCTTCACATTTCCACACATAATATTAGCTATTTCCAACATTTGCAAAAATGTAGACAAAAAGAAGGAAATATGATGGTTAAACGCAAGACTTCTTTGACATTTTATGGCGGAGTAAACGAAATCGGCGGAAACAAAATTCTACTCCAAGATGGCGACGTGAAAGTTTTCTTTGACTTCGGCATGTCCTTCGCAATGAAAAAAAGATATTATTCGCCTCCATTTCTTTCCCCTCGAAATGAAAAAAGTTTGCAAGAACTGGATATCTTGCCAAAAATAGAAGGCATCTACAAGTTTGACGAGAAAGCTCCAGAGGTTAAAGCAGTTTTTCTCTCTCATGCACATATGGACCACTCAGCCTATTTGTCTTTCATAAAACGTGAAATCCCAGTTTACTGCGGAGAAACCACAAAAATCATTTTGCAAGCGCTGAGTGAAATGCGAAGGACAGAATTGGAGTTTAACGTTGAAGGAATAGAATTTAAGACGTTCAGAACTGGAAAAAAAGTAGCCATAGACGACGTGGAAATAGAGCCAATTCATGTGGACCATTCCGTGCCAGGCGCTTATGGATTTATAATTCACACTTCCAACGGAGCTATTGTTTATACTGGTGATTTCAGAATTCACGGAGCAAAGCCTCAAATGACACAAGATTTTGTCAACAAAGCAAAAGCTGCCAAACCAGCCGCTGTTATCACCGAAGCTACAAACATGACCGGCGCGTCCGTTTCTTCAGAAGCTGAGGTTGAGAACAAATTGAACAGTATTGTTGAGCAAGCCAATGGGATAGTGCTTGCCAATTTTGCCTCCACAGACGTGGATAGGTTAAATTCGTTTTACCGAATTGCCAAAGCGAATAAGCGTTGCCTAGCTGTTTCGCTGAAGCAAGCCTACTTGCTTGAAGCACTTCGTAAGGATAAAGGGTTAAAGATTCCGAGTTTAAGTGACGCTAACATTTTGATTTTTCGAAAATCGAAGAAAACAAAAGACAAGTGGAAAAGCCAAATAATGGAACAATATCAAGACAAAATTAAAAACGCCTCCGATGTTTCGAAGCAGCAATGCGAACTAATTTTAGCCCTATCCTTTTACGATTTGGAAGAACTTGTAGAAATTAACCCCACTGCGGGAAGTTGCTATGTTTTGTCGGCTTCTGAACCGTTCAATGAAGAAATGGAACTGGACTATGAAAAACTTGTTAACTGGCTTGGACATTACGGTTTGCCGCAGTATCACATTCACGTGTCAGGGCACATAATGCCACTACAACTAAAAGCTATACTAAAAGAAATAAACGCCAACAAAATTTTTCCAATCCACACAGAAAATGCGGAACTCCTAGCCAGATTCACAAGCGACCTAAAAAGTAAAACGGTACTGGTTGAAAAAGAGAAGAAATACGAAGTTTAACCTTTAAGCTTTGGACTCTTGCTTTCGGCGTGATAAGGCAGTTTGTTCGTTCTGAAAATAACAAGTTTATCTTTAAACGATGCAAGATAAGCTAAAATAAGTTTTTTGCCCTTTTCAGTTAAGGCATAAACTGGAATGGTAACGCCCAACTGCAAAAGCGCATTTTTGCCGATTTTCATGCGCATAAGCGTTGAAGCACTTGCGCAAGCAACATCAGCCTTAGCAACATGTTTAATGTCATTTTTGCCTACGCATGTGTTGCACACAGAAAACACCAGAACATCCAAGCCAGCAGTTCTCTCGAACTTTCTAATTTCACTAATTGCTTCGGCTTGAAAACCAGCGATGCTCACGGCGACACGTTTAAAGCCCAAGTCAGATGCTTGTTTAACACCTTCTACTTGGTTAATTCTTGCACTGGTTTTATCCAAAACAATTCCATCACTCGCCTCGATGTGCTTGATGATTTCCTTAATTGGCGACGTTTTAATTATGCCAGTTAACCGCGCACCTATGGCTTGAACGAGGCTACCATTAGCAGTTATAACAGTGCCAGCACCTTCACAAACAATGACCGCACAGTCAACAAGTCCTTTCTCCAACCAGACTTTCATCATCTCAGACGCGCCATAAGCCACTACGGACTCAGAGTCAAAAACTCTTCGTGCACAACAAAAACCATAACCCGCAATCTTCTTTTCCACACTTTTCTGCACACTTTCCAAATCAATTGTCTTAGAGCCATACAAAGCTTCATGCAAAGGGCAATATTCAACA
Organism: Candidatus Bathyarchaeia archaeon; assembly: GCA_038873195.1. Lineage (NCBI taxonomy): Archaea > Thermoproteati > Candidatus Bathyarchaeota > Bathyarchaeia (SeqCode) > Bathyarchaeia archaeon. The sequence continues at coordinate 146,397 of JAVZEV010000001.1, read as the reverse complement.
GTAGGTTCAGTTAAAACTTCAACACCTTTCTCTGAAATCCGCACTCGAGCACCGCAACAATAGATTTCATGCTCGCCCGATACGCATGAAAAATGCTTTTTCATTTGTCCGCACTCATCAAAGAGTCTAATGAGTTAACAAATTTCAATGCTGTCATTAAATAACATTTTTCAATAAAAGAGAGAAAAGAGGATTAAAGCTCTTCATGATAGTGTTTGAGTATAATCATTGCGTCAGCTTTGTCAACGTTGCCATCATAGTTGAGGTCTGCTTGCTCATTCCAGTTCGGGTCGCCAGGGTGACTTTCATAAGCAGCATCCCATGCTACTAAATCGTTTATGTCCACTTTTCCATCGCCATTTACATCGCCTACAATTTTGAGTTTTACTGTTCCATCTTCCAACGTGTTATCTGCTGTGTTTAGTTCATTTGGTAATATACTTGCTTCAGCTCTGATGACATACAAATCAAGACTTGGTGGTACCGCAGTAGTGTTCCAGTTGAATGTTAACGTGATGTTTTCCTTAGGCAGAAGATCAACTACGTCTTGTGTAGCTATGAGTGTCGAGTTGTAGAATAGACTGACAGAGAAACTTTCAGGTATGTCTCCATCATTGAGAACTGTGACGTTTATTGAGATGACACGTCCCACGTAAGTTTCATGGTAAAGAACTACGATGTCTTGAACAGCAATGTTTCTCACGAATATCCTTACAAAGCCATCTTGTGTATCATGAGGGATAGGCGTTCCAGCATTATCCTTAAGCACTGACGATTCAAAATGTAACAGAGATGTTCCATAGCCTTTCACGAAAAATTTGATTTCCACAAGCGCAGTGTCAGTAGTTACCGTCACGGCAGTTGTATATGTTAAGTTAACCCAAACATATCCTACAACATCATCCACATCTACATTCGTATTAGGATATTGCCCTTGAACCAATTGCTTAGTCACTTGCTTAACTGAAAGCACATTCGGATTGAAAGTTAGATTAAACTCGCAATTTTTCATGTTTGCAACGGCATCAATCATTATTTTTATTACAATAGTATCGCCTGGCAAAATTGTTGGGTCTTCAATGCTTGGTGGGTCTACGTAAAGGGTTGTATCCGACGGGTTTGTTTGAGCGAACAATGTTGTGAGAGTTAATGACAACGTTGCAAAGAGCAGCGTAGCCGTTACTAGTATTGTTTTAATTTTTTCTTCCAAATTTCCACCTAACAATATTTTACTTTTAGCTTCCTAATTAAATTTCCATTATCGTATCTATTAATAATCAGAAAATTCAGATAGCGACAAAAAGAAGAGAAGAATCGAAGATTATTTCTGCTCTTCTTTATTCGTCATCTCGTTAATCTGCTGCTCCATCATGTGCCCGCGACAGTAGATTAGAGCTTTTTTGACACCGGCAACTTTTGAAGCCGCGTTTTTAATGTCCATGGCGAGTTTGAATGCGATTGGACAGAAGGGGCTTGAAGGAACAAATTCCACCTTAACAACGCCTGAATTTTCTTCTTTAACATTCGTTATCATCTGCATCTCAGCAAAAGTTAACCCAGTCTCAGGGTCAACAACTTTGCCAACGGCTTCGCGTACTTTGTCTTCTAATTCCGTCAAACCTCACACACTCATTTCTTTACGCATAAAAGACGAACGAATAATATATAAACCGTTGCATGAGCTTTACAAATTTTTTCCTTTTCTTTTTTTGTGCATACGCCAACTTAAAGTCATAGTTCTAGGATGCGAAGCTTTCACCTCATCCAACCGGGGAACAGCAGTATTATGCGGCGCTTTCAGAACTACTTCAGGGGTTGTATAGGCTTCCGCGCATATTTTTCGCATAACTTCAGCGAAATGGTCAAGTTCTTCCTTCTCAACGGTTTCTGTAGGTTCAATCATCAAGGCTTCATCTACAATCATGGGAAAATAGATTGTTGGAGCATGTATTCCATAGTCAAGCAAACGCTTAGCCACATTTAACGCGGAAACGCCTGTCTCGTTTTTTAGAGTTTTAGCGCTGAAGACACACTCATGCTTTCTTGGTTTCTCACTATCGTATGGAAGCGTTAACCCTTTAATTTCTTTAAGTTTCTTCAAGAGGTAATTAGCGTTTAAAACAGAAACTTCAGCAACTTCTTTCAACCCCTCAAAGCCTAAACTCAAAATATAAGCGTAAGCTTTCAACAAAACCGTGACATTTCCATAGAAACTCCGAATTTTTCCGATGCTATCTGGTCTATCATAATCAAAGTGATAATGTTTGCCATCAAAAACTATTCGGGGAACAGGCAAAAACCTAGCTAATTCTTTAGAAACGCCAACTGGTCCCGCTCCTGGACCGCCTCCGCCGTGAGGTGTGCTGAATGTTTTGTGAATGTTTATGTGAACGATGTCGAAGCCCATGTCGCCTGGTCTGGTTTTGCATAAGATTGGGTTTAGGTTTGCTCCGTCATAGTATAGGAGCCCCCCAGCTTCGTGAACAATCCTAGCTATTTCGTCGATGTTCTTTTCAAAAATGCCAAGCGTGTTTGGATTAGTAAGCATAAGTCCTGCTGTTCGTTCTGAAACAACCGCTTTCAATGCGCCGAGGCTAATACACCCATCATCATTTGACGGAACAACTACCACGTTGAACCCAGCCATTGCTGCGCTTGCGGGATTCGTGCCATGTGCTGAATCTGGAACTATTACTTCAGTTCGCTTTTCACTTTCGCCTTTAAACTTGTGATATGCCCGCATAAGTAGGGTTCCCACAAACTCTCCATGCGCACCCGCTGCTGGTTGTAAACAAACCTCATAAGTGCCTGTTATTTCTGCAAGCCACCGTTCAAGCCGATAAAGGATTTTGAGAATGCCTTGCACGGTGCTTTCGTCTTGATATGGATGAATCATATTTATTGCTGGCGAGCTTGCCAGATTTTCATTTATTTTTGGGTTGTATTTCATTGTGCAGCTTCCAAGTGGATAGAAGCCAGAATCAATTCCATAATTCATTTCAGACAAACGTATGAAATGCCGAGCAACTTCAACTTCTGAAAGCTCTGGAAGATTCGGATTTGTTGTTCGCTGGAGGTTCTCGGGTACAGCTGTCTTCAAATCTCCAATTGTTGCCTTGATTTCCTCTTCTACTTCTGGTAGAATATGTCCTACGCGTCCACTTTTTCCTAGAGTGAAAATCACTGATTCATTCCAACTTGCCTGCTTATACATACAATCATCACTATCCTGCCAAAATCTTCTCTAATGCTTCTGCCAAACGCTCAATTTCTTCTTTTGAATGAATTTCCGTCACGCAGTAGAGGGCAGTTTCTCCAAGTCCAGGAAACTCTTTTGAGAGGTTTTTGCCACCATGGATTTGGTGTTTAAGAAGTTTTCTATTGACTTCTTCTACGTGAGATTTGGCGCCGTCAAAATTGACTGTGAACTCTTTGAAATGGGCAGATTTGAAGATTGGCGCTTTTACACCGTCTATTTTGGAGAGTAAATGTATGGCGTAATTAGCTTTGTACATTATTGTTTCGCCAAGTTTACGAAAGCCTTGGGGCCCAAGTAGAGCCATGTAAACAGCCGATGCCACGGCGCATAATGCTTCGTTAGAACAGATGTTGGATGTTGCTTTTTCACGTCTTATGTGTTGTTCACGCGTTTGCAAGGTCATACAAAAACCTTGTTTGCTATTGTCGGTAGTCGTTGTTAACCCAATTATTCGACCTGGCATCTGCCTAATCAAGTTCATGTCGTCACGGCAAGCGAAAATTCCCAAAAGTGGACCACCAAAATTCATAGAATTGCCTAAAGGTTGAGCTTCACCGATTGCAATGTCTGCGCCATAATCACCAGGAGGTTTCAAAATGCCAAGTGATGTCGGGTCAACACCAACTATTAAAAGTGCGCCGTGCACATGCGCTTGTTTGCTGATTTCATCAACTTGTGTCTCTATGAACCCAAAATAAGATGGATTTTCGATGTAAACGGCAGCTGTTTTGTCGCATATTTTATTATTTAAATCTTCGAGGTCGACTTGTCCGGTTTCTCTGTTGTAAGCTATTTGCTGAATTTTTATTTCTGCAGGCTCAGCATAAGCTTGTAAAGTTGCGGCTCTTTCAGGATGAATAATTCTTGGAATTAAAACTTCGTTTCTTCCTGTTACGCGAACTGCCATACGAGCAGCCTCGCCTAAAGCCGAAGCCCAATCATACATCGAGCAATTAGCAACATCCATACCAGTTAACTCGCAAATCATACTTTGATATTCGAAAAGTGCTTGAAGCATGCCTTGTGAAATTTCAGGCTGATAAGGCGTATAAGCAGTTAGAAATTCGCTACGTTGAACAATTTCCTTTACAACGGCTGGCACGTAATGTGGCCAACATCCAGCGCCCAAAAAAATGGGCATATTATCGCATGTCTTGTTTTTTGAAAGTAAAGCTTCAACATGCTTTTTGATTTCAAATTCGGATAAAGCTTTGGGAAGATTTAATGACTTTCTTAAACGATATTTTTCAGGAACGTCAACATAAAGCTCATCAATACTGTCTATGCCGATTTCCTGCATCATTTCCTGTTTGATTTCTGGTTGAGAGTTAGGTATGTACGGGTGATTATGCTTATCCAATGTTTTCACCGTGGCGAATTAAACACTAAATCGCGGTGTATTCTTTAAGTTTTCTAAATTCCTCAAAGTAAACGCTACATCTTGACTATGCGATTAGGTTCAATATTGAATTCCTTTTGTTGCAACCAGCTCTTTCAAATGTTTAACATCAACTATTTCGTTTACAAAGTCTGCGCGGTCTATCAGTTCTTTCGGAGCAAATCTTCCAGTCAATACGACATCAGTTTTTTTCGGAACCTTGTCCAGTAACTTCAGAACATCATTTACATCAAGAAGTCTGCAATACAAAGCTAGATTAATTTCGTCTAAAACCAGCAGATGCGGCTTCTTTTCCTTAATAATTTTCTCAGCAAATCTTAGCGCTTTATACGCTAGTTTCTTATCTCGCTCGTCTAGATTGTCTAGTCCATGCCACCCTTTTCTGCCAAACTGATAAATCTCATAGTAAGGCGCAAGCATCTTTCGAATCTTATATTCGCCAGTGTTTTTCCACCACTTCAAAAACTGAATTATTACAACTTTGTGTTTGTGTCCAATGGAACGAAGCGCCAAGCCCAAAGCGTTTGTAGTTTTACCCGCGCCAGTCCCGGTATAGAGGTAGATGTAACCCATTAGGTTTCCTCTTTTTCACAATCTCTTTTATGTTTGAACGTTATTATAAGTTTTAAATAGGATTATGCGTCCATGTTTGCAACGGAGAAAGAACGAATGAAATATGACTATGATGCGCTACTGAAAAAGGCGCGTTCCCAAATTCCAGAAGTCGCCTCAAAACGCGAACGACTAGAACTGCCCAGATTGAACCATTCAGTAATCGGCATGCGCACAATAATCTACAACTTCAAAGAAATCGCAGACGCATTAAATCGTGACCCGCAACATTTGTTGAAGTTTTTGACGCGTGAAACCGCTACCGCAGCGACATTGCAGGAGTCGCGAGCCATTTTTAAAGGAAAATTCTCACACGAAACTATAGAAAGACTCTTGCAGAGATACTTGGAAACCTTCGTGATGTGCCCAGTCTGCAAGCGTCCAGACACAAAGATTGTAAAGGAGAAACGACTATCATTTCTAGTGTGCGAAGCATGCGGAGCAAGGTCAGCAGTGCAGCAACTTTAACATGAGCGGCTAAAAATTGGATGTCTATATTAAACTTCGAAAAATCGGCAACAACGTATTATTAGCCATGTGCGACGAGGAAGTTCTCGGAAAAACCCTCTGCGAAGGCAAAATAGTTTTTCAGGTCAAAGAAGAATTCTATAAAGGCACAAAGGTAAGCATCGAAGAAGCAATTGCAATGATAGAAAACTCAACAATAGTAAACATGGTAGGCACAAATGTCGTTAAAAAAGCCGTAGAAAAGGGATACGTGCATCCAGAAGCGATTCTTAATATAGAGGGGATACCCCACGCGCAAATCGTAAAAATGTAGGATACAATGTGCTCATTGATTTATGTTAGAGAGAATATAGTGCCCCCATAAACTCATAACATGATAATGCTATTTTTTTTACATATAACTAAATCACATTTTTAAGGACAAAACTTAACTGCAAAAAAGATAGGAAAAGATTACTGGTGACCACATTGCCGGAAGAAATTGAACTTCTCAGAAAACTATCAAACGCTTTTGGACCCTCTGGAAATGAAGGAGACGTAGCGGAGATTCTTAAAACTGAACTTGAGGAATATGCTGATGAAACACGTGTTGATAAGCTTGGCAGCATATTCTTTCATCATCATGGAAAGGAAGGATACCCCAGAATTATGCTTTCAGCTCACATGGACGAAGTAGGTTTCATAATCACTTACATAGAAGAAAATGGCTTTCTACGGTTTGAAACACTCGGAGGCATAACAAACAACATCCTACTCGGACAGAGAATACTACTTAAAGGAGAAAAAGGCTACCTAAAAGGAATAATCGGAACCAAACCACCTCACATAATGACGCCCGAAGAACAGAACAAGATAATACCCAAAGAAGACCTGTTCATTGACATAGGCGCCGACAACCTCAGCCAAGCACAAGAAAAAGGCGCAGAAGTGGGCACGCTAGGCGTTTTTGATGTTGAATTCACAGATATAGGCGACGGATATTTCAGAGGAAAAGCATTTGATGACAGAGCAGGATGCACAGTTCTCGCTGAAGTGTTCAAGTCCATGAAAGACTCGCCATACAACATCGTTGCTGTTGGCTCCGTACAAGAAGAACTAGGATTGAGAGGAGCAAGAACCGCCGCTTGGCAAGTAGACCCAGATTATGGATTAGCCCTAGAAGGAACATTCGTTGCCGACGTCCCAAATACTAGACCAGACAGAGTCTCATCAAAAATCAAGGATGGCCCCGTCATAACGATACTGGACAAAACCGTTTTCACTCATCCAACTGTTCTTAAAACTCTAGTTAAAGTTGGAAAAGAAAAGTCAATTCCGTTTCAGTTCAAGAAAGTGCCGATGGGCGGAACAGACGCGGGAGCAATTCACCTCACAAAGGCAGGTGTGCCAAGCGGAGTCGTAGCAGTGCCGTGCAGATACATTCATGGACCCGCCTCAATCATACACGCTGATGATTTAAAGAATACTATAAAGCTTGTAACTGAATTTGTGAAAACCATCTCAACAAAGTAGGAAAAACAGTTAATCGAATGAGCATAACTTTTAAGGAAGTTATATACTTCTTTTAGAAGAATACATTTGAGGTGCTTCGGTGGGTAAGAAGAAGGTCCTAACAGAAGAAGAATTAAGCGAAATGATATATCCATCCCCAAACGATGTTTTGGGAGTAGCCGTTAAACTACTTGGATTCGACCGTGTTCTAGTCAAATGCCAAGACGGACACGAACGCTTATGCCGCATACGCGGAAAAATGAAAAGACGAGTTTGGATAAGAGAAGGAGATGTTGTGTTAGTTTCCCCATGGGATTTCCAATCAGACAAGCGCGGCGACTTAATCTGGCGTTACACAAAAGCTCAAGCGGACATGCTTCGAAAAAAAGGCTATTTAACCATCTAAATTCTGTGTATACATGGGGAAATAAGTGTGCCTTTTGAAACACGCGTCGAAAAAAGACTTCGAAGAAAAGAGAAACGTTACGAAACCGAGCAGTTAATGAAGGAAAAACGAAGCGAAGAATATGAGGTTTTAGAAGAAGTTTTTGACCGTTCAACATTGATGGTAATCTACGACTTCATGAATAAAGGAACAATAAACGAAATCTACGGAGTTGTTAGAGCTGGAAAAGAATCACGCGTTTACTGGGGAAAAGACAAGCAAGGAAACGAATTGGCAATAAAAATCTACTTAACGGTTTCAGCAGAATTCCGAAAAGGCATCCTCAAATACATTGAGGGAGACCCGAGATTTACAGGCTTAAGACGTGACACGCGCTCGCTGATTTTTGCGTGGGCTCAGAAAGAATACAAAAACTTGGAGTTAGCAACCCAGGCGAAGGTTAGAGTCCCAAGGCCGATTGCCGTGAAAAACAATGTGTTAATTATGGAGTTTATAGGTAAAGAAGGTGTCACTGCTCCATCAATGAAGGAGCTTCCGCCAAAGAAACCCGAAAAAATTTATCAAACCTTACTAGGTTATTTGAAAAAACTGTATACTAAAGCCGAGCTTGTTCATGGAGATTTAAGCGAATACAACATTATGATTTGGAAAGGTCGCCCAGTATTATTTGACATGTCTCAAGCGGTTCTTACTTCGCATCCTATGGCAGAATTTCTCTTACGCAGAGACCTAACTAATTTAAACAGGTTTTTCAGCAAGTTAGGCGTGGATGTACCCTCTCTAGAAGAATGTTATAGGAAGGTTACGGGTCTTGGCGAAACCTAGTGCGTTCGTTAGAATACCAAAAGAAAGAGTAGGCGTTTTAATAGGACCAGAAGGAAAAACCAAAAAGAGCATTGAAGAAAAACTTATGGTTCAGTTACAAATAGACAGCGAAACAGGCGGCGTAACGCTTATGCTAAGCGAAAAAGCTGAAGATCCAAGCTTGCTTTTCAGAGCGAAAGATGTTGTGACCGCCATTGGAAGAGGTTTTTCTTCTGAACATGCCTTCCGCTTAATCCGCGATGAAGACGCCATTCTGGATGTTATAGACTTGCGAACCGTTTTTGGAAAGTCCGAATCAGACATCCGCCGCATTAAAGGACGAATAATAGGAATGAACGGCAAAACACGCAGAACTATAGAGGAATTGACAGACGCTAACATTTCTGTATATGGACACACGGTCTGCATAATTGGAAACATGGAACAGGCGCAAGCTGCAAGAGAAGCCATTCAAATGTTGATAGAAGGAAGCCTACACAGCACAGTCTACCGCTATCTGCATAGAAAACGCAGAGAACTCAAAAAGAAAATGTTCGAGCTCTGGGAAAAACCACCAGAAGAACCCTAATTACCATATCAGAACCACAGCTACCCAGTTTTGAAATAGGAGTTTTCAGAGATTATTTAGATATTATGGTGGCGATTGCCAAGGAACACCTATCCTGCCGAAGTTGGGAAGGACTCCTACAATGTCGCCCATGTCGATTTTCTGGTCTCGCCATCTGTATCTTGGGATGTCATCTATGTCGCAGTGAAAATTCCAACGAGAATGAACAGCGAAAGTTTTGTCTTTATAAGTGTAAGAACCAAAAGAATCCACTATTGTTACTATGTCGGTCATACTTGTCTTTCCATCGTAGTTTATATCGCCCTTCATGTAATCCCATTTCCAAATGTTGTATGCGAAGATGCCCGGGTACAGAACGTTATAGTAATATCCGTAAACTCTATCTCTCAAATAGCACCTTTTGACTGAAGAGTACAAAGGCACAGATGGAACGTCCTCGTAATATAATTCTTCTAGTTGATAATAGATTGATTGTCTCAATGGACCGTCTGGAACACGAACGCCGTTTTCTATTAAGTCATCTATTGTTTGATTTTTATAGTTTTGACAAGACGCAAAGGTCCCGTTGCTGTGAAGAATTGGATAAGCAAAATGGTGTATATCTGCAGAGTCAGATAGCCAGCCTACCATAAATGTCGGTAATTCATGTCTCTGAAGTGCTTGTGAGAACTGACCCCATGACACCATTTTGGTTTGCACATGAAACTTGCCACCGGCTATCTCATTGCCTATATTCATGATGCGCTGCGCAATATTTTGACACACTGATCCGCTAAATGTATCGGTATACGGCAATGTTATGGTGAAACCAGCGCTCAGCAGCTGTCCATTCCATGCCAGAGAAAACTCTTCTTTGGCCTTCTCAATGTCGAAAGAGTAGTAGCTTTGCGTTGGGTTAACGTAGGGTAAACCAGATGGTGCAAAAGTTATTGGTTGATAAGCCATTCCTCCAAGCAAATCATTAATCAGATATGTAAAGTTCATGCAATATGTAAAGGCTTTTCTAACATGGATATCGTTAAAAAAGTCCCGTGGTATTCCATCCTCAGAAAGCACTCCATAGTCATTGATTTTTCCATATGTTCCGCCTGCAGGTGTGATGTTAAATGTAAAGAAGAAACTTTGAATTTCTAGCTCAGGCACCTGCCAATACTGGAGCCGTATGCCGTTCAAAGTTTCTTTCCATATGTCGCCATTTACATGAAAATACGGCCACCTAGAACGTGACCCATAGTGAGCAAAGTCGCAGTCGCCATTTACAAACTCATTTACGCATGTTAATGCATCCCTTTGTCTAACAGTTAGTCTCGTAACCCAGCCTGCTGGTTTGCAGCCATACATGTTTGGCCAACCAGCTGGCCAGCCGCCCCAATAGTCATCAAACTTCACCACAGACCATTCGCTGGCAAAATCTAATCTGTCTAGTATGTATGGTCCTGTTCCGCACGTGACTCCTGGACTTGTAGCGCTCATGGGTATCATGTCTACACATGGAAGCTCTGGTTCAAGTGGGCTTGTTGGGTAGTGGTAGAGTGTCCAGTTTTCCCATGTTCCAAGCCACTCGCCTGTTGGGTGGCCAGCAGCCTCAGCTTCTGGATCTACAAAGTCCGCAAGCCACGGCTTGCTCATTATTGAGCACCATGATTGCGATATGACTTGGAAGAAAATCCTCAGCGAATAACCTATTGGCTTGTTCGCGATTTCGTCCCAGAAACTGGAACGTTGACGCTTCGTTGCTAGATCAAAGAGCGCAATTGGCGTAAATGAGACAGATCCACCTATTGTTAAGTTTTTGTTTGCGATGTTGAGCCAAACGTGGGTATCATTACGTTGGATGGCATTGTCGATTTTTTCTCCGAAAGTTGGATCTGACGGATCAGCGCTGAATGCATCTAGAAGTGGTTCGTAAATCGTCCATTGTGGTCCGCCTGGGTAGTCGTATACCATTAATCGTTCGAAACTGTGTTCGATGTCTTCGGTTGTTAAGTAGTATTGGTCCCATGTTGGCACTGGACTCAAGTCGGACCTGCACCATGTGTGGAATGGCACATTTTCGCGTATTTTGAAGTATATTGTGTAGTTTGTGTATGGGGGTGCTGCTGGGTCTGGTGGTGCAATCCATACTTGTTCAGCCAATTGTGGAATGAAATAGTCGTATCTTTCGCCGTCAAAGAAAATCAGAGTCTCGTAAATATTAAAGAGCAGTTCAGCGCTTGCCATATCATAACAGTTAGCAGGATCCAAAGTAATGGGGGTGGCACCAGTTATTGTATCCACTATTAGTTCATATGGATTAGGTGGTGCAGCACATGTCACTTGCGGTATTGAAAGCGTCAGCAAAGTGGATAACAACAAAGTAACAAGCAGAACTTTTTTCATTTCTCCTTTCCTCTCAGATATAATTAGCAGTTTAAATTGTTTAAATACTTTTTGCATGTCTTCTGAATATATAATTACGACAGTTTAAGCGGCCTTTGTCTGAAAAAACCAACAAATTAAATTGAACGTGTGAAAGCGGGCTCTCGCACTCAAGATCCCAATCATTTTGGAATCAGCGGGGCCAGAGTCGTCATCGCCCACCACGCAAAAATAAACCATGGGCTTAAATAAAAAGATATAGGAATTAAGCTTAGGGCATGTCGGAAAATGCAATGCTAGAACATATTCGCGTGGTTCCATTAGCTGCAGAAAGTCTTGGCGTAAGGTCAATGTGCACTTACGTTGAAACTTCAGACATTAAGGTTCTTTTTGACGCGGGAGTTTCGCTTTGTCCATACCGTTTCGGTTTGCTTCCGCATCCGCTGGAATTCAAAGCCATAGAACACTGTCGCAGAAAAATTGCTGAGGCCGCAAAGAAATCTGATATTGTCACATTAAGCCACTACCATTTCGACCATCACACCCCTTCCTATGAAGATTGGCTTTGCAACTGGACTCAAGCAACCGAAACTGCAAGGCAGATCTATGAAGGAAAAACCGTTTTGATAAAAAATCCAAAAGAGAAAATCAACTACAGCCAGAGACGCAGAGGATGGCTATTTCAGAAAACAAGCGGAAAACACGCGAAAAAACTTGAAATTGCCGACGGAAAAACCTTCACTTTCAATGATACAAATGTCAGATTTTCTGAGCCAGTCCCGCATGGACTGGAAAATTCAGAGTTGGGATGGGTTCTAATGACAACAATCGAATGCGACGGTGAGAAGTTCATGTTTGCGCCCGACGTTCAAGGTCCAATGTCAAACCAGACGCTTTCTATAATTTTTAAAGAAAAGCCGCAGTTGTTGATGATTGGTGGGCCCCCATTGTATTTGGCTGGTTTTAAAGTTAAAGAAAGCCAGATTGAAACTGGATTGAGAAACCTTGAAAGCGTAATCAAAACTATTCCATGCGTCATGTTGGAACATCATATTCTCAGAGATGAAAATTGGCGTGAAAAGACAGGAAATGTTTTTGAAGAGGCAAAGAAAGCGGGATGTAAAGTTGTGACGGCGGCTGAGTTTTTGGGCGAAGAAAATGCTTTCTTAGAGGCTTTTAGAAAGAAGCTTTTTGTTGAGAACCCACCTTCTAAGGAGTTTGAAAAATGGATGCGCATAAATGATAAGGAGAAGAAACGCTTTAAGCCTCCAATTTAGTCCCTAACTATTTTTTCTAATTCAGTTAGGTCCTCAAGTAATCTGTTATAACGTATTCTGCAGAAAGGCGCCGAAATTCCTCTTTCGCTCAGTGCATGGTGGAGTTCTTCCATGAAAATTCCAGAATTCTCTATGTTTTGGTTATCTGCTATATCACAGCTTGGACTCCCAGCAACGCCTATCACAAGTTTCAACTTTATCCCGCACTTTTCATGTTCTTGAATTTGCTTTGCGATGCCCTCTGCGATTTTCCTGCAATGCTTTCGAAAAGCTGCTGTATCATATTGTTCTTTGGTTTGTGGCGGCCTGGATATTCCTGCATAGGCTAGTTCTGGACACGGCAACTGAATAACGCCTAAGTCTTTGCGTATTAAAAAATTTACAATTTCTGTTATTGCACTTGATCTTTCAGCTAATCCGAAAACCCGTGAGTTTTGATTAAGGATGCAGTGTGCAACCAAAGCGATTTTTCCACTTCTACTATCCTTAAACATTTGAAACGCACTCTATAATTTATTTCAGAAACATGCTTAATAGTGCTATATCTTCGCGTTTTCCGCTTTTCTTAATCAGTTTCTTGCATATACTTTCAACTTTAAATCCCACTTTTTCTGCAATCTTTATCATGGCTTTGTTTGAGAAAAGAGTTTCCACCTCAAGTTTCATAAGTCCTTCCTCTCGAGCTTTTGCCACTCCAGCTTTCAGCAACAGCGTTCCGAAACCCATATTCCAATAGTTCGGATGGATTGTTATACCCACATTTCCAACAGGCATTGAGCATTTAGTTTCACAATGTATTCCAATAAAACCCACAACTTTTCCGTCCAATTTTCCAACAAGAAAAATCTGGTCCTTTTCCCTTGGAAGCTTATTGATAGCCTCCTTAAACAGATTATACATTTTATTCGTATCATCTGTGCCGGTGCCGATATTCCATTTCACCACGTCTGGATGCGTCTCCATCTCAGCAAGTGCCCACAAATCCGCGTCTTTAAACGCATAACTTTTTCCATCGACTACCTGAAATGACACTTCACACTTCCTCAAACACGGAGTTAAAACCTTGTGTGTGGGGCCGGGGCCGGGATTTGAACCCGGGCGCTAGGCTTTCCGCCTGCAACATACAGCCCACAGGCCTATAGGCTACCAGGCTACCTCACCCCGGCCACTATTTCGGTGATTTCGGTTACTTTTCTGCATCACTTACGCTTCCTTAGAAATATTAGGTTATCTTTTTGGCATACATACTCAAATCCGACTTCCAATAAAGCTTTAACTTCCTCAGGCGTTTCAGCTACTTTAACCGTGAACTCATCACTTCCTTGCTCAAACATGGTTCTCTCAATGTTAATGTAGATTTCCGTGTTTCTTAACTCTTTATGGCCTAAGAACTGCTTAACGTAATATGGATCTTTTGTTTGATGATAGAGCATTGTAGCCTTCCAATGTCTAAAGGTGTGAAAGCTTATGCTTAGCAGTCTTGGGTTTTGCAGTTTAGCAGCTAAACGCCTTCGTGCTTTTATAAATGTTGTCTTCATTGAATTTATTGGGCCGTCTCCAAATACTCTTACACTTTCTCTCGGCAAAGCGTTAAGCATAGCAATCAACTTTTGGCTCACCTTCCACATTCTCGGGTTAGAACCTTTCTCAGGATCGTTAAGCCTTACTATGTTCTTTTCAAAATCTACGTCTATCCATTGAAGTCTTTTCGCTTCTCCACATCTCATTGCGGTTTCTTTAAGCAATTGTAAAAACGTGCTGAGTTTTTTACCTGTTCCAGATATTAAATCATCAAGTTCTCTTTCAGTTGGTATGAAAGGTATCTTTTGGGTTCGCGCTTTGCAGAATGGCTTATCCCATGTTAAACCAGCAAATTTAAGGAAGCGGTCATAAGCGCCTATAACATTACGCTTTCTATTTTCACCCCACTTTTGTTTTGCAATGACTTCTTTAACATTTTCTGAATCAAACAAATCAGCACCTCTCTGAACTAAAGTTTTTAATGCGGTTCTGTGAAGTCGGATGGTAGCCTCTGCATAGCCTTTCTTTTGCATGTAGAAACAGTATTCAACTATTTTGCCTTTAGCGTCTTTAAGCTGCTCTGTGCCGCCCACACTCGGCCTTTCAGTTTGGGTTTCCACTTTGGCCAAGTTTTTCGCCTCGACTTCCGAGACGCATACTCGGCGTTTACTGTTATAGGAAGAAAAATTATTTAACTGTTTTCCTAATACAGTAAGTTTATGCGAAGCTACATCTTCACTAACCGCGAAAGACAAATCATTAAAGCTTTTCTGGATGGAAAAGTCCTTATTAACGATAGTTCCCTTCAGCAAATTAGAAGTAGAATTAAAAGTTTTACAAATCTTTCCTCTGATGTTGAACTTTATCTTAGACTCAGAGAAGCGATATCCACATAACTTACATAAATAACGTTGAATTCCAAAACCATCACCATCATATCTAAAACCATCCTTCCAAAACTCCTTAGAACCACATTCAGGACAACACAAAACCATTAAGGCGGCCCCACCCCTAATCCACTTAAAACACCGAAAAACACTTCAGATTTGAACAGAACAAAACAATTTTCATTCAAATTTTCAGAGTTAGCGCCATGCGCACCCGACCCTTCGTGCGGGTCACGTAACATATTAGTTATGACAGACAGCAAACTCTTAATGAATTCAAACAGTTTAGGCGCTTGGATCTTGTATAGTTCTAACACGTTTAGCAGAGCTGCTAAAGGATTCGCCTTCCTATTATTGCTTCTGTGCGCGAAGCATTGAATTTCTAAACGACCCACAGGTTCATTTTGCCATGCTTCAACAAAAGGCCGAAATCTTCTTAGAAACTCATGCCTTTTCAGATTAAACCTTCTATTGCGATCATAAAGCACAATATTACCTGAAACAAAATATCGACTATCAGAAAGCACCCTTCCATTAATACCTATGAACCCTAAACCTTTTCTATAATCATATTCGTTTTGCTCACACACCTCTTCAAACTCTTCTATCCTTTGTTTAATTTCACTAGGCGGAATATCATAAGCCACATCAAAACGGCAATACCGCGCATAAGGAATAACTTTCAATTCGATCTTTTGGTTGTAAAGCCACTTAAAGAGAATATTATCAGATTCCTCAACAACAAGTTTTAACGCTTCATTTAATTCCGCTTCAAGCAATGCTACATCATTAAAGAAACATTCAATAATTCTAATCAATGTTGAGGGCAACCATAAAGGCAATTCTCGGAAAACAAATTTTCTACGTTTAACTTGCGTCCAACTAACCGCATCCCAGCTTATGTGATACCTAACCTTATACGGAAACCTTTGAATCACATAGAACCGCCTTTGAGCAAAAGGCGATCGCTTTCTAGCTTTTCGCGGTAACTTCCAAAGCGTAGGCTCATGTTCAATTAATTCCTTCTTTTTCACATCAAGCGTATTAACCGCAAGTTTCACACCATAATTATCGCTATGGCCTAATTTGCCAATAACACGCGCTAACAACCTCATTTTCTCATTAATCTCAAGCGGAATATGCAAAAGGCCCGCTTGACTGATCTGAGCCTCTAAAAATGTTGTGTCAGGCTTACCTAACAAAGGCGCAAAAACCTTAGCTGAAATACCCTTTTCTAGACTGCTCTTTTCAAATTTAAGATTAGCAGGCGATAACGGCCACAACTTACCTGCTAAATCTTCCAAAGGCTCTTTAAGCTTAGATGCAAAATATACTCTTCCACTTTTGGTAATTTCATAAACAACATCTTCAAAGTCTTCAATTGTTTGCATCATTTCCGCGTTAGTTTGCTCTTCATGCATTGATGATAAAATCTGAGCTTCAACTACACTTAAATCGCAACCTTTCTTATTTCTTATAAGATTGAAAATTGCTTCCTTAGTTTCATATCCATAAGCGCGTAAATGCTCAAAAAATTCTAAAAACCATTGAGAAGTTGATAATTTCTTTGAAGGCTGCTTATTAAAACCACACCAAATAGCAAGCTGCTTTACAAAACGGTTAAGCCTTAAAGATTCACCCCATCCACCCGATTCTAAATCATCAACTAAGGCTTTAATTTCCAAATACCATTCGCGTTCTATTTTCTTAATACGTGCAGAAATGGAGAGAGGATAAGAAAAGTAAAAGCACCATTCGCCTGATTCCGCATTCTTCAACAATTTCCGCACAGCAGGAATATTAGGCGTGTTTTCCTGTTTTGTCACCTGCCTTATATCATGGATAGGTTGCCTCTCCGAATTTAAAAGAAAAGATTGAATGCGGTTCTTCTCTCTTCCAAATCCAGATCTTTCAGCACCTTTAATAATCCACTCTCCACTAGGCAATTTAACAGCATAACGCTTAGTGCGGAAAACCACAAGCTCAACCGCATCCGCATACTCTTTTTTAGCACCCCAAGGCGCAAGTTTGTTAAGAAGTCTCTTTAACAGCGCCTCATCCTTTGCAGAACACACATAAGAATCCGTATCATGGTAAATTAAAGAATCCTTCAACTGCGATTCTATAAGCCACGATATTGTTCTCGCGAAAGCTGTCACATGAGCAGCCAAAGCCAAATTTGAAAACGCTTGATCCACATCACACAAAAGACCTGTAACCGCGTTCAAAGCAATTTTCAAAGATGTTGCCAATTCCTGATTGGCCCTACGCATAGCATAAAATTCAGACCATTTCTTTGACCATTCCTCATCTTTTGTATATAGAAAACCACACGCATCTAAAATTTGCACGCGTTTTAGTTGATTCTTAGACTGCAAAAACAAAAAATAAAGCGGAAAATTAACAACCATTCCCGCTTTAAAATTAACTAGGGCCTCTGCTCGAGTTTGCTCTTCCCTTCGATTTCTATAAACCAGAGTATAACACAAAAGTTTTCTAGATTTCTTTTGCTTTTCCTTTAAAACTTCAATTTTCCATGTTGAATCTTCCAAAAATTGAACTAGAACCCAAGAGGAAAGCGCTAAAACAGGCATTTCTTGATTTACATATAACCGCGAAAATGCTTCCACAGGGCCGACCTTTTTAATCAACTCTAAAAGTTGATTGATAACATTTCTAGCTTCCTCTCCGTAACAAAGCCTCATAGATCTAGGTGAAAATTTGCTCATAATACTCGGATATTCAGAATTTACATCATAAAATGCAAAATTTCGAAAACGGCCAACTTGCCACGCTTTAACACGCCCACCCGCATAAAATGCTGGAAAACTCGGAAATTTCGTATATGGCGCAACCAAAATCTTAGCAATCCTAGCGCCACTTTCAAACAATTTAATAGGCGAAA
Organism: Candidatus Bathyarchaeia archaeon; assembly: GCA_038873195.1. Taxonomy (NCBI): domain Archaea; kingdom Thermoproteati; phylum Candidatus Bathyarchaeota; class Bathyarchaeia (SeqCode); species Bathyarchaeia archaeon. Next base: position 128,421 of record JAVZEV010000001.1, on the reverse strand, counting down.
TATGACTTTCAATAACTTCATAACGATTCTGTTTCAAAACAAAATCAACAAAATTAGCTTTTTCAAAACCTAAAACTTCTAAAAACATTGCCGCCTTTTCCAAACATCGAGAAAGCAGCTCAAAACATGACAAAAGATCATACGCATTATATTTGCGATTCAAAAAATCTTCCGTTTCTAACTTCTTAAAAAACATGTTTGTTTCAGATTGGCTTTTCAAACTTCGCTTTTTCTCATCAAGCAAATTAGATGACAAACGCATAACATCAAGCGCATAGCTAATAACCCGCTCCTTTCGATAAATATAATAACTAACTTTTTGATCTCCGAACCGCGTAAACCTACGTAATAAAATATCTCTAGCATCCTTTGAAAACGCACGAATCAAATCAAAACCATAGTTGAAAGCCACAAAAACAACGACTGAAGCATCCTCAACTAAACTATCAAGCTCAACTTTGGTTAAAGCATGATCATAATGGTAAATTTCCAAATTCGGATAAGATAAAACCCCAACAAGACGCACATCGTCCCTGTTACTCGAATCAGTCTCCACATCAAAGAGCAACAATTTGAAATCTTGCATGCTAGAAATGAGAAAAGGTTTTAACAATTCCGAATATTTTTTTACTTTCTCAGCCAAAACCTGTAAATTTGCCTTTTCTTTATCGTTTAAAACGTAAATTTGACCAAAACTTTTATCTTGAAGTTTCAACAAATCTGACAATTGGATAGGCATCAAGCGATCCCTCACATAAAAAAGGGGAGATGAGCGGCATTACCTCAACTTTTAATAAACGTTAATCCAAGTGATCCGCGCTCTTTTGTTAGGCGCCGGAAGTTTCAAAATGATTTTATCACCTTCTTTGCGGCCAGACGCTAGAACCTTCTCAATCAACTCAGGCAAGATGCCGTAATGAACCTCTTCACCTGAAACATTAGCAGTTAAGATCAGACACTCTTTGTTTTCTAAACGACCCATGCGTGCGCTAACGATTTCTGCTTCAACCCGAGCGCCTAACAAATCTTCAAGACTAACCGGCATTTCATATCCCTCTTTATGGCTTTGTCTAAACCACTCCGCGCCTCCGACCCTGAGGCCATGCAGGTTTGTAGCCCACATCCGCATCCTAGCAGGCGTGCTAGGTTTTTTAAAGGAAAAAAAAGTAGAGATTGACATAAAGAATAGTCAAGTGGAGGGCAACCCACCGCGTATTCAGCATTTAACAACTCATTTGCGTTCATGGGCCATCTTCCACCCTTTAACCACAACGTTTGTTTTGGCTAAGCAGTTCTCGGATAGCTGCTCTTAGAAAGTCACTTAAGCTGCGAAACTTTCCTTGCTGAATAAGTGCTTCCATCATCTTTCTATCAGAGTCTTCCACCCTCACGGTTATCCTTAAGTTTTTGTTCATTTTTAACACCTTCAAGTCCGAAATTATTATAAAGGGGGACTTAAGTCCCCCTATTTTTCGGTCATAAATGAAACAGCAAGTGTGGTTTCAAACCGATTTAGGGTATGAAAATACACGGCAAAGGTTAGCTCAGCAAAGAAACATGATTGGAGACATGGAACCTTACAAGGGAAGGCTAACTTTTCACTTCAAAAATTTGAAGGATTACACAGTTCAAATAACAACAAGCGGTAAATTGGGCATAACTTACCCTAAAGGTTCAGATTTTCATATTATTTTAGAACAGTTGAAACCCTACCTCGTTAAGCCTGATGGTTCTCAAGCTAAAATAATTGGAATAATAAAGAAGCCTAACCGATCCGTTGAAGAGAAGCGTCCCGCTGAAGTTTTTATTATTCCAAATCCCAATTTGAATGAGAAGGAACGGAAACTTTACCGCTTAGACGTTGACTTTCTGAACATCGTTAAAGAGTTAGATAAGGAATGGTTTCAAAAAGAATTGGACAAGTTTAATTTGAAATATGGCGTTACACAAAAAAAGGGAAGTTTGGAGCAGTGATGCTCGTAGTGTTGTTACATTCCTCTTCTAACGTAGCCGAGGATTATCACTGCTCCAACAATTATCGGCACGATAACGAGCAGTGTCATTGCAACCCAAATGTTGCTTTGCAGCGCGGCCCAAGTGCTGTTCGCTTGAGCGCTCCAACCAGCCTGACTTTGACTGCTAATCAAGCTTTGAATCACTATGATAGCTATCAACAGCGAAACCATGATTCCAACCAGAACGCCAATTACTCCGCCGCCGCCCATAGGTGCCTCAGCCCTCTTGTCTTCGAGAAACTTCCTCAGTTTTTTAAACACTATACTCTTTCACCTCTTTCTTTTTCCATGTATAAAAGTTGAATGGTAAAGCGTATTTAAGCACGATAATAGTGAACTATAATATTATAGTGACTGGTTTATGGACTATTATTCCAGAATTTTTGCGGCTTCCCTAAGCAAAACTGCACAGGCTTTGCGATACTTTGGATAAAGCATTTCCGAAGCTTCCAGGAATTCTCGGAATAAACCGTCACCTTCACATTGAACGTTTAAACTTTGCGAATGCGCCATTCTCCGCTTCATTTTCTTAGCTATTGACGTGTGAGTCACTTGAAAGCCGATTTCCCTCATTTTAGCGGCTATTTTGCGGAGGCTTAACCCTTCTTTTTGCAGTTTCTCTATGAAAGCGTAAGTTTCCTCGTTCCACACGATAGGCTTCAACTCGGAAGGCTTAGCCGCTACATTCTCGTTGTTGCTGTCGGATTTCTTTAAGAAAAAGAATAGTTTGCCATTATATGCTTGCTGAAAAACCTTAACGCCTTCCTTACTTAACTGTTCATTCCATTCAGGCTTAAAAAGTGCATGTGGAATTAGAAGGCACGAGCCGAAAAACGTGTCTTCCAAAGGGAAGCTTTCGCTTAACTGTTCATATAAGCCCATTTTACCCGTTACCATAATGATGGCGTTTCCAAATTTAAACCTTAACATTCCTTCCTTTCTTTTCCATAAACATTCCGCGTTTCAATTAAATTCAAATTTAGTTGGTAAACGGTTCTTTTTCATGAAATAAGCTTAATTTGAGCTTTTTTCTGCTTTACTATATAAATTAAGTTATTGATGTTGGCTTGTGTGGTAAATAAATAATGTTAAGCGGTTGCGTATTGCTCTTTCATAGCTTCCATTGTTCTTTTAATGAACCTTCCGCTACGCTCCATATACTCATTAACGGTTGCAGGCGTTAAGCCTGTCCAACTGCATATATCCGCCACGCTTAATTTCGGATTACTGCACAACTCGGTTATGCGGTTGAAACGGAAATAGTGAAGATACTTTTTCTTATCTATGCGCTTCATTATTTGCCATGAATCCCATTCGCTTAACGGCCAAACTCTCTGTTTAGGCTCTGTCCGTTTCCATTGCTCAACTATTAAATCTACGAATGGAAGCTTAATCCACAATTCTAATGGAGCTTCACGTTTTCCATGTTTACGAGCTACCGCTTCAATATAAAGCACGTCACCTTTAACTTCAATGTCTTCCTTCAAAATGCCTGGAACAGCTTCAGTTTCTTTTATTATGGTTTCGCTATGTTTCTTGCATGACGGTAAAATATACCTGTGCGGTTTAGCTCCATGCACTTCAGTTTTTCTTAGGCCCGTCCAATAGAGCAATGCCAAAAACGATTTGACTGTTAAAGTATCATATTTGCCTAAATCAATCCTGTCCACTCTATCAAGCATTTCCTTAAAGTTTTGAATAGTGATAGCCCTCTTTTGTTTTCCAAATTTGTATCTGTGCTTAGGAAAATTGCGTGTAGTCATGTTATGTAGTCCCTCGAATTCCTTTTACGTTCCAACAAGAAAGCCTCCTGATTCATACGTGAATGTATAGTTTCGTTGAAAAGCTGAAGCTCATCTAACTCCAGCTCCCTCTCTAAGATTCGCGTTTCAAATGTTTTACGCTTATGCTTTTTCCTTTTCTCCTTCGCTTTTTCCACAAAAACCACCTACCATAACGATAAACACTAACAACGCAAAAATCAAAAAGAGAAAATCGCCATTATCCATTAACGTTTACCTCACAATAAAAAAAGGGGTTGTGCGGGTTAATGGAGAAATCTCCACTTTAGGCCGACTTACCTCACCCCGGCCACTATTTCGGAGGCCTTGCCTATTTTTTGATGTCGATTTTGCTTATTTTCTCTTTCGGAAGAAAAGACAAACATTCTCACTTATTAGCAACTTATAAAATGTTATACATTCTCACTTATTAGCAACTTATAAAATGTTATAATTGATTATCAACCTTGGTTTTTGACGTCTTATGAATATCAGCTTTAAATAAGGAGCTATAATTCCTTGCGCACGACAGAGAATCAGAACTCACATACAAGAATTGAAGCGAACCAGATAAAAAACAGAGGCTACAAGCATTTTCAGTGTAAATGCGAATATTATTAAGTTTGATCAGTCTAATGCGGTTTACTTTTTTCTGAAACAACATGGATGTTTTATATGGTTTTGCACATATATGTTTATTGTGAATAGCCAATGGTGGTTGGTGTGAAAAAATACGACCTAATAGTGATAGGCACAGGTTCAGCAATGGAAATCGTAAACGTTGCAATCCAAAAAAACCCTCACCTAAAAGTCGCAGTCATAGACAAAGACGAACCAGGTGGAATTTGTCTAACACGAGGTTGTATACCATCTAAAATGCTGCTATATCCAGCCGAACTGATTAGAGCAATAGAAAACACAGAAGAACTTGGCCTAACCATTGAAGTTAAGGAAATAAATTTCGGAAAAATAATGGAAAGAATGAGGACTCACATAAACGCTGAAATAGAAACCATACGAAACAGTCTCTCTCGCTCTAAAAACGTGGATTACTACCACGCCAAAGCCGAGTTCACAGCGCCCTACACGCTAAAAGTTCAAGACGATATAATATCCTCAAAAACGATTATTCTCTGCATTGGCTCCAAACCGTCTATTCCACCAATAAAGGGACTTGAAAAAACTGGCTACCACACCAGCGATACGATTCTAAAAATGAAAAAACTGCCTAAGAGCATAGCTATCATTGGAGGAGGTTACATAGCAGCGGAATATGGACACTTCTTTTCTGCAATGGGAGCAAAAGTCACAGTTATCGGTAGAAATCCGCAATTTTTGCCAGAAGAAGAACCGGAAATCTCAGCAGTCGCCCAAAAAGTGTTAGGAAAACACATGCAAATAATTGTTAACCATGAAGTGCATGAGGTAATAAAAACATCGACAAACATGAAAAAACTCATTGCCTTTGATAGAGAAAATAAACGAACAGTTGAGATAACGGCTGAAGAAATACTGGTTGCTACTGGAAGAAGCCCAAACACCGATATACTTCGTCCAGAAAAAAGCGGAATAAAAGTTGATGATGAAGGATGGATACAAGTCAACGAGTATCTGGAAACTCCACAGCTAAACATCTGGGCGTTAGGCGACGCAAATGGCAAATACCAATTCAAACACGCGGCAAACTATGAAGCCCTCATAGTATATTACAACGCCATACTAAAAGACAAGGTGAAAGTTGACTATCACGCTGTGCCACACGCCGTTTTTACGTATCCTGAAATCGCGAGCGTAGGTCTCAAAGAGAAAGAAGCAATAGAGAAACATGGCAAAGATAAAGTGTTAATAGGGTTCCACAGATTCCAAGATACCGCCAAAGGAGAAGCCATGAACATAAAAGAAGATTATTTTGTCAAGATCATCGTGGATAAAGAAAACATGAAAATATTGGGAGCCCACATTATCGGACCATACGCTTCCGTGCTCATACAAGAGATAATAAACGTAATGTACACTCACGAACAAAGCGCACTGCCCATAATGACTGCAATGCACATTCACCCTGCTTTAAGCGAAGTTGTGCAAAAGGCGCTTGGTTCACTCATGAACCCGGACATGTACCATCATATTATAGAAGAACATTACCAGTTGTCAACTAAATAGATTAAAAGAAATCTTTGAAAATGTATAGAGAAATCTGAGTAAAGTTTTTCTTATGCCAAATTCCTTATTTACTTGATAAAATCATGACTAAATACACCGTCGGCGAAGCTTTCTCCGCTGGAATCGGCTTAGCTTTAGGATTAACTATGGCGCAGTATATTTCTCAAACCATGAAACCACCAGAAAGAATCATTAAACAAGTTATTATCTGCCTACGGTGTGGCAACAAGAACCCCGTTGAAAACAAGTTCTGCGGACAATGCGGCCAATCCCTATACCCACCATCATCTACTCAATGCGTAAAATGTGGAGCAACTGTGCCTTCAAACATGAAATTCTGTGTAAAATGTGGCTCTCCGCTAAAAGAAACAAAGAAAACTAGAAAAAAGAGAAAGTAAAGCTCTTTAGCCTAATTTTTCTCCGCAATTACCGCAGAATTTTGTTCCCACTGGATTCTTCGCGTTACATTTTGGACAAGTTATTTCACTGGCAGCTGGTTGAGTAAGGGGAGTGCCACAGTTTCCGCAGAATTTCGTCCCAGCAGGATTTTCAGCCTTACATTTGGGACAAACAACTTTTGCCTGCGGAGCTAAACTTGCACCACAATTACCACAGAATTTTGTGCCCACAGGATTTTTGGCACCGCAGCTTTGGCAAATTATTAATTGCTGAGGTTGACCGGCTTGTGCTTGCTGCATCTGCTGAGCCATCATGTAAGGCATCGTTAAGCCCATTCCAGCGCCTAAACCAGCAGCCGCTGCGCCTCCACCTTCGCTTCCTTTAAGTTCTGTTGCCGTTTCTTTCATGTACTGCATCATCATAGCTTGAGCGCCCATTCCAGACGCAAACCTTCTTGCTTCTTCTGGGATTTTGACACCTTCGAAGACGCAGTCTATGACTTTTAAGCCGACTCTTGCCGCTTCATCGCTTATTTTCAATGTAACCTTATCAGTAGTAGCATCAACATTTTTCACAACAGTGAATATATCATGGTTGCCAAACTCATTTATTATGCGCTCGTTTATGAAACCACGAATGTAATTTTCAACATCTCTGGATGAACTGGCACCACGGTTGCCGAAGAACTCAACAACAAAAAGTTTAGGGTCTTCAACTTTGTAAAGCATGTAGCCAAAAAATCCCAGTTCAGCTTGATACTTTATGTCGCCGCTTGGCGCCGAGTAGGCTGTGCCACCAAAGTTTGCTCTAAACTGGCTGTTGCTTACAAAAACAACTTCGCAGTCGAAAATGTCGCCTATTATACGTAATGCCCTCAAAGCAGCAGTTAAAAGTGGAATATTATTGCTTGTAATCGTGTGTCTTCCAGGTCCAAAAACATCATAGGCTTTGCCGTCTCGAAAGAAGACAGCCCACTGATTTTCTTTAACTATGACTTGACTTCCATACTTGAGTGAAAGATTTGGGAATCTGTAGGCTATGTCTTCTGCTCCTGCATAGTCCCATGATACTTTTTCAATAACTGGCATTTAACTTACACCTCCAACGGTCTGAACTGTTTTTCTCTTTCATCCCATTTAGATTCAAACGCCAGTATTAAGGATTTAATGTTCTTAGCTTTGGCTGCCGCTTCCGTCCAATTTTCAGCTTCGCTGTCTTTGTGGAGTTCGTTCACAGCGTTCACTATTGCCTCAACATCAGCGCTTAATGCCTTGTCATAATTGAAAACCCGCGCTAACTCAGTTTCTCTTATGTGTCCCTTGCGGTCCATCAAACCAGCATATCCATAATCAGCATGGTGAACTTTTTCAGCAATCCTATCCATGATTTGTATGACCTTTTTGAAGTCGTCTGTGGCTTTTCCAGCGTTTAACGCTGCCAAGTAAAGTTCTTCCCATCTGTGGCGCAACGTTTTGAAGTCAGAGTGATATAGGTCTCGAAGTTTCTTGTCTAACTCGCGTAGGTCTTCTTTTGTTGCGTATCCTAAGCCGAATACGTTTTGGATTTTGGCAAGTATTCCCTGCTTGTCTTTCACTTTTTCTATTGTTTCTCTTTCTGCCATTTTTTTCAACCTTCTAACCGATGCTAAATAAAGGTCTTCCTCCACCTAAAACTTTTCCTTCACAACCGTCTATTGCAATAACGTAGTTTTCTCCTTTTAAAGTATAATGGACAAACCAGACGGGTGCGTGCACCAGTTCAGCTTCTCCAAGAGTCACGTTTACACTGCAAGTTTCAAGAGTATCAACTTTGCCACTTGCAATCAACCTTTCTTTGGCTTCTATTTCCGCTCGAATTTTGGCTTTGGCTTCTTCCTCGTTTAATTCTATGTTGAGAAATTCAGCGTCCTGCGGCACTTTGCCTACATCAAACGGAATTTTTCTGGCTGCTGGCACATCATAATAGTTAATCTCGCTTATCATTGTTCGCCTAGCTAATGTTGGCCAAATGTAAGTGTTTGAGAATGAGTAAGAGACATGCCTTGGCGATTTGTCCTTTTGCTGCGTCTCAGCATAAGCTTTGGCTCCGGCGAGAATGAGTTTTCCAAACTTTGCCAGCCCGCTTGAGCGTTTATCAGACACAGCTTCTTGTGCTTGATGGATTTCCCCCATGACTCCCGTGCCAGTAACACCTTTCAAAAACGTGTTTGTGGTAGCTTGGCAAACCCAGAAAGGAACATAACGCAGTTTCACGCTGGTGATTTGGGCGTCTTTTGAAACACCAACTCTGAAAATGCCCTTGTCCATGTATTTCCGTGCGGCATCAACTGCTTGCTGAGAAAGAAGACGGTTTTCTAACATACTGTGAGCTTTTAGTTCTTCTCTTGAAGCCACAGTCATCGTGAAACCACAATATCTACACGTAAATATCAAATCTTCCTGCGTCACAGTAATTGGAGCGCCGCATCGGCTGCAGTTTGTAGGGAGCGGTTGTGCCGGTTTTGGAGCTGGAGGCGGTGGAACAGCTTGAGGCGGCATTGCAGGTGCTGTTGGTTGTGGAGGTGCAGGTGGCGCGAGTTGTTCTGTGTGGCTTTTGAAGGCTTGAGGATTCCGTGCAGAAGCCAAGATAACGTCTTCAACTATGAACCATAATTCTTGGTTATCCTCCCTAATTCCTGAAACAACAAAATCGTCCGGAACGCCTTTCACGCTTAAGGTTTCTTTTGCTGCAAGCATGCCTCCCTTTTTATACTCGATTAGAAAACTGGTCTCGCCGGTTAGCACACGTTCTATTTTGTAGCCTTGTTTTTCCATAGAAAACTTCAGTTTTTCTAACAGAGCTTTAATGTCTACGCCCAATCCTTGATAGCGCGCCATAAACTGTTCATCCTCCCCCAGAATTTTCATGGTTCTTTTGTAGTTTATTAACACGGCATGTTAATCTGTTGAATTTTAGTTGCATCTCAGCTTTTGAGGAAGAAAATTTTTCAGATATGCTCATTATTTCGCTTCCATTAAACCATTTATTAATTGTTTTTTCGGAGCTTTAAAACTTATGAATTAATGATTTGTTAGTCTTAAGCTGCAACATCTATGTTGTTATCAGCTGATAAATTTCTTTAGCGACATACTCCAAGTACTTTTCTTTATCTGTTAAATTGAAGATTGTTACTGAGGCGTCTCTGGTTACGCCTACAACGTAGCCGTATTCTCTTGCTCTTGCAACAACATACCATAAATCACCATGTTTGCAGTAATCTTCAAAAAGCGAAGTATTAATCAAATCTGGACCATAAAGCGAGAGTTTATTCACGTTTGGAATGTCAACATTGTCAAAGAAGGTGATTTTTGTGTCTTCTGGGTTTTTCAAGTGGAAATCCTTGAGGGTTTCTGGGGGAATTCTGGCTTCTAATACATTGCCTATTTTTTCGAAGAGTATTTCGCTCAGCTTATTTGCGATGAAGTTTGCTATGCGTTTCTTTTCAACAACAGTCAAGAAAGTATTGTCTTCATGTTGTGAGAAGCTGAAGAGAGCTTCGACAGTACGCGGCAAAGGTGCTACTTTGCCTCTGTGAAAAATGTGGAGAACATAATCGTGTGAATAAATACCTTTAAGCATGCCTTCCTTTGGCAGAAGCCCAACAACTTCGGTTACGAGTGTAAACTTGTAGTCGCCTTCCTCATAGGGCTCTTCTGTGTGGTAGCCTTCGAGGCGCGATGCGATTTCAGTAGTAGAAAGTGGTTCAGAAAGTCTGAAGACTTTGCCTGCAACAACCATTGTCTAATCCAACCTTTAAACTCGCTAGTTAGTCTGTAAATTTATATGTAAAACTTTTGTGTTTTGCCGATTTGCTTTGAGTTAAAGTTTGCCTAATTGCTTTAATAAGAGACTTTTTACCTCTATTACTACTGCTAGAGAGGCAACTTTCCTAATGCTGATTCAGGAGGTCATCCTAGAAAACTTCATGAGCTACGAATATGCTAGGGTACCGTTTAAACATGGAGTAAACGTCATTTGCGGACCAAACGGTTCTGGAAAGTCCTCTCTGTTGTTGGCTATCTCCGTGGCATTGGGACAATCTTATACGGAACGGTCCAAAAAACTGAGCAACCTAATCCGATGGGGAAAAGACCAAGCTCGCGTGACACTTATTCTAGATAACACTCGAAGGGGAAAGAACCGCCCAGTTCAGAAATTTAACAAAGACCAAATTTTTCTCACACGTGTTCTTCGTAGAGATGGACAGTACTGGTTTGAACTTGAAAATAGAGCGGTTACAAAGCAGGATGTTGAAAGACTCTTGGACAAGTTGGGCGTAGACCCAGACAATATGCTCATCATCATGCATCAGAACATGGTTGAACAATTCACTATACTTTCCACGCAAGAAAAACTTCGCATGATGGAAGCAGCTGTTGGATTGGAGCCTTACCGCGAAAATGTTTTGCAAGCTCAGAAAAAGCTCACACGCATACTAAGCCAAGAAGAATCAGTAAGTAAGCTCTTGGAATCAGCAGAGCAGACGCTTAACTATTGGCGGGAGCAATACGACAGATTCCAAGAGAAAAAACAGTTGCAAACGAAAAGAAGATTTTTGGAAAGAGAGCTTGCATGGGCAGAAGTTGCCAGAAAAGAGGAAGCAGTCAAAAATTTAGAGGAAGGAATGAAAAGAGAAAAGGATGTTGTTAACCAGATTGAAGAAGAAACACGAAAAGTAGAAGAAGAATTACAAGTTCAGCGGAACACATTTGAAGAACTTAAAAAAGAATGGAAAACACTTTTTGATAAGCGCTTGAATCTTGAATGCGAAAAGGCTCGAAACGAATCGACAATCACGTTGTGCGAACAGCTATTAAAAGAAATAACTATGCTTGAGAATCCGCATCTCCAAGCGATAATGAAAGAACCTTTGCCCATGCAACCTAAACTTCTGAAAAGTGAAAATTTAAAGGAGCTCATGCAAAACTCCACAAGCCAACTGTCAAAGTTAAACACAGAAATAAAAGAAATTCAGTTAAAAACAAAAAGCTTAGAAGAAGAGACTGAAAAAGTCAGCAATCAGATTTTGGATAGTCGCATTAAATTGGCACTGCTTCAATATCGAAGAGAAAACGCAATCAATAACTTGAAGCAAATCGAAAGCGAGTTGAAAACTGCACGAATTCACTTAAACGATGCAATAGCGAAAGCAGAGCAGACCGGTTCCAGAATTGCAGTGATAAAAGGCATCAGCGAAATCTTAGATGAAATCCGCATCACAGACGGACATTTGGCCGCTCTAGCGGATGTTTCAGAAGACATAGAACGCATGTACGAATCCTACTCAAAACTTTACTTAGAACTGAAAGAAAAGGCGCAGTTAGTTGCCGAAAACCGAGAAAAGGCGTTAGAAGAAGTTAAAACACGAATGCAAGCTTGGCGAACAGTCATCCAAAACCTTCTAGACCGCGTGAATCTCGAGTACCAAAAAATTCTTGCCCAAGCTCAAGCTGTTGGTGAAGTTAGACTCGCTAATGGACATGACATGGAAGTTGCTGGATTAGAAATTTTAGTGGGCTTTAAAGGCGGAAAACCTGTTCCGTTGGATGCTTACACGCAAAGCGGAGGAGAAAGAACCACTGCAACAATGAGTTTCCTATTAGCCTTGCAACAGCACGTTCGCTCGCCATTCCGCGCTGTTGACGAATATGATATTCACATGGATCCTAAAAACCGCGAGTTAATCGCGAAAATGCTCATTTCAACAGTCAAGGATGCTGATGCCCAATATATTGTGATTACGCCAAGCCAGATAACGTTCGCAGAGGAAGAAGCAAACATAATCACTGTCCAGAACATCGAAGGCAAATCGATAATCAGAGAGGTTGCCTAATGCAGCCGAAAAGAGAGCGAATTCGCATCGGTAAAGAAAAGCTTCAACGCATAATCGAAATGTGTAAGTCTGTCGAGGAACGCTCGCTAGACCCATTTTTAATAGATGTCAATGAAGTTATAAGCGTAATTAAAGAGTATTTTCCAGAATGGGAAGTTCCAGAAGACCTTTGCTTAGACGCTGAAACTGTTCATCGTTTAGCCTCGGTTATAAAACTTCAAAGCGAATGGGTGAAACATCGCTCAACTTCGCTTTACACGGACCCGTTCCTATTAGAGGAAAAACTCACCCGAATAGATAAAGAAGATATGGTTGAAGTCTTCTTCAAGGCTTGGCATCCTATTGTCGAATTAGAACAAATTTCGCTTCATAGCATTGCAGAAGCTATGAAATACTGGGAGAACCTTTTGCCACTCAAGGAAAGATGGAAAGAATTTCCAACAGCAGAGTTTGAAGCGGGCACCACGACAAGAGATGAGCTTGTTAAACAAAGAATTCTACGTGATAAAGCCTTCTCTGAAGAATTAGAGAATTTCTGGCAGGAAATGAAAAGTAAAGTTAAGGAGAAAGGCGACGATGGAAGAATTCGTTACTGGGATTTTGTTGGCGCAGAAACCTACGAGGAAACAGTGCATAGGGCGTTCATGACGAGTTTTCTAATAACCTATGGTTATGCAACGTTAGAGGTTTATCCGTTAGAAGAAGAAATCTTAATCAAGCCATACGATAAACCAGTAACAAAAATCGGCAAGAAACAGTTGGTTTCCATACCAATAGCCGTCACAACTGACAATTGGATGAAATGGAAACGAGGAGAGCTAAAGTGAGCAAACGAAAAGGCTACTATGCAAGCAAACTCAAACGTGCAACACACATGCTTTTCTACCGCAGACATGCCAAACCGGGAGTGAAAGGTTGGGAACTTCGAAAAGCCTTAGGTGCAGATTACCCAAAAGTTTTGAACATTCTAGATAACTATTTGAAAGCGCTTGATTTGCAAGTCAAAACGGTTTTTGAAGAAGAGAAAACTGTTGAGAAGCCAACGCTGGAGCTGCTGGACAAAGCTAGATTTTACATAACACTACGAGGCGAATTAACGCCAAAAGAAGCTAAGATGATAGGGTGGCGAATAGACGACTTGGCTGGACTGGCAATAGCGATAGCTTACATAATTTCTAAGAAGGGAAAAGCTCCACGAAAAGAGGTAGAGGAACTTTTACGCGATAAACTTCCTGGGTGGAAAGTGGACATTAACATTGACCGTTACATTCGTTACGGATACTTAACGCAAGACGAGAATGAACAATTATATTTGGACTGGAGAACACGCGCCGAAATAGACCAGAAAGCACTAATAGATTTACTTTTGGGAACAGAAACGAAAGCGTAGATACAGTCGCTATTTTCGTATCTTGTGGTAAATGAAGGCGATAGCGTCAATAATCAATATGATTGTTAGAATCAGTAACGGATTACCAAGAAACTGATTTACAAAGTCATTCATTTATGAAACACCAAATCAGGTAATGCTGACATTTTGTATTTGGAAGTATCTCTTGGCGAGAAAACGCAAACGCTCGGCGTTTTTACCATTTTTACCTATTGCCACGCCCTTGTCTCTTGGGTTAACGGCGACAACTGCTATTTTCTTTCCATCCGACCTTTCAGTTAAACGAACTTCCTTAACAAGAGCAGGCTTAAGTGCATTCTTTATGAACTGCGCAGGATCTTCAGAATACTCAATTATTTCGTGTTTTTTCCCAGTCATTCTTTCCAAAGTGCGAATGTTTCTTCCGCCTCTTCCGATAGCTACGCCTACTTGTCCTTCGTTGACAACAAAAATCACACGTCCTTGCTCTTCGTCTATAATGCAGTCTTTGACGCTTGCGCCTGTTATGCTTTCAAACAAAGCGATATAGCGCATTTCTGTGCTTGTAAATTTTATTCCGCTTGTCATTCGCTTCCTCCGCGAGGCTCCTCTGGCTCAGTGCCCTCTACTAGTTTGAGAATTTCTGACTCACCCGGCTCTCTTATACTTAACGCTGAAACAGCAAAGGGTTTGCCGCAGACAGCAGCTAAATCAAATGATGAGCCTTTGTAGGTTATTAATGGGATATTTGAAAGTTTACAGTAGTATGCTATATCTTCACGTGTGATAGGGGGACAGTTTGAAGCCAAAATTATCATTTTAACCTTGCCAGTTTTCGCGTTTTGTATGGCAGAGTTTGTCCCGAAAGCTACTTTGCCAGTCTTGACAGCCGCTGCAATTGCCTTGTCTATGTCTATCATTCCTCTTTCTCTCCCTTAGATTCGGATGTTGACATGTATAACTCTACAAGTCCAGTACCAATGGGTATTGACTGCCCCACTATTACGTTTTCGGTTACACCTTCTAATGGGTCGCTTTCGCCTTTTATGGCTGCTTCAACAATGTTTGGAACAGTTATTTCGAATGCTGCTCTTGCCAAGACGCTTGATTTCTTGCCGCTTATGCCGTGCCTACCGATTTGTTGCACTTCGCCAGTTGACGTCATCATATCTGCGACAAGCATAACATGACGTATATCAACGTCCAAGCCTTGCTCTTCGAGAACACCCTTAGACTCATTCATCAACGCGTTTCTAGCCGCTTCAATTCCAAGAGTCTTAGCTATTTCGTGAACGTTATTTGTCGTTGTCCTCGAAGTATCCACGCCATAAACTTCCAAAACCTTCGGAAGGTTTGAACCGTCAGTTCTTATGACCCATTCTCCACGCTCTTCCGTAACAAGGACACGCTTTATACCGGATACTCCTTTAATGTGAAAAGCAGAAACTTTACCAAGCAGCCTCTTTAGGGCTTCAGCTTTCTTGGGCTTTATATGTATGTGATTTCCCTTCATCTTCACAGTGGAATTCTGAATCTGCAGTTTTTCCTTCAGTTCCTGTAAAGTCACTCCACGATCTTCCATCATTGTTTTATTAAGCTCAACAACTATTTCCTCATTCACCGGATCTTCATAAATTGCTTGGGCTAAATCCTCTAATGTAGTGTAAATGATACTGCGTGCAATTTTTACGGCGGATTCCTTGCTTTTTCTGTGCACTTCGTCTAAATATATCGTCATTATGGGTGTGGATGGAATTCTCCTAGCATCTACAATCTCTATAAGCCTTGGCAGGCCTAAAGTCACGTTTTGCTCTCTAACTCCAGCGTAGTGGAATGTTCTAAGAGTCATCTGCGTGCCTGGTTCGCCTATTGACTGCGCTGCAACTATTCCTACGGCTTCGCCGGGCTCCATTAAGGCTCGTTTATAGTTTTCAACAGTTAACTTAATCGCTTTATCCACGCACGCCTTGCTAAGTTTCGCTTTAGTTAAACTTTGTTTAAGCTCATCAACAAGTATAGGAGTAAGTTCATTCTCAACTTCCTCTAGTTGCTTCTTAATGTAATCTTCCGGCGCTGGCTTACCTTTTTCTTCAGCTATCCTAAGTTGCTCAACTAGTCGGCTCACGTTCACAGCCTTTCCATGGTCGCTTTTTGCAGGGTCAACTCCATCCTCGCCGTACCTGAACTGAATTATATCGCCTGCAGAGTTTCTTACTGTTCCGTCATACTCCAACCGTATATGTTCAAGTGCGTTAATCAGTCGTCTTTGCATGTATCCGCTTTGCTGTGTTCTAACGGCTGTGTCCACAAGTCCTTCACGACCACCCATAGCATGGAAGAAAAATTCAACCGCGTCAAGCCCGCTTTGATAAGATGAATACACGAACCCTCTCGCTCTTGGTGTCGGGTCGCCAGATTTGAAGTGGGGCAGAGCGCGACCTAGATACCCACGCAGTATTCTTTTGCCACGTACTGATTGTTGCCCTACACATGCGCTCATCTGTCCAATGTTTAGGCTTGAACCTCTCGCGCCAGTTCGAGTCATAACTATGCCAGCATTTTCGATAGTAAAATCTTCGTCAGCGATTTTTCCAGCGTCGTCTCTGGCTTTGGCTAATTCATTCATTACATAAATTTCGAAAGATTCCTCGAGTGTCTGCCCCGGAAGTCTGGGCAGAGTGCCCTTGCGGTAGCCTTCTATTAACTCCTCAACTTTCTTCTGAACCCTTTCCATTGTTTTGTTTATTTTGTTCTCCGCGGTTGGAGATAAAACGAGTTGTTCGTATGAATATGTGAAGCCACGCATTGATATAAAAAGTTTCAACAATCGAGTTATCTTGTTCAGAAATTCGCGTCCTGCTTTTGTTCCATAATCCTTTATTATTCTGTGAAGAAGACTTTCGGATTGTTCAGCACCTATCGAACGTCTATCTATGACACCGCTCACAAGTTCACCATTTCTGACGACCACATAAGCATCATATTTGCAATCTTCCTCTTCGCACTTGGAACACCCTTGACAAATGTTTGCCTTTAAAACATAGTTCATGTCTTTTGGTAGGAACAGACTGAAAATTTGTTTGCCCGTCCAGAGAGGTTGTGGTTCTTTGATTTTTGGCTCTGGTAAAGGTCCATCGTAACCTGCTGCAAGCAGCAACCTGTTGACTTCTTGTTTTGTTAAATAGTTTGATTTTCTTGTAAACAAATATGCGCCGGTTATAAAGTCTCGAATGGCTCCGATTATCGGACCTCCAAATCTTGGAGAGAGTATTTGGTCTTGGACTTGCATTAGCAGAAGTGCTTCTGTCCGTGCTTCTTCACTTTGTGGTATGTGTAAGTTCATCTCGTCTCCGTCAAAGTCCGCGTTGTAAGGCGGACACACGCACAGGTGCAAGCGGAATGTTTTGTAGGGCAAAACGCGCACGTAATGAGCCATTATCGACATGCGGTGAAGTGAAGGTTGACGGTTAAAGATGGCAATATCACCGTTTTTCAGATGCCTCTCAACAATAAAGCCAGGCTCTACAGCTTCAGCAATCTTTGTCCTATCAATTACAAATTCAAGTCTTATGCGTTTGCCGTCATGTCTAATGATGTAAAGGGCGCCAGGGTATTTTTCAGGTCCATTTATGATAAGCTGGCGCATTTCCTCAATGTTCCATTCAGTCACTTTTTCAGGCACAGACAAGCGCATGGCAACTTCAAGTGGAACCCCAACCTCATTTATGTCAAGGTTTGGATCTGGAGAAATAACTGTGCGCGCTGAAAAGTCAACTCTTTTTCCAGAAAGATTGCTTCGGAATCTTCCCTCCTTGCCCTTAAGCCTCTGAGAAAGCGTCTTTAATGCTCTTCCAGAACGATGTCGCGCTGGCGGTATACCAGAAGCCTCATTGTTAAAATAGGTTGTAACATGGTATTGGAGAAGTTCAGACAAGTCTTGAATTATAAGCGTAGGAGCCCCAGCTTCCATGTTCTCTTTCAACCGTTGGTTTATGCGAATTATATCCACAAGCTTGTGAGTGAGGTCGTCTTCTGAGCGAATGCCCGATTCCAAAGTTATTGAAGGGCGAACGTAGACGGGAGGAACCGGCAAGACTTGTAAAACCATCCAAGCTGGACGCGCGGCTTTGGGATTGAAACCCAAAAGTTCAAGGTCTTCGTCGGGTATGCGTTCTAGTCTTTCGCGAACCATGCTTGGTGTTAAAGGTTCAGAACCGCTTTCTGGGATTTGTTCACTAAACTTTGTGGGTTTTTCAAAGACTATTTTATACTGGATGGCACCACAATGAGGGCATTGTTTATTCTTTGTTTCTTGAATGATGACTTTGTAAACTTCGTCTGGAACAACGCCGAGAAGTTGGCGAGTTCTATCAACTCTTGCGTGAACTCTCTTAATGGTCTCATCAGGTAATAGTATGCGTCCACAGTTTCTGCAAGTTGCCCTCAAAAGATCATGTATTATTTTCGTAAATTCAATGTGTATTATTGGAACTGCAAGTTCGATATGCCCGAAATGTCCAGGACAGCGAACTGCAGTGTTACCGCATGTTTTACATCTTTGTCTAGGTTCAAGTGTACCGAGTCTGCCATCCATTAGTCCAGCAGTGATGGGAGCACCGTCTTCGTCGTACGTGTCTGGCGTTTGAATCTCGACAACTGAGAGTTTGCGCATGTCTTGTGGAGAAAGTAAACCAAAATAGATTTCGTCAACAACTTTATGGATTACTTCTTCTGTTGCCATGTTACGCTTTCTCCTTAAGTTTTAATTTGGGCGTTATACAAAGGCTCATTAATTCTTGTAAGAGAAGTTTGAACGCGTAAGAAACTATTACTGGAGAGATCTTAGCTTTGTCTTCGCAAAGTCTGCAAAGATATTTTCTCTGTTTCATATCATAATAGGCTATGTGACCGCAGTTTTCGCAAATGTAAAGCGTGTATTTGTCTGACTCTTCTAATAATCTGTCTTGAAGGAGCATGGCAGCGCCATGTCCTATTAAGCAGTCACGCTCCATCTCGCCGAATCTTAAACCTCCACCTCTTGCTCTTCCCTCAGTTGGCTGTCTTGTAAGCATCTGCACTTGTCCTCTAGCTCTAGCATGTATTTTGTCAGCAACCATATGATGCAATTTTTGATAATACACGATACCAACAAATATGTCGGCAACAAACTTTTCGCCGGTCGCACCATTATAAAAGACTTCACTGCCAGTGTGGCTGAACCCCAACTTAATTAACGCTTTTCTAATTTCGTCTGGTTTTTCGCTGATGAAAGGCGTTCCATCAACTGGTTTTCCTCTCATAGCTGCAACTTTTCCAGCCATCGATTCTATAAATTGTCCAATAGTCATTCTTGATGGAATAGCATGCGGGTTGATTATTATATCGGGGACTATGCCATCTTCGGTGAAGGGCATATCTTCCTGTGGAACGATTAATCCTATGACGCCCTTTTGTCCATGACGAGAAGCAAACTTGTCGCCTAATTCTGGAATGCGCTGGTCGCGAACTCTAACTTTCACAAGTTTACTTCCTTCTCCCGACTCCGTTATGAAAATCGCATCTACAATTCCAGTTTCTGAAGGGCGCATGTCCACAGATGTGTCTCGCATTGATGGTCCTTTTACTTCAAATTCTTTGTATTCCTCAAGAAATCTTGGCGGACTTATCCTGCCGATGAGAACGTCTCCGCCTGCAACGTTTGCTTCGAGGCTTATTATTCCGTCAGGTTCTAACAGTCGATAATATTGTTCTCCTCTGAATCCACGTGTTCCAGGCTCAGGTAAGGTAAACTTGTCTTTTAATCCGCCTAAGTATTGGCGACATTCAGCTTCGTAGATTCTGTAAAATGTTGAACGTCCTAAGCCTCTTTCTATTGACGCTTTATTGAAGATTAAGGCGTCTTCCATGTTATAGCCTTCAAAGGAAAGCACAGCTACAATGCAGTTTTGTCCTGATGGACGCAGTTTATAGCCCATTGTTTCCATTAATGCCGTTTCCAAGAGTGGGACTTGTGGATAGTGTAGAATATGTGACCGTGAGTCTACACGTTGGTTAAAGTTTGTTGCATAAAATCCTAAGGCTTGTTTTGCCATTGCTGCTTGATAAGAATTGCGCGGTGACTGGTTGTGTTCTGCGTATGGTATTGTTGATGCGCAAATTCCAAGGATTGTGTAGGTGGCAATTTCTAAGTGTGTGTGTTCTGGGGTTACTTCTGCAGGGCTTATTGCAACGTAAGCATTTTCTTCTTCTTCAGCGTCTAAATATTCAATTATCCCGTTTTTGACCAGATCTTCCCATGACCATTCTCCAGAAGCTATTTTGTCAATGTGTTCAGGTTGAAGCTTGGGAGAACCTTTTTCAACGATTATGAGGGGTCTTCTTACTCTTCCTTCGTCGCAGTTAACGTATATTTCTTCTCTTTCGCCGTGGATTTTTGAGAAGTGAACTATATTTACTTCTGTTGAGATTTCTCCTCTTCTGCGTCTTTCCCTGAATTCTCGTGTTAACTCTTCTGGGTTGTTGCAGTATCCAATAATGTTGCCGTCAACAAAGACTTTTGCTCCAGAAATCTTCAGTGCTTCGCTTGCTTCGTATACGGACACAACGCCCATGCCGTAAAGTACTTGCTTTACTTTTTCTGCGTTAACGCCAACGGAGATGCATGCAGATAACGCTAAGTTTTTGACCAATCCACAGTTTGAGCCTTCAGGAGTTTCATTTGGACACAAGCGTCCCCAATGAGTCGGATGTAAGTCTCTTGCTTCGAAGTTGGGTTGGCTTCTGCTTAAGGGCGATTGTAATCTGCGTAGGTGACTCAAGGTGGAGATGTGGTTAGTTCGGTCCAGAAGTTGAGTTATGCCAACTCTTCCTCTTCCCCAATTTCCTGTGGCAAGTGCATGTTGGAATCTTTCTGTTATTATTCCAGGGCGGACTGCTGCTGAGACGGTTATTATTGGGCCTTTTACACCTATTCGTTCAAGTTGATATTTTATGTCTCTGCATAGGTTTCTAAAGGCTACACGGAATAAATCAGCAAGTAATGGACCAGCAAGCCTAAGCCTTTTGTTTTTGAAGTGGTCTTTGTCGTCAGTTTGTCTTCTCCCCAGCTTCAGTTCGATAACTCTGCACACCATCTCGCCTAAGAATAGAGCCTTATCTCTTCTGCTTTGGCTTGTCCTGCCGATGTGAGGCAAGAAGTTCTTGTCTAATGCAGTTTCAGCCTTCTGTATTCGATATTCTTCAACTTGTCCGTGAGCCACACGGTTGCCAATAAAGATGATTGCGTCCTTTGCGGTGTCAACGCCTATTGCTTTTTCAAATGAAGGTTCCAGTTCACTTTGGATTTCCTTCTCTAGAGAAACTGCTTCAGCAATTTCTTTATCTGATTCCAAGCCCAAAGCACGCATTATCACAACAAACGGAATTTCTGTGGGCACACCTGGCATCGTAACATAAATGGCTTCATCCGACTTCATCTTTAATTCTGTTCTAGCCCTAAAGCCAACGGTTGTCGAGAATATTTTTGCTTGGTGTACAGGTGCTGCTCCCTTCTCGTCTATGTCAACTATTATGCGGTTAGGCGCTAAGTCTTCCATCGCTACTATTACACGTTCTGAACCGTTGACAACAAAATATCCACCAGGGTCGTCTGGGTCTTCTCCACAAGCTATAAGCTCTTCGCGGGAAAGCTGTGATAAAAAGCACAGTTTTGATTTCAGCATCACTGGAATATTTCCAATGTAGACGAGTTCTGTGTCTTGCTCTCTCCCATCTATCACAGGCGTCATTTCTAGGGCTATTGGCGCAGCGTAAGTCAGGTTTCTTAGTCTAGCTTCCATAGGATAAATTTCGTGTTTTGTGCCATCAACTTCTGTAGTGTAGGGACCAGTGATTCTTGTCTGTGGGTCAATTATCCAGACTTGACCAAGTTTCACTTTATAGGGGCTTTCAGGAACTTCTATTGGAATTTCGCCAACTTCATCTATTACTTCCTGCAAGCCGTGGTCTATAAACTCGTTGTAAGAATCTAAGTGCTGGCGAACTAGGCCTTTTTCTTTAAAGAAGGCTTTTAATAGTAGATTTGTGTCTTCTTTTGAGAATTCAGTCAATTTCAGCTAACCCCCGCAATTTTAAATTTAAACATACGTTAATGAACTTGTGTGATGCGGGTTTTTTCAAACTTTCAATTTCCTCCAATTGTCGGGTCATCCAACCGAAAAATGGTCTCCAATCTTGAAGAGCTAGAAACGTAAACCACACAGCTCTCTAATAAACTTTTTCATGTAATATTACACGTTTCCGCACATCCAATCATTTTTCATTTAGCTTCCGAACTTACTACGGCAACTAGACAGCCACAGTTTCGGGAAATAATTAATAAGAAAGACCCATGGCTTGTATTTGTGTGTGCAGCGGTAGCGAAGCCAGGTCTAACGCGGAGGACTCAAGATCGGAGCTGCTGGCAATAGCAATCCCCTATGAGCCATCCTCTCCCGTAGGGGTTCGCCGGTTCAAATCCGGCCCGCTGCACCATTTTTGTTGCATGAGTAGTGGGATATGCGCCAAGTTTCATGGTCAGTGGAGGAATGGCGTGGGTGTGGTAAAGGTGAGGTTGCTTCCTGGGCAGAGGGAAGTTAGGAAGGTTCTGTTGCGTCATTTTGGTGTTGTTCTGAGTTTTGAGAATGTGAAGGCGTTGCCGAGTGTTGTCTGCGTTTCTGATTTTCATTGTGTTGAAGAGTGGAATTTCCTTCGAAGTTAGAGTTTGGTTATTGGGAAAAGCGGAGTTATAATAATACGGCTGATCCGTGGAAAGAAGATAGATGCGTAAAGTAGTTATGGTTTATTTGTTGTGCGTGGAAAGCTATAGCCCCCCTTATTTATAGGTTGAATTTTTTGGTGAATTGTGTTTGGGTTTGTGTTGTTGTTTTGTTGGACGTTTCTACCACAATGTTTATTAAGACTTGCGATTTAATAGGGTGAAACTTTAAGGTGGATGAAAGAATGAAAAAAAGACCAGACACACATCAAACCGAAAGAAAAGACGACCTAAAATTCGAAGTATTAATAGACGAATTATTAGCATATGAAGCCCTAATCAGAAAAAAGACAGTTTAAAGGAAGAATAGGGCACAAGACGCCTCTAATTTTTTAAGTTGCATTCTTATTTATTCGGAAACAAAAACGAAGGAAAATGTAGAATGATCAACAAGAATCTTGTAGGCAGATGCGGTTTATATTGCGGAGCTTGCGGAATTTACAGAGCTTACAAGGACAATGGTGAATTTTTAAAGAAACTTGCCGAAGGATTCAAATGTCCTCCAGAAAAAGTAAGATGTGAAGGATGTATGGCTTTAACGCCGGAATGTTGGGGAAATGGCTGCAAAATTGTGCAATGTCTCCAAAGTAAAGGTTTGGAATTTTGCTATCAATGTAGTGAGTATGAGAAGGGCTCTTGTGAGAAATTTGGAAAATTGGCTCAACGTTACGCGAAAATTGGTGTAGATGTAAGAGCAAATCTTGAGAGAATAAGGAAAGGCGAAACAAATGAATGGTTAAGGGAAAGCGAGAAAAAATACAAATGCCGTTCGTGTGGAAAGCCATTACCTGTGTATGGAACAGAAGGAAAATGTTACCACTGCAGAAAAGACATTCCAGAGCAGTTCATTTAAGAAAAGCATGATTGAAACGTGCCACTAAGCAAAGAATATATTCTCCCGTTTAGTTAGAAAACTCTACAACGTTCAGATGATAACAGTGCAAAGACAAAATTCAGCAACATTGATCGACAAAATACTCAAGCTGAAGAAAGAGAAGAAAGCTGTAATTTTAGCCCATAATTATCAGAGACCAGAAATACAAGACATAGCAGATTACGTCGGCGACAGCATAGAACTAAGCCGAAAAGCCATGAACGAAAAAGACGCTGAAATAATAGTTTTTTCAGCAGTGGATTTTATGGCGGAATCAGCGGCAATTTTGAATCCAGAAAAGAAAGTGTTGTTGCCAACTCCTGGTGCACGTTGTCCCATGGCGCAGATGCTTACAGTAGATGAGATTAAAAAATGGAAAGCAGTTTACCCGCTCGTGCCAGTAGTTCTGTATGTTAACACCTTAGCTTCGGCTAAAGCTTATGCTGACGTATGCTGCACATCTGCAAACGCCTTAGAAGTTATAGAATCTTTGAACGCTGAAACCGTTCTTTTTGGACCTGACCGTAATTTAGCGGAATATGTGCAAAGAAAGACAGGGAAGACCATCATTCCGATTCCAGAATGGGGTTTCTGTCCAACTCATTTGCTTTTCCAGTCTGAAGATGTGCAAGTTCTTAAAATGAAGCATCCAGATGCGGTTGTCATGGTTCATCCAGAATGCACTCTCGAGATGCAAGAGACAGCTGATTTCGTTGGAAGCACATCGCAAATGTGCCGTTACGCAAAGGAGAGCAACGCCAAAACTTTCATCGTGGCTACTGAAGAGGGACTTTTGCACCGCCTAAGAAAAGACAACCCAGAAAAACAATTCATTTTAGCGTACGAGGAAGCCGTTTGTCCAAACATGAAGTTGAATACACTGGATAGGCTTTACATGGCTTTGAAAGAAGAAAAATATAGGGTTACAGTTCCTGAAACTATAGCGAAAAACGCTCGAAAAGCTCTAGAAAAAATGTTTGAAATAACAAAATGAATGGTTTAAACAGGAACAATCATTGTTTTAAGTATTTTTACTCCTCTCCTAGCAGCTAATTCATCGCTTAATTTTCGAATTTCGGCTGCGTTACCTTTTACAGCTATTGCTTCTAGGCAGTCGTGTTCGCTGAGGTGAGTGTGCATTGTCGAACAAATTATGTGGGCGTGACGGTGTTGAATGTTTGTTAATGCATCTTCAAGTCCTCTAGCGTCATGGTCATAAAGTAACATTAAAACGCCAGCTTGGTTTCCTCTTTCTCTCATAAGCCACTTCTTCTCGGAAACAAACATTCTCACCGCATCCTGAACTGCCTTGGAACGGTTTTCATAACCCATTTTGCGTATGATTTCATCAAAATCTTTGAGCAAGTCTGGAGGAAACGTTACTCCTACACGTACTATTTTTGTCATACAGTTCCCATCTTTAAGATTAAGGAATAGCCATAAAGCTTTTATGTGTGGCGGTAACACTAAATTTCACAAAAGTGTTACGAAGGCGGCATCATGCACATTCCAGACGGATATTTAAGCATGGAAATCTGCGCTTTAACCTATGCAATAGCCATAGTATTCTTAGTTTGGTCATGGAAGAAAGCAAAAGCTACATATTCACAGTCGATTGCGCCTTTATTGGCAATTTCAAGCGCGTTTGTCTTTGCAGCGCAAATGATAAACTTTCCAATAACTTATGGAACAAGCGGGCATTTGGTGGGAGGAATTTTCCTCTCGATGCTTCTTGGACCTTACGCGGCGATTTTAAGCATGACAATTGTCTTGATGATGCAAGCAGTATTTTTTGCGGACGGCGGCATATTCACCTTCGGAGCAAATGTGCTCAACATGGCGATTATAGGCGTGTTAGGCTTTTTCCTAATACAACTGCTTATAAAAAATTCGAAAAGGAAAAGCTGGTTTTTCTCGAGTGTTTTCGTTGCATCATGGCTTTCCGTGGTTTTGGGAGCATTAGCGTGTGGATTAGAGATAGGTTTCTCTCCGGTCTTTTATGATGCAGGCGGCATAGCAGTTACGGTTCCAGCCATGCTTTTTTGGCATGTTCTAATAGGATTAGGAGAGGCAGCGATAACAACAACTCTCATTTCGCAGTTGCATAGGCTGCAAACTCCCCTTCTCACTGGTTTAACATTTCTTAGAGGAAGCAAACAAAATGAAAGGATACCTTAAAGCGTTAATTCTCACTTTGGTCTGTCTTGCAATCCTAATACCATTTGCTTCAAACGCTCCAGACGGACTGGAAAGCGTGGCTGAAACTCTTGGAATAGAAAAACATGAGCCAATCTGGAGCGGACTAATGCCGGATTACAGCATACCAGCAATCGACAATCCATATTTATCAACGCTTCTAGCCGGCATAGCTGGAGTCTTTCTAGTTTTAGGTGTCACTTTTTTGCTTGGCAAAACAATCACTAAAAAGTGAAAGGAAAATGAATAAAGCAAAACATTTTACCACAGTAGATATTGCGTTAGCTGGCGTTTTCAGTGCTTTGTGGGCAACTCTTAGCTTGACATTGGGAAGGTTGAGCTTTGTTTGGTTTCAACTTCCGATACTCTGCGATTTTTCAGCATTCTTAACACTTTTGCTTGTCACGTGGGCAACTGGCAAGTTCGGAATAGCCTCTCTCATTGGTATTCTAGGCTCGTTGATAGTTTTATTATTCAATCCTTCTCCACACATAATCGGTTTTGCAGCTTCAGCAGTGCTTTTTGATGTTTTAATGCTTATGAGCCGTCACAAAATAAATGTGAAAATACGTAGTATGACCATCGCTGCTTTGGTGACTGCAATATCTGCTTATTTTGCTGGTTTGGTTATAGGCATCTTTTTCATGGGAAAACCGCTTGACGGAGCAACGCTGCAATGGGCGTTAACCGTTTGGGGTGCGTGGCATTTAGTAGGCGGCGTAATAGGCATAGTGACAGCATTGCCAATCATAGCTATTCTGGAAAAAGCGCATGTAAGGAGAATTAAAGATGTGTAGTGAAGAAGAGAAACTTAGGTTGCTGATAAGAGACGCAGAGAAATTTCATGGACACTTAGGACCCTTGCTAGTCATAGGAGTTAAAATGGGAAGGTTGGCTGAAAAAATTCTAAAGATAGAAAGAAACAAAAACGCCAAGTTGCAAGTGCACGTAAAGCTCCCGCTATTAGCGCCGTTCTCATGCGTTCTTGACGGAATCCAAACCACAACAAAATGCACGATTGGAAACCAGAAGCTCAAGATAGAAAACTCACAAAAAGAAATAACCGCACATTTTATACTGCAAAGACCGAACAAGTCGCTGAAAGTAACTGTTAACCAAAAAATAATAGAGGAACTAACTAACAAGATTTCAGAAGGCTTCTCCAACGAAGAACTAGCATGGGAAACGGCTCACGCACCCGAAAATCAACTATTCATAATAGAAAGGCAATAGGAATTTATTTTTAAAATACTACATTGAGAAACTGAAGCGGTATGCAAGATTTAGAAATAGCCAAAAAACATCTGAAAGAAAAAAATCTGACACTCTCCATAGTCAAAAATAAAGAAACACTTCTTGAGACAAAATCGCATGGAATTTCCGGCTTTTTAGCAGCCATTGAAACACTTGGAAACAAGCTTGACGGAGCTTCTGTTGCAGACAGAATTGTTGGAAAAGCAATTGCTTTGCTGTGTGTATATGCAAGAGCCAAAGCAGTCTATGCAGTGACTATGAGCAAAGAAGCCAAAAACGTGTTTGAACAGCATTCAATTTTTCACGAATGGACAAACTTGGTTGAAAACATACTAGACGTCAACAAGGCAAAAGCATGCCCATTTGAAAGCCTAGCAAAGGAAATTTCAAATCCAAAAGACGCATACATAAAACTTAAGACTTTACAAAACTCCCTAAAAACAGCCGGAAGAAACTCACATGAATAGTGAACACGAACACTTTATATCAAAGGAAAACGAAGAATTGGAACGTATCAGAAAGAAGAAACTAAGAGAACTCGCAGAAAAGAAGGAGAAAAAACAAGAAATGAAAACAGAACCTGTTCACGTGACAGATTCAAACTTCAACGAAATAGTAAGCAAAAACCAGTTGGCTTTAATTGACTGCTGGGCGCCATGGTGCGGTCCATGTTTAGCTTTAGCGCCTACAATTGAAGAATTAGCCAGAGAGTACGCTGGAAAAGTGCTAATTGGAAAACTTGACGTCGACGAAAACCCGAGAACCGCAGAATGCTTCCAAATTTTCAGCATCCCAACAATGTTGATAATGAAGAACGGAAAAGAAGTTGACAGAATCGTGGGACTGGTTCCAAAGAAACACATCGAAGCCGCATTAAAAAAGCATTTAGGATAGGATACTCATGGACATTTCAGAACGTAGAGTAATAGGCGCGCTACTACTTCTTTTAGGAATATCTTCCTTAGCCGTAGCCATCCACACAAACCAGTTAAACATAATAGTAGAAATGTTAAAAACCGCCTTTAAAACAGTCATCATCTAAAACCCTTAAAAGCTAACGCCTAATAGACTCTTTCTGAATAACTCCTCACCTAAAAGGTAGTGAAGAAAATGAACCCGCCAATAATTGAAAGCCAAAAAGCAGAAAAAGAAGCATTACTAGAAGCAGCCAAACTTATGCTCATATCCTCAAGAACCGCGCCAAAAACAGCCGGCATAGACGACACCTTAACCTTGATTGTCTACGGCAAAGAAAAAGACGCAATAGCCCAAAAAATGGAAGAAATAGCGGAAGAACGAAAAATCGAAGGCTTTCGACGAGACGCAAAAAACGTCAGAGACTCAGAAGCTACAATACTAATTGGTGTTAGAGGAAACAAGAGCGTTGGAATAAACTGTGGAGCCTGCGGCTACGCAAACTGCAAAGAATTTGAAAATGCAACTAAAAAGCTTGGGCAAGATTTTACTGGTCCAACATGCCTCTTCAAAACTTTAGACTTGGGCATAGCGTTAGGCTCAGCCGCAAAAACAGCCAGCATACTAAACGTGGACAACCGCATAATGTACCGCATTGGCGTGGCAGCATTCAAACTAAAAATGTTACCAGAAGCTTCGGTTATTATGGGAATCCCAATTTCAGCTAAAGGCAAAAGCATCTACTTTGACAGAGCCAGATAACTTCCTAAGTCTGGCCTTTCATTTTTTCATACATTTTCTCTAGCGTCCAGCGGATGCTTGATTTGAGTTCTCTTATGCGTTCTTGATCAACATTCTTAACGTTTATTTCACGGATTATGTCGCCTTCTCTAACAATATTATATGAAAACAGTTTTTCGGCAGTTAATTGTCCAGTTCTAACCAGTTCGTTGTCTTTTTCTTGCATTCTTGCAAGAACCTTGTCCACCAGAAAATGAGTAAAAGGCGGCGTGTTAACATTAAAATTTTTGCCTTCCGCTGGCACTACTCGCAAAGAATCTTCACTCACGTAAAGATTTGCTAGAAGTTCACCTGTAACAGTCTTGAGTGGTGTGACATTTTCATATTCAGTCAAAAATTGTGGAGTAGAAGGTTCCGCTATTGCCTCTTCTTTAGGTGGAGAAACCTCCGCTTCCGCAGGTGGCTTGACAATTTCAGCCCGTTTAAATCCTTTCTCTAGCAAAACCGAGTTTACTGCCTCAAGCATTGCTTGCAGTTCTTTAAGTTCAGAATCCAGTTCTTCAACTCTTTTTTCAAGTTTTTTCTTAAACGCTACAAGCCTTTTTATTTTTTCAGAGTCTTGAGACATTGCTCTTTCACAAAGAGATATTTAGAAAGCTTCCCTTTATCAAATCTTTGAAATGTTCAGCAGTGCGAATCATGCGAGTTCTGCAATAGTATAGTCTTCTGTGCTTGTCTTAGAGAGCGAAATTGGTTTGAATTTAACCTTCAACTCTTTCTTCAGAAAACTTTCGAACTCTTGAAAAACAGGACTGTCTGTATAGTTTACTTTAACACACAGGTTTTTTCCTTCTAGTAAGGGACTCAAATCGTAGAGTGCTATCCTTTTAGAAAAGTCAGGGTTTTCGAAAACTGAGTGAACTAAGTCTTCAGAAGGTGTTTCCATTAGAAGACATGCAGTATAGGATGCTTCAACAACACGGTAGGATAAGCCTTCGCGAACAACACATTTTCTATTTGAAGCTATTTTCTTAAAGGATGAAGGGTGAATTTCTCTAGCCCATAGAAAATTGTGATATTTATCGTCAATTTCGACCCAATCTTCGTTTTCAGAAGTTTTCCAACCGCGAAATCTGCAACAATCCTTAAATTTCTTCAGAATTTCCCAAACTCTAGACATTTTCATCTTTTCAAAGCAACTCCTACTGAGAGAATCTTCTAGAACAATATTCTATTACGCGAACATAAATTTAAACTTATTTGTCATTTTACTCGCAAAAGTGTAGGCAGTTGGGCGTTAAAAATGAAAAATTGTAGGTAAAATTATGTTTTGCCGACAAATTTACGGAGAATACGGACCGAAAGATTTAAAGAAAAAATCCCAGATTTTCTACATTTTTCCGATAGCAAACAATAAATCCACTCAAATAGAAAATAATAACAAAGAGGAAAGAGGTTGAAGTTAAAAAACAACACTTTAACCTTAGACACTACAGACTTGAAAATTCTGGAAGCCCTACAAGAAGACGCGAGGCAAACTTACACGGATATAGGCAAACACTTAGGAATAGCCCATTCAACAGTTTACGACAGAATAAAAAGAATGGAAAAATACGGAATAATCACGAAATACACGGCGGTTATCGACGCAGAAAAAGCTGGAACAAAAGGCATAACAGCAATAATGACCGTCTACACAGACCCAAAAGAAAGCGAAAAAGTGGCAGAAAAACTTTGCCAAGCACCACAAGTCATTGAAGTCTACACGTCCCTTTCTGAAGAACTCCAAATAATAGCAAAAGTCATTGCTGAAAACCAAGAAGATTTGCATGCATTTATCGCCAACAGAGTGGCGCCCTTGTCTGGTGTTTTGAGAATTCGCACGTCAATAGTGACGAAGAAATTTAAGGAAACCCAATTTTCAATAATTAATAATCCGAAAAAGTTAACATTTATAAAGGGAACATATAATATAAAGGAAGAATCTAAATGAGTGTGGATGTTTCGAAAATTTTGAGAACCGTCCCGCGGGAAAAAGCATTCTACTTTTTCACATCGATAGGAAATTATACGGGCGTAAGCGCTTCTTCCTTGAAAGAGTTTGTAGAGAAAATAAACGAGGTAAACGTGAAATCCTTAGAGTTTCACCTTTATCGTGGAGACTTCGAAAAATGGATAGATGAAGTTTTGCAAGACAAAGAGCTTGCTGAGGGAATCAGAAGACTCCAAAAAGTTAATTTGGCAGGCGAAGTTCTCCGCAACCAATTACATGCAACAGTTTCTAGACACTTAAAGTGGTTGACAAGCCAAATCTAAAATTTTTCGTTTTAAACACGTAAAGGTCATGCAAAGGACAGGCGCCAACTTAAAAGACGAAATCGCCCCTTGAAGATTCGAGGAGGCTTTTGCTTCCTCGATTAGGTCGGATATTTTCAAAT
Organism: Candidatus Bathyarchaeia archaeon; assembly: GCA_038873195.1. Taxonomy (NCBI): domain Archaea; kingdom Thermoproteati; phylum Candidatus Bathyarchaeota; class Bathyarchaeia (SeqCode); species Bathyarchaeia archaeon. Next base: position 97,589 of record JAVZEV010000001.1, on the reverse strand, counting down.
TGCCGATTACATCTGTATGTGGATAAAAGGTCATGTGACTTCCTGGAGGAAATGTCCAATCTGGAGCGACACCGCCAACGGCATCTGCAATTGACTTTTTTTCTTCCAATAACATTCTAAGTAATCTTACAGTCTCTTTATCCGAGTGCCCTATGTCCACCTCTTCTGTCCAACCAATATATGCGGTCGCACCTTTTTGAATGAAAGCATTCGCCATTCCTTCATATTCTGGCTTCAAACTCCAGCAACCCATCGCAATAATTATGCTTTTGGGGAAAGAGCCGTCCAGATGCTTTATGAAGTCAGGAGTTATGGCAAAATAGAATTTACCTGGTTCCCATGTATAATTGCCTCTAGAAACATAGTCGTAGACGCCGTCTCGATATTCTTCAGAAGTAAAAATGTCCACTTCGCTTTCAGAACTTCTCTTCGCATAATGTGCACGTAAAATTATTATTCCATAATCGCGCTTGGCAAGCTCCTTAAAAAAGCTCACTGTCACGGTTTCATGTCTATGATAGGTCACGTTGAACCCAGCTTGTTCTAAAATGCTCGTTGAAGTTTCATTGAATTCTTGAGCCATCGTAGAATTCGAAGGGAAGTTTTCACCTATTTGGTCTATAACCGCCGCGTTTAGAGAGAATTTGTTTGGTTTTTGAAGAAGAATAAAAGATAGCACTAAGCCCAAAATTATTATGGAAGTAAGAACTGTTGAAATCAGCATAAGCTGTTTGTTTGAGAACCGCTGCTTTCCCTTCGAAACAGCAGCCTTGATTTTACTCATTAAACAGCGTCTCCAATTCGCAATAAAAGAAAGATATAAGAAAAAGCTATTTTCTTTTGCGCTTTACAATTATCAGTGCCGCGGCAAACGCAACCAGAAGACCAGTATATGCCACGAAGTAAGATGCTGGAGCCTGTTTGCCAAGCAATAACGAGTAACCTCCGACACCAGGCTTTGTAACAGACACAGTAGCTACATTAGATTTTGCACTCATTCCACCAGAATCTGTCACGTTTACATACACGCTATAAGTGCCAGTAGCTGAGGGAGTGAACGTCCACGTCGAAGAAGTTGCACCGGAAACAGGAACACCATTAAGATACCATTGATAGCTATATGGCGAAGTCCCACCGCTGACTGTAGAAGAGAAGGTTACAGACCCACCTATAGGAATAGATGTGGAAACGGGGATTATTGAGACTGAGATTGAGGGCGGAGTCGGCGCTGACTTAAACACTGCCTTTAAGGTATGGTCACTGTTCATAGTGACAGTGTATGATGTGGCTGAGCTAACGTTTACGCCGTCTAACTGCCAAACATCAAACACATAACCAGTGCTTGGCGAAGCAGTTACTAGAACCATAGAGCCCGCATCATAAGTATACGTGCCTGGCGCAGGATTCGTAGTACCGCCAGCAGTCGTTTGTATTGTTAACGTGTAAGTTACCAGTATGAAAACTGCGCGGAGAGTGTGGCTGCTGCCAACGTGAACAATAATTGGATTTGCCGAGCCTATATTGTTACCGTCAAATTCCCAGTGGTCAAAACGATAGTTCGCGTTTGGAATAGCCGTTACAGTAACGTCTGTTGGATAATCATACACGTAGGTTCCTGGAGCGGGATTGGTTGTGCCGCCCTGCGATACGCTAATTACAAGCGTGTGCGTCTCAGCAAACACTGCCTGCAAATCGTGGTTGGCGCCCATAAACACGTGGATTGTTAAATCTGAACCCGCATTAGAGCCGTCTAAAACCCAATGGTCAAATCTGTAGCCAGCATTAGGAATAGCAGTCACGTCGACAGTTGTTCCACCATTGTATACATATATGCCAGGAGCAGGAACCGTTGTGCCGCCTACCGTTGTAGAAATTGTCAGAGTATAATTGATGCGCGCGAAAATCGGTTGTAAAGTGTGGTCGTCTGTCATTAACACAGAAATTGGGTTGGCTGAGCCGACGTTGATGCCGTCTAACAACCAGTAATCAAGCATGTAATAAGCGTCTGGGATGGCGTCCACGAAAACATTTGTCCCATTAACATACACGTGCGTTCCAGGTCCCGGATTTGTACTGCCGCCTGTTGAGCTTAAAATGGTTAACCTGTAAGTTAGTTGCTGAAAAACAGCATGCAAAATGTAGTTGGCATCTATTGTTAAGGTAATTGGATTCGCTGAGCCTGCGTCGCTGCCGTTAAGCTGCCACTTAACAAACTTGTAGTTAGCATTTGGAATTGCAGTAACAACCATTGAGGAACCGTTGGCATAGACGTATGTTCCGGGCGCTGGGCTTGTAGTGCCGCCTGTTGAAGCTGTTATCGTAAGCGTCCAATTGATTAAAGAGAAAACCGCTTGCAGATTATGGTTGGTGTTCATGTAAACGCTGATGGGATTAGCCGAGCCAGCGTTGGAACCGTCCAGAACCCAATGGTCGAAGAAGTAGTTTGCTGAGGGGACAGCAGTAACTTCCGCGTATGAACCAGAGGGGTACGTGTAGGTTCCTGGCGCTGGGTTAGTTGTTCCGCCTGCCGTTGAGGTTACGGTTAACGTGTATGTTATCAATGCAAAATATGCTTTCAACTCGTAATTATTGTTCATTGTAATGGTGATTGGATTGTTTGAACCAATGTTTGAGCCGTTAAGTTCCCAATATGCAAGTTTATAGTTTACATCTGGAACTGCTGTAACTTGAACGTCTGTTCCTTCATTGTAAGTGTACGTTCCAGGAGCTGGTGTTGTTGTTCCACCACTTGTTGCTGTTATTGTAAGCTTGTATGTTCTTGGGTTAACTGTAACTTCAGCTTCGTTTGAAAGCTGGGTTGCAGATGCAGCGTCAGTCACTTTCAAAGATACTAGATAATAGCCAACAGAAGAAGGCGTAAAAGTCCAAGTTGAAGAATTCGCTCCCTCGACTTCAGTGTCGTTGACATACCATTGATACGTATAAGGAGGAGTGCCCCCGGAGATTGTTGAAGTAAAGTGCACAGAACCCCCTATTATAATGACACTAGATGTAGGCTGGATAGAAACAGAAAGAGCGGGATTAACGGTGACTTGGGCAATGTTTGATTTCGCTCTCTCGCCAACATTATCAGTGACGTTAAGGTATACTTGATAAGTGCCCGTTGATGTCGGCGTAAAAGTCCAAGTGTTAGAATTTGTTCCAACCGGCGTTCCATCAAGATACCATTGATACGTATAAGGTGGAGTGCCGCCAGAAACAGAAGAAGTAAAAATAACTTGTTGACCTAAATCAATAACCGCAGAAACAGGGCTTATAGAAACAGACAGCGGTAATGGTCCCGCTTGGTATAAAACCGTCGAATCTTCCGAATGTGGAGACCAAGTCACCTGAGACCAAGAAATTGGTTCACAAATGTGACCATAAGCATCAAAATGTATTCTCGCGTCTATCGCGCTAGAAAATGTAACGGTAACTTCCAAAGTTTTGTAGCTTTTAGGCAAGATTGTTCCAACATTAATGTAGGTATCGTTAAACCATGTTGGATAAACGCAGCCGTTGGGCCAATATTTTGTGCCGTAAGGTTTAGGTTTGCCATATTGAAATGCCGTCTTTGGTATTGATGTGCCATTTATTGTTAAGCTTAAGAGATTATTGTAAGCGGCGTCATTCAAAGCTACAATCAAATGGGTGTCATCAGATTTTAGGCATTTGCTAGTGTCGTAGATTTTAACTATAAAACTCCAAGAGTTTCCAGTTCTATTCAAAAGCCATCCTTCATCTATCCACGGGTCGCCAGTATACTGTTTTACCCATACTCCTTCAGGCAAAGAAACCCGCAGAATCGCAGGGTCTACCACTTCTATAATTTGCGTCTCAGTATCAGTTAATCCGTCATTGTCTGTAACTGTTAGGGTTACTGTGTAATTGTCATACATTAAATATGTATGTTCAATCGTAGGTGTTGTAACGGTTGTTACATTTCCATCGCCGAAATCCCAAGAATACGTTAAAATTGACCCGTCAAGATCGAAGCTTAGAGAAGCATTAAAAATCACCGAATCATTCGCGACGGGATAAGTAGGTGAATAGGTGAATGATGCTGTTGGCGGCGTGTTCTCATAAGTCACCTCTAAATATGGGTCTTGAGCCGTGCCTACAGATTCTTTGCTGGCGAAATACCTTGCCAAGTTTGGGTTATCTTGGGCCGGATTGTCCAGAAGAAGCTTCACAACTACGCTTAATATTTTGTCTCCTGAATACTGAGCTTCTCCGTAAGGTGTAATGTCCCAACAATAATACTGTCCAGTTCCACCAACAGAAATGCTCGTGATAAACGCGCCTACGGCTGGCGCATTATTCCAAGTTATACTTGCCTCATTCCAGTTGTCACCGGTCTCATGCACGTAAATCTCAACGCTTGGATTAGCATCCATATAGGTGCAGTACAAGTAAAGCTTAACAGAGGTTATTGTCTTACCGGCAGGAACAGAATTTAAGTCAAATTTTAGATAACTTCGTCTAGTCCTAGAATCAGACCTAACACGTAAGCTCGTTTCTGAGCCATGATTATCGTTTGGAAATTCAGCTTCAACCCAAGAATCATGCGTTGGATAAAGCTTTGACGTATAAGAAGATTCAGCTTGAAACACAAGCAAAGGAGAACATAATAGGATTATAATTAAAAGCACAGCTACTACTGAATTAGCGTTAAACTTCACGCTGCCTTCTCCCCTCAGCAAAATAAAATATTACCACAACGCATTTAAAACTTACGGAATTATCTTCTATAATAAATTATTATACTCTCTTGCTTGCATCATACGAAAAATGCAGTAGTAAAAATTTCAAACTTTGAAAATATACAAGATATAAAAATAGATAACAGTTAATAGAATACAAGACCCGGAGATAACACTTCGATTACAAATGGCATATTACAAATCTAAACACGGAATCTCATGCTTATTATATTGTTAATCAATCCTGCTTCATTGAAATAGCGTACTAGGTAATCTTTTATTTCGGTATACTCAACATTTCTACCTACAACTATGCAGCTCAAATCAGGCTTGGGTCTTGAACGAAATTTTGGCTTTATCAAGTTTGGGCTTACATTGTATTTCTTTATTATTTTAATTTCAAATCGTTCAAGTCCATGCTGAGGGCAATGCATTTCAATCTGTATGCTGGTCAAGCATCATGCCCCTTATTATTATTATTGAACAAGAAATATAAATTGTTGTTGTTTTAAAATGTTGCGGAAGAATGTTCTAGAAGGTTAAAGATAAATTAGAGACACCCCTAAAGCAAATAGGAGAATTATAACACCAATTACAACGTAAATAGCCTCTGGTTTGACAGAACCTCCCGTCTTCTTTACGAGTATAAACAAGATTGCATAAACTTGTAGTACTATAAGACCACACATCACCATAGCCATTCCCATAAGTTGAAGCAGTGGATGCAAAGTGTTCACCAAGGTAAGTCTAATGTTTTACATACATATGTGTTTACCCATTTAGTCATTTCAACAACGATTCCTTAGAGTAATCTAATCTTTAAGTAAAATGCATAGACAAGAAATATTATGCCTATTGCTGCTAACACCAGTGCTACAGAACCGTATCTTGGAGTTGCTATGGCCTCTGTCTTGTAACCTGGAATTGCGTACATACGGTTTATGTGTATGGTAGTTGCTTCGGTAACCATCTTAATATCAGTTATTGTATAGACGACTACGGCGCTTGTTAGTAGAATTATTGAAAGTGAAACGCTTATTACGTAGACCTTCTCAATTAACACGCTGTCTCTACCAACCTGTGAATGAGCTAAAAAAGCAGCTATGAAGAAAAAACCTCCTAAAGAAAAGAATATTGTTGATTCAAGAGAAATATAGTTATATGGTCGCATATAGGCAAAGCCTAAAATTTCGCAGATTATTGCAGGTGCCAAACATGCGGCAGTCACCATACTGAGTTTCATTTCGATCCTCTAGAGTTTTTTCCATATCTTAACTAAGATATATTCTTAACTCTGTGGGCATACATGTCTTGAAAGATACATAAAAGAAAAAAATAGGGTTAATTTAGCTTCTTGCGGAATTTTCGCCTTGTTGAGACCATCATGATCGTTGTTGTCATGATCATAAAGAGGAGGATTAGTATGATCGATGAATATTCTGGAATTACGGTATAAGTGAAGTAATCGCCGGCATTATCGTTTACAGCGTAGTTCTCTGCGTTGTCATAGGCTTTTATTGTATATTTTACTTGTATGCCTTGAGCATGTCCTGGAATAGTGGCTTCCCATAGACCACTTGTGGAGTTGTAGACCATTTCAACACTATACCATGAAGTGTCGTTTGTGTAGAATAGTGTAACATTTTTAACTCCGCTAGTCAAATCTGTTACGTTCACTGTGATTTTTACTTGCTGGTTTGGTTGAACATTGTTTTCCGTTGGATTTTGTGCGGGAGCGTTTATAACGGGAGGCGTATTGTCTATAATGAATGATACGGTATCTGAGCCAGTGTTTTCAGCCAAGTCCATGAAACTCACAGTTACTGCAACTAGACCGTCGCCGATAGCAGTGTCATTGCTAAATGCAAAGGCGCCACTCACCGAGTCCCAATATGTTAAACTGAAACGAGTGTCATTGATTGACGGTTCAAGAGTTCCTTTGTTTTCCTCGGTTATGGTGCCATTTATCCATATGGTTGCTCCAGAAATGTACGCTCCTTCGGTCGGGTAAGTTATCTCAACAACAGGAGCTGTATTGTCAATGAATATTGCATGGAGGATATGATCATCATCCATGGTTACGCTTATGGGGTTGTCAGAGCCGGCGTCTGAACCATCAAGCTCCCAATGATCAAACGTGAAGCCAGAATCAGCAATAGCAGTAACTAGTACGTCTGTGTTGATTTCGTATATATGCGTGCCTGGTTCAGGATCCGTCGTTCCGCCTGTTGTTGTTGTTATGGTTAAGTTGCGAGTCTCAAATGGAAAGTTGAATGATGCATGTTCTGCACTATGGGGTATCTGTGTAAAAGAGTCGGACCATAATTCAGTTTCGTTTAATGTTAAAAGTGTAGAGACTGGAGCCTCTGCCTTAACTCTAAAACTTATTGTGCCTATTACTCCGTTCCCGCTTGGGAATGGTTCGTAATATTTGTTATCTGTTCCTGGGAAGATTATTGCTCCCACAAGGACCTTGTTATGGCAGTATGGGAGACCTGGTTCGCCGTGGAAGTCGTGTTGGGAGAAGTATTGTATAGTCTCTTCATTATTTAAAAATGTATCTAGGTAGGTTCCGCTTTGCCACTGGACAAAATCAAAGATTGCTGTGTCATAAACTACTGCGAACTGCACAGCTATCAAGTGCCATTCTTCGTCTAGGTTGTTTATTGTTATGTTTATTTTGACAATTTCTCCGACTCGCAGGGCAGTGTAGGTTGGAGGTTCTATTTTAAGAACTGGTGGTGCCCGGAAAATCGCATGGAGCGTGTGATTGTTATCCATGGTTACGTTTATGGGGTTGTCAGAGCCGGCGTCTGAACCATCAAGCTCCCAATGATCAAACGTAGAACCAGAATCAGCAATAGCAGTAACCGGGACGACTGTGCCTTCAGTGTAAGTGTAGGTTCCAGGTGGCGGTGTTGTTGTTCCACCGGTCGTTGTAGTGATTGTTAAGGTATAAATGTATGGAACATAATTATATTCAAAGTATCCTGTGCCCAATGTGGGAATTTCTGTTCCAGCGGGATGATGATATACTGCAGTCCAGTCTGGATCAAATGTGAACCATGCTACTGCTTGAGGCGTTGATAAGTTTACTTCTTTGATTATTTGGAATTGGATTTGGCAGAGTGTGCCTGAGCCGTTAAAGGTCCATTCTGGTTCGCCCATAATGTAGGTGCAACCCCACATTAGACGCTTATGAGTTTCGTTGAGATCCTCAAAAGTCACTGAAGGAGCAACGATTGTCCAACCCATCTCCTCTACAGGCTTAAAAACATGGTCAGAAGGACGCCAAGCAGAAACATAAGAGAGCTTAAGCTTGTCAAAGATTAATCCAACAGCCCAGCCTTTGACGGCTTCTGCATTGTTTATGGTTATGTTAATGAAGAATCTAGAGTTCACAGCAGTCTCGTTAGAATAGAATATAAAGTCGGAAGTTCCAAAGCCACGGTCAGTGGTCGACGCATTCCATTTGGCAGGATAACCATCCGGTCCAGGATTAACTATAGAAAAAGTCGTTGCCCATTGTGCATTTACTGTGCTCAGTCGAATTAACGGAAAGAGGCTTAGCGTAAGTATTACAATAGCGATACTGCATAATGTCTTTTTCAACATTACCACCATGGCGTATGGTTTTAAATGAACCAATATTTGAAACTTTCTATCCAAAATTAACGCTAAGAAAACCTTTTAGATGTTTTCTGAAAACTTAATAAGTTCTAATTGCAATAGCCATCCTTTTTCTTCAAAGTGGTAAAAAAAGTTACTCTATAAATAATTGCAAAAAGAAAAAATGAAGTTTAAGACGAGTTCCCGCTAGAGTCTACGTTAAAGCCTAGAGTAAAATCTTTTCCACCGCTTAGACAGCATTACCAGCATCATCGAAACAGTGGCCAGAACAAGTATAAGCATCATTGCATACGATGAAAACTCTGGGATAACAGTGTACGTGTAGTAGCTGCCAGCATTGTCCCTTTTGGCATAATTCTCAACATTGTCATAAGCTTCAATATAGTAGGCTATATTCGTGCCGAGCGCATGTCCAGGAATAGTGGCTTCCCAAGAACCGCTGGTAGCATTTAAAGCCATTGGAACACTATACCACACTGTGGTATCATTTCTATAGTAAAGGGTAACGTTCTTCACTCCACTGCCTTGGTCAGTCACGTTGACAAAAACACTCACTGATTGATCTGCTTGAACATTGTTCGCAAGCGGATTCTGTATAGGTGTATCGATAACTGGGAGATCATTGTCTGTGTACTCAAAATGCCCTACGCCCATTATTGGTTTTTCTGAGCCAGCAGGATAATAGTATACATCTGTCCAGTCAGGGTCAAAAACGAACTCAGCAGTTGTCACTTCAGCCGCACAATTAATTATTTTGAACTGAATCTGTCCAAGGACACCTGAGCCGTTAAAAGTCCACGGGGTTTCTCCTTCGGGTATTATGTATGTAAGACCCCACTTGATTATTCCATGCGTTTCATTTACTGCATCCACGGTTGGCGCTGGAGCAACGATTGTCCAACCCATCTCCTCTACAGGCTTAAAAACATGGTCAGAAGGACGCCAAGCAGAGACAAATTTTAGAGTAGTATTATCATAAACGATGCCAGTACCCCAACCCCTGCAGTTCTGTACATCATGGATGGTTATGTTCATGAAGAAGGTCGATCCTATTGCAGTTTCATTAGAATAGAACAAAAAGTCTGATGACCCGAAGCCTCTATCGACTGTGGACGCGTTCCATTTCAAAGGGTATCCGTCAGGACCAGGATTAACAATTTCGATTGACGGTGTTTGTGCACGTGCCACTTTCGTTGGAATCAATGCTAAAGAGCTCAAAGCAAACATTGCGAAAGCCAAAATATACATAGTCTTTTTCATTTATTATCACCTTGGCATTAAGGTTTCCATAAACCAATATTTGAAACTTTCTATTCTAAAAATGGACAAAAACCATGTTTGCAAACCCCAACAAGCTCGGATTTAAAAATTGGATAAGGTGTTAAACTATTTCTTCCGCTTTTTTTTCAAACTGAAGAAATAGATGAAACATACAAACACAACAATCACCGCAACAGACGTGATCAAAACCCACATAAAAAGTGAACCCTCCATCTTAGTTTCACCAAAATATTTGAAGCGCGCAGTCTCTACAAGTGGTTTTTCTTGACCAGAAGGCCAATAATAGACATCTGTCCATTCAAGATCCCAACTCAAATAACATTCAACTGAATAGGGAGTTATTATTTTAAACTGAAGTTGACAAAGAGTCCCAGAACCATTAAATGTCCATTCTGTAGAGTTCATAAAATAAGTAACACCATACTTTAGAATATTATGGGTTGCATTAAAGTTGCCAATTGTTGGGCCGACGATTAGAAGACCATTGCCTACCTCTTCAGCGCCCCTAAACACATGATCAGAAGGAAGCCAGACAGAACCATTTGCAAGGGAGCTTGCATCATAAATGATGCCGACACCCCACCCTCTCATAGCTGCCACATTTCGGACAGTCACATTCACAAAAAATGTGGAGTCGACAGAAGTCTCATTGGAATAAAATATGAAGTCAGAAGTTCCCAAATATCGTATAACATTTGAAGCCGTCCATTTTTGAGGATAACCATCTAAACCTGGATTAACAAATGAAAAGGAGGGTTTTTGGTACACGCCTCTCGCCGGTTCGATAGAGCACACCAAAAATAATAAAACAAGTGAACATATTCTGAGCAAAAGTATTTCTTTACTCTGCACATCACATCCCACTAATAAAGGCATTTTTTGAAAGAATCCATGTTTGCCCAAAGAAAAAAATTATCGCCTTATTCTCCGCATAATAGCAAGCGTCGAAAAAAGTCCAACAGCTAGAACTAAATAAATTATAAAGAACATGCCAAGAGGCGTCGAAAACCAAACCGAGAAAAGCCACATTGCGTATTCAAAACCAACAAGGTTCTTTTCTATGTTTATGGTTAAAATGTAGAGATTGTTCGCTGTCTCAGTTTCAAACTCTAACGGTTCCACATAAACTGTTAAGTTGTATTTCCCAGTATGCATATTTTCGGGCACTGGCCAGTTATAAATAAAATGGTCTTCCTCGCCTGGAGGCAAAGTCATATAACTCCTGACAAGCTGCATGTCACCTACTGATATAGTAAAATTGAAGGATTCAAGGTCATTTCCATAGTTTTTGAAGTAAGCTGTCATGTTCAAGTATTCACCAACATAAATCTTTGAAGTGGATAAAACTACATTCGTAGCTGCTATATCTTGCGTTATCGGGGGTACCGCGTTAAGGCCCAATATCCAAACAACAGCAGGTTCAGCTTTAATTTCTTTCTTTTCTGTTGAGGGATAAACAAAAACAAAGGAGTCCAGAGACTCACCGGAACCAGATATCATCTTTATAATAAAAATGTTAGTAGTATAGTATTCTCCTTCGCCAGGGCTTACAGCAACTGTGAAATTCACTTTACACAATAATTTTGGTTCAGTAATGTTAATAGGATAGAAGGGTGGATCGTTTCCCGTATAAAGAGCAGTAGCACCATATTTTAGGTAACCAGTGTCACCCTCAATCTCTACAGCAGGGGGCACTTTAATGAGTTCGGCACCACTATCAACAGCTTCCTTAAGCATGTTATCATCGGGAATCCATGCCTTCTGATAGTTTATAACACTGTTGTTCCATTTTATATAGAACTGCCAACCGTATGTATTAATAGCCTCAGTAATATAGAAATCCACGGTAATAGTGCTATTTATTGGATATTCAGTCGCATGCAAAATAAATTTGCTACTGCCAGTGAGAGGGTTTACAATCCTCACCGTGGCATATTTAGTTTCCTGAGAAGCAACAGGATACATAGTTATTAGGAACAGTAAGGGAATGAGAAATATTAATGAAACAGAAATTCTGTGGTAAGACTTGGCACTGTGCAATTTCATCACAAACAAATATATTTTTAGCCCAATTTATAAGCTTGTTGAAAAAGAAAAGGAGAATTTAACAAATTTTACCAAAGTTCATTACGACAAAGATTATGTCAGACATTGTGATTCTTCCATTCTGATCCAAGTCAGCATCTGAGTTCCATCGTGGATGACCAGGGAAGGAACCGAAGGCGGACACAACAATGTTTACGTCATCCATATTTACCCGCCCATCCCCAGTGATATCGCCCATTTGCTTTATCTTCACTGTTCCATTCAATAGGTTATTGTCTGCCAAGTTCATTTCATATGGCACTGGTCCAGCTTCTGCTGAAATAGTGTAATCGTGACAAGGAGTAACTCCTGTGGTATTCCAGACAAATATTACGGTTATTTCGGTATCAGGAGGCAAATCAACAACTGTTGTCTGCCCAAACAAGGTTCCATCATATTTACCCTTAACATCAAAGGTCTCAGTTAAGTTACCATTGTTTCTGACAGTCACATTTACGTACACCAACCATCCAGTGTAAGCGGATGTTGAAGAAACATCTATTCTAAGAACAGCTACGTCACGTATGAGTCCAATGAATATTCCATCGTAAACTTCGTGAGCAATCAATCTTCCTTGAGGATCTTTAAGTTCTGTATCTTTAAGATCAATTGGACTGACGCCCATGCCTTCTACATGGAAAATTATCGTCGCAACCGTCACATTCTCATATGTAGTGATCGCATTAGGATAGGTAAGGTTTACCCATATGTAGCCATTCTCATCGTCTACAAGTAACTTCTTTGAAGGAATTTGGCCTAAAACTGCCGGAAAATTGATTTGTAATTCCAGCAGAATTTCGCGATCGTATGTCAAGTTTAAGGTAAGTACCTTCATATTTTCGACATCATCTAACGTAACGTTCACTGTGAAGTTTGTGCACGGAACAAGTGATGGATCTCTGATCTCCGGCGGATCTATACTTACCTTTGCAACTAATATGTTGCTGAAATAGCCGCTACTTTTAGTATGTGTTATTGGCGCACTAGCAGAATCAAAAAGAACATCGTCAAGCAACACTATGGGAGAATCGCCGAGATCAAGTACTTCGAAGGTTATTTTTGCGAGTTCACCATCGCCGAAGACGCCGAACTCTGCGCCTTCAAGATGACAGTTCATTGATATTTGACCATGAGTAGAATTATAGTCTCTTTGAATAGCTACTTCGAAAACGGTTGTTCCCACAGATTTCAAGAAATTCCCTTCAGTGACTTGTGTTACGTTCAAAATTTGATTCTTATAGTAGATTTTCGTTTGCCAATGATACAAGTCTGTAGCGTTTAAGACTTTGAGGCTCATATTGAAGTTAGTTGTAGGAACAAGAGATACGTCGACAACTCTTTTAGGCTCAAAAGTTAGATGAGCAACTTTTGGAACAATTGGATAGAGATATTTATATTGAGCAACGCCAAGAATGGGAGTTACCGTGCCAGCAGGATGTAGATACACAGAAGTCCAGTCAGGGTCAAATGCAAACCATGCAATGGCTTTTGGATAAGTTTCGTTTACTTCTTTGATTATTTTGAATTGGATTTGGCAGAGTGTGCCTGAGCCGTTAAAGGTCCATTCTGGTTCGCCCATAATGTAGGTGCAACCCCACATTAGACGCTTATGAGTTTCGTTGAGATCCTCAAAAGTCACTGAAGGAGCAACGATTGTCCAACCCATCTCCTCTACAGGCTTAAAAACATGGTCAGAAGGACGCCAAGCAGAAACATAAGAGAGCTTAAGCTTGTCAAAGATTAATCCAACAGCCCAGCCTTTGACGGCTTCTGCATTGTTTATGGTTATGTTAATGAAGAACGTGGAGTTCACAGCAGTTTCGTTTGAGTAGAATATGAAGTCAGAAGTTCCTAAGTATCTTGGGGGCCCTGCAGTCCATTTAGAGGGTGAGCCATCTGGACCTGGATTAATTATAGAAACTTCAGGGGTAGATGACGCTTTTGTTGAAAATGGAATTGCTCCAAACATCGCTGATATGATAGAGAACATCGTAAAGGCTATACAAAATAGTTTCATCTTTGATAACATTTCCCCTTTCTCCTATTGCTTTATTTAGTCTTCAAATTTAAAAGGGTTATGGTTAAATCTTCTATAGTAGATTAACTCAATACTTTTCCGAAATTGCTGACTACTATCATAACATCTGTCATGTCTACGCGACCGTTCTGGTCTATGTCTGCACGAGGGTCCCAGTTTGGTTTGCTAGGAGTTGAGCCGAATGCTGACACGACAATTACAACGTCGCTCATACTTACTTTTCCATCGCCATCTACGTCGCCGTTGGCTTGTGGTGGCGGAGGATAAACCGTGACCGTCTTAATTTCAGTGTCTTGCTGTCCTCCTGCATCAGTTACGATCAGAGTGACGGTGTAGTTGCCTGCTGTTGCGTAAGTATGATGAACTGTTGTGGAAGTAACATTTTGAGTGATTGTGTCGCCGAAATTCCAATAATAGCTAACTATTGGAGGACGACCCGTGCCATTCCAGCCTAGTGTTGAAATGCCGCCATCAAAAGTTATGGCTAGACCAGCCCATGGTAGTTGAGGACTCCACGCGAAGTTAGCTGTTGGAGGGATGATTTGAAAAACTTCAACTTGTTTGGAGGTAGTGTTCCATAAACCTTCATTATCCGTTACGTTTAAAGTCACTATATATGTTCCAACGTTCGTGAAAACATGAATCACCTTTGGATTTGGCGGGTTTGCATAAGACCCATTAACGATTACTGGTGGAGTCCCATCGCCAAAGCGCCATTCATATCTGATTATTGTATCGTTGTAACCGAGAGCAAGTGAACCTGACGCATCAAATGTTAATGTCATGTTAACCCCAGCAGGCGATGGATAATAAGTAAAGTAGGCCACAGGAGGCAATGCTTGTGGCACAACACCAAATGTCATTGAATTTGAAACTTGGTCTCCTTGGTATTTCGTTGTCGCATAAACATAATAAGTTCCAGGCTGAGCAAAAACTCCAGAAAATTCTATGCCAAAGTTTGGTGAGTTAAAAATTGTTGGAGGGTTAGATGTTCCTGAGCCTCCTCCACTACTTGTTATTATGAATGTCGCATTCTTTTCCAAGCAGTAGGGATATCCATCTTCCTTAGGTTCTCGCGTGAAAATATTTGCGTAAATCGTGGTCGTTCCAAGAGGCGCGTTTGCTGGAATCTGGAAGGAAGTGATTACACTTTCTTCCAGACCTGCCTCGATTGTTTCGTTAACTGGGAAGTACGCTTTGTATGGGGCTCTATTGGAATATTCTATGTAGATGGCAATTACGATAGATTTTGGGTTGTTGCTGTAATTTTTCCATTTTATTTTGTAATAAGCTAGAGAGTCGAGGGTGAACGTACTTTTGGGATTTCCTTGCGAATCGCATGCGTAGAGCTCTGTTATGTTTACTTCCCAATTAGTGATTGATATTGCACCTGTTTGAGTTGTTCTCACAACGTATGGCTTGTTTTCTGGAGAATCAACTTGTATTGCGACCATAGCATCTGTTATTGGAGAATCGTCGAGTGTAACATTACCGGTTATTACTATGGTATCTCCCACCTTGTAGACTTGTTTATTTGTGTATAGGTTTAATCGTAGGGTAGGAGCAAAGACTGTTGTTACAAAGCTATTTACTAATAGTATAGTCGCAATAAGCGTAGCCAAATATGCAAAGGATCTTCTTAATTTTTTGGCCGAATTCATAGATGCCCCCTCTCCTTGTTTATAGTTATAGTTGGAATGATTGATAAACATTGTGGAATTTAATTCTTGCGCATTTAAAAAATAAAAGGGGGAAATTGGGTGGAAAGTGCCTTATTTTATGGACCGCCAGGCTTCTTGATTAAGAAGGTACTGGAGGCCTCTGGACAGTATGGAACTCCACCATTCCAGGGTAGATCGTCGTAGGCGTTTCCGTAGACTGTTGCTACTCCAACCACAGCGTTAGACGGAATGTGTATTTCAAATGTCTTTGTGTAGTTCTTGAATTCGCACCAGTGGTATTCGCCCCATCCTACTGTTGTTGTGAATGTAGCGTATCCCACAAAGAATCCTAATTCGTCGTAAACTGTCACTGTCAGTACTACTGGTATGGTTTGCATTCTGTATGTTCTATATTCAATCACGAAGGTCGCATCAAAGCCTTGTTTACTCTGGATGTAGAAATCTTCTGTAGATTTGACGCTTGTTATTTCTGCCAACCACCAGACTTTGAAGCTTAGTGTGTCATTCACTTTTTGCTCTGCGACTTCAACGGTTGCTATGACGTCCCAAACACCGAAGACTCGTCCAACCGGATCAACACACGGCCAAGGTATTCTGACTTTAACCATGGCTATGCCATCTTCGTTGGTGTAGGCTTCTCTGTAGATGTAGAATTCGCCGTGGCGAATTTCAAAGGCAACAAGCTTCATTTGCACTGGCCATTCGTTGTAGACAACTCTTGCAAAGAGAATCACTTCGGCTTGTGGTCCGAACATGTCGCTTGGGTTGCCTTTTCCTTGTCCGCCGTATGGGAAGGTGTACTGTGTATAGAGGTCTATGTCTAATCCTAGCGTCCTAACGGGGGCTCTGTATTGGCAGTATTCGGATATACCTATTGGAACGTGTAATCCGAACATGTCCCAAACTTCTTCTTCTTTCACTTGGAGGGTTGTCCAGTCTTCCACGGGGAAGGTTGTTTGGTAGATGGCTTTGAAGTGTATTCGGAAGAGCATTCCTTCGCCGCTTGGGAAGGGTGGGACATATTGCCCGGTATCTGGGTCAGGTATTATGACTGCACCTAAGAACCACTTATTATAGCAGTAAGGAAGTGCAGGGTCACCGTGGAAGTCATTTTGAGCTACATACAATATGCCTTCGTTGCCGTTTACGAAGCCATTAAGCCATGTTCCAGTTTCGTAGGTGGTGGGCTCCAGGAATGTTGTGTTGAACCACACTGCAAGTTGGAAGGCTATGATGTTCCAGTCTGCACTTACGCTTCTAACCCAGACTTCAATGGCTACATCTTCATCTATTGCGTTTGCCTTGTACGTTGCAGGTTTCAAGTAGAAGGTTGGTTTTTCTGTTGGCGGAACCCATTCGATTTTTACGTAACCTGGTCTGCATGTAGGCACCTCTGTTCCAGATGGATGATAATAGACGCTTGTCCAATCTGGATCCCAGCCGAAGGAGGTTGTTAGCAATGGACTCAACCTGTTCACTTGTTTCAATACTTCAAATTGAATTTGGCAGAGGACGCCAGAACCTGAGAAACTCCATTCGGGTTCACCCATAATGTAGGTGCAACCCCACTGAATTTCCTTGTGGGTAGCGTCGACATCCGCAATCACCACGGCTGGCTGAACTAACGTCCAGCCCGCGTCTGCAGCTGGTTTGAAAACATGATCTGTTGGTAGCCACGCTGATTTATACTTCAAAGTAGTATTATCGTAGATTATGCCAATAGCCCAGCCCTTCATATTTGCGACATCTTGAACTGTCACATTAATAAAGAAGGTCTTGCCCAATTGGTCTCCAGTAAAGTTAAAGTGCTCTGTTCCAATGGACGCAGGATCAACATTCGTTGCAGTCCATTTTGCTGGATAGCCATCTGGACCTGGATTAATTATTTTGAATTCTACGGGACTTGCTTGTGCTGGAAGAATTCGAAGTCCTAAGAGCATCGATGCTACTAGTAGAGCAACAATCGTAGTCGATATTGCTTTAAGAATGTCTTTTCTCATACTCCCCTTTCTCCTTTCTTTTTCAGCAAGATTACTAAGACTACTTGAGAATTTAAGCATTCCGGAATTATCTTCTATTCATTAATAAAATATAACTAAAAAAGAAAAAGATGAAAAATCAGCCGGTCACAGCATAGCAAGCCACGTAATGAGAGCGCCCAACATCCACTAGCGTTGGTTCCTCCCTTCGACAAACATCCATAGCTAATGGACAACGTGGGTGGAATCTACAACCAGAAGGCGGATTTATTGGACTAGGAACTTCTCCCTTTAAAGGTGCTCTTTCTTTACGCCTTGAGGGGTCTGGAATAGGTACGGATCCTATTAAAGCTTGGGAGTAGGGATGTAGTGCGTTCTTAAAAACTTCTTCGGTTGGAGCATATTCCACAATCTTGCCCAGATACATAACTGCTACTCTATTGCTAATCACTTCAACAATACTGAGGTCATGACTCACGAAAAGATATGTCAAGTCCAGATCCTTCTGCAACTCTTTAAAAAGATTGAGAAGTTGAGCCCTAACAGACACGTCAACCGCAGATGTAGGCTCATCCAAAATAACAAATTCTGGATGCGTAACAATTGCCCTTGCAACGGCTATACGCTGTCTCTGACCACCACTAAACTCGTGCGGGTATCTAAATAACTGGTTTGCACTTAGCCCTACACTTTCCAAGGTTTTAATTACCCGTTCGCGTGCTTCAGCACCTTTTGCTATACCTTGTACTATCAAAGGTTCAGCAACTATATCTTTCACGAGCATTCTAGGGTCAAGCGATGTGGTAGGATCTTGATAGACAATTTGCATTCGCCGACGCAGATTTTTAAGTTTATTACCTTTAAAAGTTACTAAATCATACTCTCCACAAAGGTTTTTCAACTTTCTCTTGAGCAACGATAGCTCTTTTCGTGGCGCCTTCTTCTTTTTTGCCTCGTTCAGTTGCATTTCCAAAGCATTTATTTCTTTAATTACGCTTTCTGGCGCGTTTAAGTATATGTGTCCAGCGTTAGCCTCAAGCAGCCGCAATATTGTTTTTCCAAGTGTTGTCTTTCCACAACCAGATTCGCCTACTAATCCGAAGCATTCACCTTTGTGTATACTTAGTGTGACATTATCTACAGCTTTAACCTCAGCAACTTTTCTCTTAAATACACCGCCCAAAACAGGATAATATTTTTTAAGTCTTTCTACATGAATAAACGTGCTCACTTGTCATACCCTCCATAAAGATGACATGCAACATAATGATCTTTCTTAACTTCAATGAACAATGGCTTCTTATTTTCACATATTGGCATCGCATATTGGCATCGTGTATGGAAACGGCAACCTCTTGGCGGGCTAATCAAGCTTGGCACAGTTCCGGGAATGGATCTGAGTTCTTGTCCCGGTCGTGGAATGGATTCAAGCAAGGCCTTAGCATATGGGTGAAGCGGTTCTCTGAAAAGCGAATTAACATCTGCCAATTCCACAACGTTACCAGCGTACATGACTGCTACACGTTCACAAAGTTGAGCGACTACTCCTAAATCGTGGGTTATGTAGAGTATGGACGACTTGAATTGTTCTCTTAATGCTCGAATCAGTTCGAGAATCTGTGCTTGGACAGTAACATCAAGGTTTGTTGTTGGCTCGTCGCAAATTAGAAGTGTCGGATTGCATACGAGAGCCATAGCGATCATAACACGTTGAGCCATTCCGCCACTAAGTTCATGAGGGTACATGTCTACAACTCTTTCTGGATCAGCTATTTGCATTCCCCGTAATATATTGATAACTTCTTTTCTGACTGCAAACTTTAGCCATTTTTTAAATCTATTGACTATTGGTATTCTGAACAAAATTCTAATGGACCAAGCGTTTGGATTGCGCAGCATTTTTTCATAAATCCTTACTGTGAAACTTCGAGGATGTTCTTTCTTCAGTTTCTCAATTTTTCTTGTTAATTCTTCAATCTTTGCCTTGTTTTCTTTTTCTCCTTTCATCTTCAAACTCTCAATGTTTTCTTCAATTTTCTTTATTTTTATTTCCAATTTTTTAGCATGGTTAGCTTTTATTTCTTCCAACGCACTTTTTATAAGTTCGTTCTTTCGGTGCTGCAGCAGAACCTCGCCTATTTGATATTCTACTGAATATACTGGGTTTAGGTATGCTCGCGGTTCCTGGAAAACCATGGAAATTTCATCACCACGTATGCGTCTTAGAAAGTCATCCTTTTGTTTTGCTAGGTCAACTATTTGCCCATTCAAGTTATATAGTATTTTTCCTCCTTCAATTACGCCTGGGTTTGGAACAAGTTGCATTACAGAGAGACTTGTTACACTCTTTCCGCATCCAGTTTCCCCTACAAGTCCTAATATTTCTCCTGGTTTGATCTCCAAGTTTACGCCGTCTAATGCTTCAACTACACCTTCATAGGTGTAGAATCTTAACAACAGATTCTCAATTTTCAGAGTAGTTTCTGCTTTTCCCGCCATTTTTATCTTCTCCTCAAGGTTGGGTCTAGTATGTCTCTTATCGCGTCTCCAAGTAGATTCCATCCTAGAGAAAACCCGAATATGAAAGCGCCTGGTATTACCCAGATATACCATATGGGAAGCAGGTTTCCTGAACTAATCCAATCTTGAGATTTTTGTACAAGCTGCCCCCAATCAGCAAAGTTTGGATCAGAACCAATGCCTAAAAAGCTTAAGGCCGCTGCTGTTAACACGATGGAGCCAATGTCAAGTGATGCCAAAATCAAGACCGGATAAACCGCGTTTGGTAAAATGTGCCTCATTATTATTCTAAAGTCTGAACATCCTGCAGCTTTTGCGGCTTCTATGTAGTCTTCTGTTCGTACTCTTAAAACTTCACCGCGTATCACTCTTGTGTAGCCTGGCCAGCCGACGAGAACTAGTGCTATCAAGGTTTTATCAAGTTTTGTAAGTTCAAAAGATAACAGTGTAATGTTTGGCAAGTTGTTGGTAAAAAGCAATATTGAAATAGCAAGAGTTAGGATTGTTGCATCTTGTAATATTATCCATGTCCAGCGTATTCCCTTGCGTGATAGGAGTGGTGTAATAGTTAAAAGAAGGAGTATGATAGAAGCGATTGGTAATACTTCTCTAAGTGTAATTGCAAGTGATGGAGGTAGAGCTATTGCAAAAGCCATTGCCAATATGAGCCCTGGAAATACGATAATAATATCTGTGAACCGCATCAGAATTTCGTCTATTATCCCACCGTAATATCCTGCAACTAGACCTATTGATAAACCAGCTATAAGAGATAAAGCTACAACATATACGCCCACACGGAACGCAGTAATTGATCCCCATACGCAGCCGTAGTAAATGTCATAGCCCTCAGGAGTTAGCCCAAACGGGTTTTGTGGTGTTGGAGGTTGAGGTTGCATCGTATAGGTAACACGTGGAATAATAAAAGGACTCTTTCCCGGATAGCCTTGTATATCCCAAGATGGGTTAGGAGGTGCAAGCACCGGAGCCATAAGCGCCATAACCCCATAGAATATTATTATTGCGCTGCCTAGAAGAGATAAGGGGCTCTTAACCACACGACTTAACATGAACTTCAATTCTTTAATTCTTGGTGAAGGCGTCTTAACTGCATCTTTCTTTGATCTCTTAAAGACCATAGCTTATCCCAGCCTGATTCTTGGATCTATATAAGCATATAAAACATCTACTATAAGGTTTGAGAAGATAAAGAGGAACGCGGTGAAAAAGGTGAATCCCACAATTGAGGGTACATCAGGTGCTCCGCCGACTCCTGTTGCTGCCGCCGCTGCCCATTGGCCTATACCACTAAAATTGAAGACAGTTTCTGTGATTACAAGGCCGCTCATTAATCCTGCGACCATCATACCAGAAACTGTTACCACAGGGATTAGAGCATTTCTTCGCGCGTGTCTATTGATTACTTCACTTCTTTTCAGGCCTTTTGCTCTGGCAGTAATTATATAGCCCTTAGTAAGGGCTTCAAGCATACTTGAACGCATTAGTCGAATTAAACCGGCAACATTAATTGTGGTTACTACAATCACTGGAAGAATCATGTGTTTTATTGCGTCTAATGTTACCTCGTAACCATATGGTCTTCCATTAACTAGCCCATTCAATATTCCGTCAACTGTATAGAATCCGGTATAAATTGTAAACTTGGAGGAGTCAGAAACTATGTTTTTATATTCTGTTGAAACGCGATGTATTGGCATCCAACCAGTTAATGCGACTGTTATAGCGATAAGGATCATGCCAAGCCAAAATGATGGCACAGAGTAACCGCTTATGGATAACAGGCGGGTTGCGTGGTCGAACGGTTTATCTCTGTATACGGCGGATTTTACTCCCAAAAAAACTCCTAATAGTATAGTTATAGGTGCAATACAGATCGCTAATTCGATTGTGGCAGGCCATTTCTGCAACATTACTTGGAGAACAGGTCCTCTTCCATATGGGTTTCGTGAATACCCAAAATTTCCCTGAAGAACTTCCGAGAACCAGTTAGCGAACTGGTCGAGGGCTGAGGCATTTAGATGGTACTTAGCAACGAACTCGTCAAGTCTTCCAATGTCTCTTTCGCTTCTTACGTATAATGCGGCTCTTTGACCAGCTGGGAACATTTGTGTAATTGCAAAAACGAGCAGTATTGCGCCTAAAACTATGGGAAATACTAGGATTAGTCGCCTTATCACATATTCTTTTAATCCCATGCTTGACCCTTTCTCCTATGATGACTTAGAAACTTCAACTTATAACTTTGTCGAAATATATTTCCAAAATTTTTGTAAAAAATTCTGTGGATACCAGCATAATCTTCAAACAGGAATATTTTCAACTCTCCGAGCATTCTGCATGATAACAATTAAAGATTTGCTGAAAATGCAAAGTGCATTACAGATGCCCAGAATTTGTTCAAAACCAAGAAAAAGGGGGGAATGAAAGGTGCTGATTACTAATTTACGTGTGCCATGGAACGCTTGTTTTGCCGAAGTTGGCGAGGATTCCTACAATGTCACCCATGTCGATTTTTCTGTCGCGCCATCTGTATCTTGGTTGGTCATCTACATCTGCGCGGAAGTTCCATCTTATGTGGAAGGTTGGCATTCCGCTCTTGCCTGCATATGCACCGAATGAGTTCACTGCATGTATTGCATCATCCATCTTTACTCTGCCATCAAAGTCTACGTCACCTACAAAGTAGCCTTCAGCGCCCGGCGTTGTTGTCATTTCCCACTTCCACTTGTTTGCTGCATATAAGCCTGGATATATCGGGTTGTAGTACATTCCTTGTATCCAGTCTCTCATGTAGCCTCTTCCCCATGCTACTGACAGCGGCACTGTTGGAACGTCTTGCGCGAACATTATTTCTGCATCGTGATAGAGTGCGCCCCTAGCAGGACCGTCAGGAGTATAGATTGCTTCGTTCAGTTTAGCGGTTATTGTGGCGTTATTGTAGTTCTGCGCTAAGGCGAATGTTCCGCCTGTACCGTGAGCATATGGGGTTAGGAAGTTGTGGACATCGCCGTAGTCTGCCAGCCAACCGATTAGGAAGACTGGAAGTTTGTGGGCGTCCATTGCAGAGAGATATTCACCCCATGCTGGTGCTGCAGTTGTTCCATGGAACGGCCAGCCATGGTCGCCTGCCACTTTGTTTAATGAGGCAGCTACTTGTTCGGCGATAGCTTGCCTGTTGGTGTTTCCAGAGTTGTAGAGAATAGTTAATGTGAATCCAACACTGGTAAGTTTAGTTGCGCCAAAGTATGCTGCATCTAAGTATTGTGCGGCTTTTTCTTCGCTGTAATAGTATTGTGGAATGTCAGTGTATACGTATGGCAAGCCTGTTGGCGCCACAGTATACGGTTGATAGCCTTCAGTCAAGTAGATGTTATTGACTATCATTGTGAAGTTTATCAGATGTGCAAGGGCTTTTCGGACGTTTATGTTGCTGAAGAAGTTCTTTGGGATACCATCTTCATGAAGCTCGTCTGCCGGATAGATTTTTCCGTAGCGGTTATCGTCTGTGGGTACAAGGTCAACGGTCATGTGGAAGCTGTCCACAGCCAAGCCGAACACTGGATAGTTTAATCTAATACCAGACAGTGTTGGACCGTTCCTATCGCCACCTACGTGCAATTCGCCAGCACGTGCACGTGGAATTGCCGAGAAGTCACATGCGCCAGATTGCAGTTCAGCGATTCTGGTCGCTGTTGCTGCTTGTCTAACAGTGTATCTGTCAACATAGCCTTTCGGCTTTATACCGGAAGGTGGCAATGTGCTATCTGGATATGGTGGATTTGGCCAATCAAGCGGCCAGCCTCGCCAGTAATCAGCGTATCTGACGGCTGACCATTCGGTTCCTGGGTCAGCTCTCTGTAGGATGAATGGCCCTGTTCCGCATGTCAGTCCTGGGTTAGCTGCAGTGCCTGGAATGGAGTCGATTGTTGGCAAGTCGTTGTAGGGGTCGATGAGTGGACTGGTTGGCCAGTGGTAGAGTGTCCAGTTGTCCCATGTTCCAGGCCATTCTCCAACTGGGTGACCTGCAGCCTCAGCCATCGGGTCAACAACCTCAAGCAACCAACGCTTACTCATAACTGAAGCCCATGACTGAGACAGAACCTGGAAGAGCACTCTCAACGGATAGCCTATAGGCAAAGCAGCAGCTTCAGTCCAGAATGCTGGGCGTTGACGATTATACCATGGACTCGCTGGATTAGTCTCAAACAATGGAACTGGCGTGAATGATGTAGGAGTGCCAGTGGCACGACCACTGTTAGCAACGTTTAGCCATACATGAGTTGAGTTACTTTCGACAGCTTGATCAATCATAGTTCCAAACTCTGCTGTTGGCTCTCCACCCATGCAGCTTAGCAAAGCCTCATAGATCATCCATTGTGGTCCACCAATGTAATCGTTGACCATCCAACGTTCAAGGCTGTGCTCAACATCCTCAGTCGTCAAGTAAAACTGATCCCAATGGTAGTCGCCAAGGTCTGATCTGCTCCATGTGTGGAATGGCACACCAACACGAATCTCAAAGTAAAGCGTATAGTTCGTGTACGCTGGTGCACCAACAGCTGGAGGACCAACCACCACTTGCGTTGCTAACTGTGGTATGAAGTAGTCGTATCTTTCGCCGTCGAAGAAAATCAAAGTTTCGTAAACGTTGAAGAGCAGTTCAGCGCTTGCCGTATCATAACAGTTTGCAGGATCCATTGTGTAATAGCCACCGCCAGGAATCGTGTCCGCGACAATCTCCATGGGGTTTGTTATGGCAGCAAATGCTATTTTCGGCGAAATCACAAGAGGCATCAAAGCAAATAATGCCAAACTAACTATCAAAAGTTTTTTGTACATTTTCCTCTCTCCCTTCTCATTTTTTCTGCACGAAATACTTACTCTCTGGACTATTTAATTTTTACGGAAGATTGTTTCAGTTCTTTTTTCTATTTCAAAACGCAGAAAATCCGCGTGACGCTTGCGCTTTTAATCTTCCCACGCTTTTCAACTTTCTTATGTCTAAACCCATACCATAAAACAACCATACTTAAAGAAACAAAAACACATCCCACAGGCAAAAACAGAATACCAGGATATTCAACACCGCGAATATACCCCCGAAGAGTTAACTTACGAGGCGGACGCTCACTAGGATAGAAATTCTCTTTAATGGACGCTTCATCAACAACAACCGTAAAATTACCACTCACCTTCACGTCTCCAATAAACAAAACACCAGCAACCTCATCAGTAGTATAAAAAGAACTAAACTCCAAACACGTCGTGTTCACTTCGACAATGCTAAAGTTGACCGGAGACAGAATAATCGAAGGAAGAAGACCTGATTGAACATAAGTAACAGTATAAATGGAGGAAAGATTTGCCATTCCATAATCAGGAGTTAAAACACTCATGTTAATAACAACTGGATACTCTTCCTCCGACGGAACAAGAAAACTCCATTGAGAATCAGGAAAAATCATGAAAGCCAATGACTCTCCCACATCCAAAGTACCGGAAACACTCCATGTGCCAGCTCGGTCAAAACTCTTGACGAGATTAAATTTTGTAACTGTTTGAAAAGCAATAACAATCGAAGACAAACCAAGAAGAAGAAGCAAAAGAGTCACAGCCAGCGTTTCAGTCTTTTTCAAACCAAACACCCAACACTATAGTAAACCTACACATTCAAACACTTAATCTTTATTCCCATGATAAGCAAAATGCAAAACATAAACAAAACCGTCAAAACAGAAAACTCAGTAACAACCCATGTTCCATTTATCTGAATTTTGCTAGACGTAGATTGCACATAACTATAATACAAATATGTAAAATATTCGTCTTCATACGGATACAAATAGGGCACGTTTTCCCCATCGCACAAAACACTCCAGTCACCCAGAGAACCAGAAGACAGCAATTCTTTGGGAATTACCACTCTACAAGAACCACTACTTCCTGCAACGCCATTTAGAATCAAAACTAACGATTTTTCAGAGACATTGAGATTGTAGGAATTTAAAGTTGCATTCGAAGAAATATACACTTCAAAACTCTTATCCTCAACATCCACATCAAACATCAAGAAAGGATGTGCCAATGGATATCTATCCAACGGGTCATCAAATGATGGATATGCCTCATCAAAAATGCCATCACTTCCAATCAAATTCTGCTCGACCCCATGATTAAAATCCACAGCAAAGTGATTGCTCCAATAATTACCACCTAACGGATATCCACCATCAAAGAAGCTCGTCGCAGCAAAGACTGTTAGATTCGTGCTCACAAAATTATTATGAAATACTTTAGTATACTGAGAATTAGAATCGGCAATGTAAATAACCATAGAGACATTTTCAAAGGTATTACCAACAATAGTGCTGTTACAACTTGAATCTCGAATAAAAACGCCACGATTACATTCCATAAAATGATTATTTAAAATCTGAGAAAAATTCGATCTTACAAGCTGAAGCCCATGCAAAACATTCTTGACTATCAAATTATCTACCGTCACGTTCATAACATTGTACAGATAAACAGCAGAAGCAACCTCCCCAGTCAGAATCGTGTTTTGTAATGTCAAATTCTCTATCACAGCATTATGAGCATTGATCTTAAATATAAAATCGCTTGTTCCACCACCATTAACTATAACTCCCTCACGGTCCATCCCAATTATCTTTACTGTTCTATTCACCTCCATACGATATTCATTATATGTACCGGGCTCAACAATAATTGTATCACCATCCAAGGCATGAGCCAAAGCCTCAGTTATACTCGAGTAGTCACTTGGAACACGTATAACTACACCGCTTGCGAGAGAAAGCACATTCATATGCAAATTCCCAATACGCAACGACCCAAAATAGAACATACCCAAAAAAAAGACGACCAACGGAAGAATTTTCCAATTAATCATATCTTGAAACCTCACCAACATTATTTTGCATCTTTTAAGGTATACATCAAATATATAAAGTTGAACACGACTCTATTAAAAATACTGAAACATTTAAAACACAGGTTATCGTAATGCAAAAAAGCTGGACGGATAGAAACGTAAACTTAGAATTACTCGTTGACCAAATAGGCGAATTCTTTAAAGAAAAAGACTTTAACGCAGTAAAAGGCACAACAGATAAAGGCTATCAAATATTTGCAGATGACTCAAAGTACTATAAAATAGACGGATACGTTTCCGTAAGCATAGAAGGAAAACCAGAAAAATTCTCTATAACATTCGAATTATGCAAAGAAGAACATAAGAGAAAACTGCCTGCATCAATTATGCTAGTCACAATGTTTGGCGGCGGATATTTTCTTAGAAAACAATTAAAATCTGACGAAGAATGGCTTAAACTTAAACGCGATTTCTGGATTTACGTTGACAAAACAGTTTCAAACTTAACTAACACTATGCAAGACAGGTAAAAAATAGACCAACATTACAATAGCAACGATAACCCTTCTGAGAAACACTCAAGACAAAGAAAACATTCGCCGATTTAAGCAACCTTAATGCGCCATTCTTTTGCAATTATAACTCAAATGTCTACTTTTCATATTTAATTTTCATTGTGTATTAAAAAAAGAAAAAAGGGGAGTTGCGCTTTCTGTATTTAGTAGACTTTCCCAAAGTTTGTCACAACTTCAATTATGTCGCCCATTGAAACTCTTCCATCTAAAGTTATATCTGCGATTGGATTCCATCTTGGATGCCCAGGATAAGCGCCAAAAGCGTTTACAATTATCATCAGATCATCCATGTTGATTCTTCGGTCAAAGTTTACATCTGCAATGTGAACTGGCAGAATTTCGTAGTATCCATGTTGAACGCTGTGAGTAATTCGTTCTCCTTCACTACTCATTATTAAAGTGTCATCAAGTTTCAAATCGCAAGTGGACTTTGGCTTGTCTAGCCCTCTAGGCTGATACTTCGCTCGAAATGTTATAGTAGCTATTGTTCCTGTACCGCTAGGCCACTCCGTCCATTCACCTTCTTCTTGAGGTAGTAGAACGACACCTACAATTATATTGTCTCCATAGAAAGGATCTCCATATTCAACGTAGTAAAAGAATAGTGTTTCACCATGTTGTTTCATGAAAGGTCCTTCGATTACGCTTACGACTTCTAGTAATGTGCTATTGAACTGTAGCCTAAACTGAACACCCGCCGTTCTCCAACCTACACTTAGGTTGCTTAAGGTTACATTAATATTGAAAGTTTCGTTCAACCTAAGAGCTTGATAGCTGCTTGGTTCCACTCGCATTGTGGGTTGTGGAAGCGGCACGTAATACTCAAGCCATGGGTCGTACAGGACGTAGTCGCTTACGTTGTCTCCCAAACCGAAATGTGGACCATAAGGCTCACCCATGTACTCCCAGCTTGTTTCATGATAAGGACCTGTGGAGTCGCCCCACCAGTTGAAGCGTGCGTCAAGAACGCCTGTTCCGCCGTTCAAAATGCCGTATTCATCATTGCTTTGTATGTTATTGAGGTTAACGTAGACGCCAGCAACATCTACAGCTGATTCGACGTAGATGCCGTGTCCGAGATTATTGAAAATAGTATTGCCCTTAATAATTGCAGCAGTTATCGAGCTTACCAAACGGATGCCGTGCTGCCATCCAGAAACGATATTGTTCGTTATTGTGGCGGTTATTTCACCAGCAGGCTCGTATTCTGGAAAGTCCCCGATAAAAATGCCGTCAGCAGATGTTAGTCTGTCGCCTGAAAGCTGGTTATTTTCTATTTTTACAGTGATAAACGCATTTTCAGCCCAGCTTTGAACACCTGTTGCTGCGTTTTCATATCCTGACGTATCATGAACTCCGTTTATAGTATTGCTTGTAAAAGTCACCAGCCAAGTTCCTGCTTTAGTGTACTGTGCCCATATGCCTAATAGCCCGACGCTTCCACCGTTCACGATGTTTCCGTCTGCTGAACCGCTACTGTCTTGATAGATAATTCCAATTTGGCAGTTAGTTATGATGTTTTTAGTGGCTGAACCACTGCTATCCATAAACAGGATTCCAGCACCCCACCAAGTTTCGGGAGTGTAAATGTGGTCACTTATCCTATTACGGTTTATAGTTCCTTTCGCACCGTCCATAACAACAATGCCATTTTGGACTTCGTCTCCGGAAGGCAAAGGTCCTCGACCGGTAAAGTTGTTGTCATGAATGTTAATTGTGAGTTTGCTACCGTGGACATCGATGCCGTTTTTGTCGTAGTTTGTTAGCGTGGAGCCTTTTATTTCAACAGCGACGGTATTAGCTACCGCAGAAAGATAGATGCCGTAACCTCTTACTGCAGTACCCGCATCGGTAACGGTTATCCCTGTAATATTGACTGAGTCGATCAAACCGCCAGTTTCGCGATAAAAGATTCCAGCGACGAAATCTGCGCCTGTTGGTCGAGTAGTCACGCTTTCCCCGTCTATTTTCAGTTTTTTCACGATGACACCGCTTCCTGTGGCAACGTTTGCAACAATAATGCCGGCTACTTGTTTAGATGTGCCCCACCAATGCCCATCAAGCACTGTGGCAAGCTTCCCTGCGGAAGAAGGCTTTACAATCGTACTGTCGCCCATGCCTTGAAGAGTCAAACTCTTAGCAATTACTACTTGTTCATCGTATGTTCCAGAGTGGACTATCACGGTGTCTCCTGAACTTGCTTCACTGACAGCCTCTTGAATAGTACCCGTTGGGTTTACATGATAAGTTCTTGGAGTAGTTGCAAACGATGCTCCAAGCCATGGACTATATTTAACATTATCACCAATTTCGCCTCCAAGTCCAGACGGGTTTGTTGTGGAATGGTAAGGTCCGCTTGTGTCGCCCCACCAGTTGAAACGCGCATCAAATGTTGCATTGTCTGCATTGTAATTGGCGCCCCAGTTGAAGATGCCATATGGGTTGTTGTAAATATTGTTATAATGGGCATGAGATAACATGCCTTTTGTTATTTCAATTGCTTCGTAGTTGTTGTAAATTTCGTTGTTTTCTATGGTAACTGTGGAGGGCATCATGCTGCCTTGATTGTAATACATCCAAATATCAACAATTATTGCTGCGGATGACCAAAGCGGACTTGGATGAGTGTTGTTACAATCGTATATTTTATTTCTGACTATCTCAGCTACAGAGGGGCCGGTGTAGTCTTCGATCTCAATTCCATAGTTAACTTGATTGTCTAGACTGTAGACCTGTCCAATTATTTCGTTATCTTGTATTATAGAAGTAGCATTGTTTGAGTATATGCCAATTCTTCCAAAATTTCTGATTAAGCACTTCTCAATTGTTACAACAGAATTATCCCAGAAAGCCACCGCTGCTGAATACATATCGCCTATTGTGTTTGGAGACGCTATGCAGTTTCTGATCGATCCACTGGAATTTTCATATAATATTGCATAGCTTTTAGTACCAGAAGGTATGCCTAATCCTTGACCCTCTATATCTAAGCCTTCCAAAACAACATTTAAGGCGTTCTCAACAAATATTGTAGCTTGTCTGTTTCCATAATTAGTAGCACGCATTTGCGCGCCAGTGATGACTGGATTGCTTGCGGCTTTCAAAGTGAGGCTTTTGTTAATGTACAAGGCTTCATTGTATGTTCCATCATAGACAAAAATTGTCTGCCCCGTGCTTGCAGCGTCTATTGCTGCTTTAATTGTGTCGTAAAACAGTCCTTGATCTTCAATTTCAGTCGTCCACCAAATCCAGATGTCAAGCTTCACTGGAAAATCTCCACTAGAGACAACAATGTCTACATCAGATAGCTTACGGTCACCATTAACGTCTTTAAATATCACCACCAAAAACTCAACCTGATTGCTTACGTCTCTATTGAACCGAACTTTTCCATACTGTGTCATAAAAGCCCCGACAGGTAAAGTGACTCCTCCAACAGGACCAGTGATAACTTCCACTTGATAGTCCAAGTATGAAGAAACTTCAAGTGGCGGAGCAAGATACCATATCACACCATCAAGAGACCACCAGCCAGTGCCATCTCCTGGAGTAAGTGTCCCGCCTATCTCTTTAGCGAAGACGCCTAGAAGCAGTCCATTTAGCTCTTCGCTACCAACATTGGTTGCTGTGGCTTTATCTGTAAAATTTGACCCACTTTTGGCACCGATCATAGCGTTGATTTTGTTTTGTGTGTCATCTACCATCAGACTTGGTCCACTAGGGGTTGCTTCAGCAGATTTTGTCGTTAGCATAATCGGTATAGCGCTTAAAAGGAGTATCAGAAGCAACGCTACTACTGCTATTTGGTTTTTCATTTTCCTTTCTCCTATCCTTTTTAGCATAAACGCAAGTGTAACATAGCGTTTACGCAAAATATTTTTAAAACTCTCAGAAGTTTATAAGATTTGTGAAACTTTTTTCCATATTTCCTTCATCTAATGGATTTTTGTATTTTAGATGATACACATACATGAGCAAAATAAGCAAAATACAACATTCCAAAGTCTATAAATCATCAGCATTCCTAACTTCTCAACAATCTTTATACGCCTAAAAACTCAATAAGGGCTCATTAGTCAATATTTTGAGCACCCAATAATTTTAAAGAAAAAAGGGAAATTAACAGCTTCCAAAGTTCAAAAGGACCAGAACTATGTCACCCATAGTGATTCTTCCGTCTTGGTCAAGGTCTGCGTCGAAAAGCCATCTTAGATGTGCAGGATAAGAACCGAAAGAATCTACGATAAGCATTATGTCTTCCATAGAAACTTTTTCGTCGCCGTTAACATCGCCCATCATTTTAACCTTTACTGAGCCATAAACAAGAGTGTTATTGTCTACATCGATTTCTCCAGAAAGTGCACTGGCAACAGCTTTTATGGTGTAGTTGTGACAGTATGGCACATGTGTAGTATTCCAGCTGAAAATAAGCTGAGTGGACGCGTTAGGCTCCAAGTTATATACTGTTTCAGTTGATATGCTTACGCTATCATAGTATAATGTGACTGTGAAGTTTTCAGTTGCGTTTCCTAAATTCGCAACAGTCACAGTTATGTTAACAACCCATCCCTGATACACTTTGTTTGATGGAACTACTATGTCAATTATTGCTATATCGCGAATTACACCTGGCACAACAACAATTATTCCGTCATAATAGACATTGTCTTCTGGATCTTCATCGTACACAACACCTGTTGCCTCTGCTAGCAACATATAGTTTCTAGGCATAATATCTGAAGTGTTCCATAGGAAAGAAAGAATTATCCTTTCTCCTGGCTCTAAGCCATACATAGTAACGATTCCTATCACGTATTTTGGTGGTGGCGGAGCGGTAGGCAATGAATATTCAAAGTATCCAGATTTCATCTGCGGTGTTATTACTCCTAATGGATGTTGGTATAGAGATGTCCATTCAGGGTCAAAGGAGAGCCATGCATTTGCTATTGGATAGGTTTCGTTTACTTCTTTGATTATTTTGAATTGAATTTGGCTTAGCTGACCTGTTCCGTTGAAACTCCATTCTTCCCCTTCAGGCATGAGATAAGTACAACCCCATTTTAGAATTTTGTGAGTTGCATTGAAATAGTCGTCTGCAGGTGGTGGAGCGATTAAAGGCCAGCCCATCTCCTCTACAGGCTTAAAAACATGGTCAGAAGGACGCCAAGCAGAAACGTATTCGAGTATACTACTATCATAAATTATTCCTATCTGCCAGGCTTTTATACGTTCAACATCGTAAACAGTCACGTTGATAAAGAACATAGCGTCTACAGAAGTTTCATTTGAGTAAAATATGAAATCAGAAGTGCCAAGATATCTAGGTGGTCCAGCAGTCCATTCACTCGGATAGCCATCAGGGCCCGGATTAATTACTGAAATCGTTGGATAGCCAGAAAGAGTTGTGTGAGTAGTTGATGTTGAAAGTAATTGTTCAAGTGCGTATAGAGTTACTGTGAAATCTTCGGTGAAGTTCCCTTGATTTTCAACAACAACGTCAATGTTAACGCTCTCACCAGCCCTTACTTCATTAGCGAATGGCACAACATCTACAACAGCCACATCGTGTCTGCTTGGATAAGGCAAGAAAATTATTGTGTGTATAAAATCAAGATCTGTTACGTCTTCTGCAATTATGTGGCCTGCACCATTTGAAATGCCTATCGTGGCCGTGACAAGTCCATCGCATGATGCGTAGTTACACTGTATTATGCCTTCTCTGCTCAGTATTGCCTCAAAATTAGCAGTTGTGGTTGAGCCATAGGCGCGCACAAACCAGCGGATACCCACATGCGTGGAATTTTTCCATACACAAATGTCATAAGGATCATTCGTTATCCAGTCGTCCCATGCAACTGCTATTGCCAATTTGCGGCTCAGATCAGTTACACTGTTACTAGGACTAGCATCAGGACTAGTGAATGTTATCAGCCCGTTGCTCGAAATATAGATTGTTTTATAGTTCATTTCGTAGTATGGAAAGTTAAAAGGTAAAGTATACTGCCAGCTCATATCGTCTCCGTGCCATCCCATAGAACTGCCGCCGCCAACCCACTGATGTGAAATATAAGAGCGTCTATAGAAGAATACATGAGTCCATCGAGTTACAACATTGTTTGCTATATTCGTTTCTCCTGGTATAGGTGACGCATAAACTGTCACGTTATGATTTCCAGTTTCTGAAGGAGCCCACAGATAATTAATGGAATAAGAATTACCTACAGGCAACTCCTCAATTAGGGTAGTGTATACTACTGTGCCATTGATTAGCATGGAGAATTCTATGTTAATTTCGTTGTTTAGACCTCTGTTTTGAACGGTCGCATTAAGTAGTGTTGAATTACCAAGTTCAAGAAATGTGGGGGCTGTTAAGGAAACTTTTAAGTCGTGTTCTGAAGGCGTTAACCAACCTACAGAGTTAATTATCAACATGTCTCTTTCTGACTGCCAAAGGCAATAAATTGGAAAAGCGTAGTAAACAACCGAGCCATAACCTGTTTCTGTTCCATCGAATACTGTGACAGCTGTCCATAAAGTATCTGCGTATCTGATGACTTCAAATCCCCCGTTTGTCGGGAATACGCCATCATCGTATGGAGGGTCTTGAAGCCATGTGAAGGTCGTTGGCAATCCTTGTGTAACTGGATGAGTCGGGTCTGTGACAGTTAATCCGTACGCTCCGGTGTTATCGACTTGATAGATCGCATGAGCAACATTAACCATGAACCTATCCATGTAATGGTCATAACCTATGTCTTCACCCTCCAACAAAATGTTTCCACCCATTGCAAGATAAGCCTCTAGCGTTTCAGCATCCACTGAGTCAACCGCCCAACCCCAGTAGTCGCCACAAGTCCATATTACAAGTTTGAACTTCAGCAAAAATTCCAGTGGTGGACGTCCCATGCTGGATTCTTGCCATACGAAATACTCGTAGCCGTTGATCGTTAATGCGTATTCAAATTCCGGCAGACTTGTACCTCGTATCTTGTATGATGCGTCATCATCAGCAACGATTAGAATGTCAGGTAGAATCTTTACCTCAACAATTCTGCTTATTACATTGTTTTTTGTGAATTCTTCGCCAGGCACTGGACGCGCATATACGGTGATGTTGTACCCACCTTCAGCTGTTGGAATCCATGAATAACTAAACGTAAAAGATGTGCCAGTCGCAAGCTCAGGAATCAAAACAAAGTCGACAAGCGTGCCGTTTACGAATAGTTGCAATTCCACATTGATTTCGTTGTTAGCGCCACGATTTTGGACAGTTGCGTTCAGCAGAGTTGAGTCGCCAAGTTCAAGAACCTTTGGAACATCTAAGGATACAGCGAGGTCATGCTCGTAGCCTTTTGCTAAGTAAACGATAGCGTTTTCCCACAATTCGATAGCGTCAAGTTTTCCGTCACCATCCTGGTCGTAACGAAACTCGTCCAGTATATAAGTGAAAAGCACTGTTGGGTAAGTGTTCCCTACGACAATAGCTGCATAACTTCCTATAGGCGACATTGTGAAGCCAGCAATTGATGTGCCCGTGGTCGCTATTACGTGATCTCCATCGTCCGCATATCCTTCAATGTAAGAGGTGAGGTCGCCTACAGTGTTTGGAAAAGTAAAAATTGAATGCGAAGGATCCCACCGATATACAGATTCTGGTGACCACATGTCTGAAACCCATTGAACCCCAAGGGTATTCCACAAAGTCGTTGGCTCAGAGTTGGATCCGTCGATGTCGAAAGTGCTTAAGACTAAGAGCCCACCATTGCGTACATATTCTTCAATTTCTGTCCAATAAGAGCCTAATGCGTAGTAGTTGCAGTGGTCAACGATAACGAGATCCCAAGGTTGGCTCGTTAATGCAACGCCAAATCCCCAAGGATCATCAGCGTAGTGAGTATAATTGATTCCCAGGTTGTCGAGAGCAACAATCGCGTATCGCAAAGAAGGTGTAAAGTAATAGTCGTCTGTGTAGACAAGAACGTTTTTCACAGCAATGGATAATACTATTACTGATCTTTTGGCTAAGTTGTTTGTTGTAAGCTCTTCTCCAAGCACGGGTGGCGCGTAGGCTGTGATGTTGTACATGCCTTGTGTGGTTGGAGTCCATAGATAGCTTAGAGTGTAGGAAGAGCCAACAGGTAATTCGGGTATGGTTATGGAGTCAACTGATGCGCCATCGATAAATAGTTGTAGTTCGACATTTGTCTCGTTGTTCAGTCCTTTGTTGGAAACCGTTGCGTTTAGTAGCGTTGGCTCGTTTGGTTTAAGATGTTTTGGAGTTTCGAGAGAAACGGTAAGTTCGTGTTCTGGTTTTGGGTAACGTGACCATAATATCGCGTTGTAAAGTAGTTGCAAGTGATGACGATAATAGGCGGGTATGATTTCGAGCCAAGGAGAAATATAAACTAAACCTTTGTAGGTTACTATGGCACTTTCTTGATAATGCCCAAGAGCAAGATATTTACCTTCTATTAATTCGTTTGAGTCCCATCGCCCATCGGAAGGAATAGCTGTTCCAACATATGCAAAGACGAAGGGATTTGGAACGTTCTTGAAGAGTGGATGAGTGGTGTTTAACAAATGTAGCAAATCAGTTCCAGTTGCTGTCCATGATGTAGTTTCGTTTATTCCAATGAGTCTTGCCAGTTTGTTGTTATTTGGAACTGCGTAATAGAGTGTTCCAGCGGTGATGATTAACCCGTGGCCCTCATGAATGTACAGTGTTATTGCCTCGATTTCAGCGTCTGTAAATTGCCAGCCAGAATATGGATTATAAGCGCATGAAATGATTAGAACGTCTGCTTCTGTGGCTGCGATGTCCTCGTATGTTATTCCTTCTTTGTTTAGGGTTGTGTAGTCAACGTAAACCATTTTGTCGCCAAATAGGTACCATTCGCTGCTTAGTACTTGCCAATTGGTGATGATTTCTCCATATACATTACCGGCAGAATGTAATACGACAGCCTTGACCGGCGTTCCTACGTAGATGCTCTTTGAGAACATGTTGTTGTCTACGTTTGTTTCTCCTGGCACTGGTGTTATGTAGAGCGTAACATTGTATAATCCCTCAATAACCGGGCTCCATGTAAGAGTAATTGTTGTTGCGTTTCCAGAAGCCAAATAATCTATCATTGTTGAATTTACAAGGGTATCGTTTGCAAAAAGTTGCGCAATTACGTCTGTTTCGTTGTATTCTCCAAAATTAAGTATAGTTGCGTTTATGGTTTCTGAAGTTCCAGGCTTAACGTATGGTGGTGTTTGCCATGCATAGGCAATAAGTTCATGTTCTGGCGGGGTCTGCCCAACGGCTTTTCTTGCATTTATTCTACCATAACCATAATAAACGTCAAAGCCCGGGCTACCTAAGTCGTCAGCTGTATATCGTAGCCACAGTCTTAACCAGTCTCTCGACTTTTCAAGATGCAAACTCAATACTAAAGCGGCTAATCCGGACACGTGGGGGCATGCCATTGAAGTGCCGCTC
Source organism: Candidatus Bathyarchaeia archaeon (assembly GCA_038873195.1). Taxonomy (NCBI): domain Archaea; kingdom Thermoproteati; phylum Candidatus Bathyarchaeota; class Bathyarchaeia (SeqCode); species Bathyarchaeia archaeon. Next base: position 60,696 of record JAVZEV010000001.1, on the reverse strand, counting down.
ATATAAGCGTAATTCATTGGAAAGCCATAGTTGTTCATGGTTACCCAGTAAGTGGGCATTGTTGAGTATATGTCGACGCCTGGCGCTGCTAGTTCAATCCAGTCGCCCCAGTTGGAGAAGTATGCTTTGTTGTCGTATTGGTCTGTTGCTGCTACAGCGATTACTTCGTCGTAGCCAGCAGGGTATGATTTCATGTTGGTGTTGTCGTTTCCTGCGGCGGCGACTATGAGGACTCCTGAATCATAGGCGTATTTGACTGCTGAGTGGACTAGTTCGCTGTCGCCATAACCGCCCAAGCTCATGCTGATTATGTCGGCTCCACTGTCAGTTGCGTGAATTATTCCGTTTGCAACCCAATCCCAGTAGCCGTAACCTCCACTGTCGAGAACTTTTTCTGACATTATGCGTACTTGCGCTAAACCCGCCACGCCAATGCTATTGTTCAGTACTGCTGCAACTATGCCTGCACAGTGAGTCCCGTGTCCAAAATCGTCCTTCGGGTCTGCATCCATGTTTACCCAGTCAAAGCCTAAAGGCGCGTAGTTTGCTACAAGGTCTGGATGTGTATAGTCAATGCCAGTGTCGACAATAGCTACGAGGACTTCTGAACTGCCGGTGGTGATGTTCCATGCCCAGTCTGCCTCTATTTTCTGTGGACCCCACTGATTTGTCCAGTATGGGTCGTTGGGAACCCATTGGGTTTGAACTTTCATGTTGGGTTCCACGTAGCTGGCTAGTTCCATGATTTTTGCGTCTTGGGCAAATGTTGCTACTGATGCGAAAGAGAGCTCAACAACAGCGGCTTTAACTCTTCCTCTTATTGAAATGGTGTTGACGATTTCTGCTTGATATTTTGCGGCTATTTCCGCTAATTCATTGAGACTTTCAGGGTTTTCATCTTCTAACCCAACTATTAGGCGAGTCTTATCGCCATTTGTGTAAGTGAAGTTTTTCCAAGCGTTTGTATCGTTAAAATTCCATCCATCTGTGGTTCCACGTGAAGCTTTGGAGTCTTTGCTTTTTTGGGTGTTTGAGTTAACGGTTTTCTCGTTAACTGTTTTTATAAAATCTTCATCAGAAAGGGTATTTTCGTTTTCTTTTGCCAAAGAAGGGTTTATGATTAATGTTGTTCCTAGTGTGCTTATTAGTAGTAAGGTTAACATTAGAAAAGTGATTATTTTCTTTTTCATTTTCCTTTCTCCTTTCAATTTCGCAACATAGAACCAACTAAACAGGGTTCTATGCCAAATTATATTTTAAGGTTTCCTTGCTTTAAAATCTTGCGAAAATCTCCAAATAACCTAAAAAATGTATCATTTAAAAATTGCATAAACTATCAGAATAACTCTTGCCTATTATTCTGTGATTGTTTTGAGTTGACTTTTATACATCTCAACAATCTCTTCAGTTGTGGTCGCATCTTCTGCTGCCTTGTCAAGTCTATAATTTCCCGTGAACCGCGGAAACCGTATTGCCAGCCCGCTTCCTTTTCTTATCGAGTCCATAGCACACGTGTGGATTGGACTAAGGGTTATTTCTGCGCCTAAAATTTCAATCACCACGACGGGCTCGAACCAAACATCAGCTTCAAGCAACGAATTGACTCTTGAATGTTTATGTTGCACAATGTGTTTTTGCATTGTTTTTGGCAGTTTTTCCAAATCTTCGTCTGTAAAGCCTGTCCCGCATTTTGTTACGGTTTCGAAAGTGTCGCTTTCGGGGTTGTAAGCTGCTAAGAGTAGGGCGCCGTAGGTTCCGGCGCGTTTTCCTCTGCCGTGGAATGCGCCGACGATGACTAGGTCGACGGTGTCTGTCATTTCGCTTTTGTAGTCGCGTTTGTATTTTATCCATAGCCATCCTCTTGCGCCGGCTTGATAAACGGAGTCTGCAGCGATGGATTTGCACATGAGTCCTTCGCAGCCGTTTTCGATGGCTTCTAGGAAGAATTTTTCTAGTTCTTTCACGTTGCTGGTGATTAGGCTTTTGGCTGTTTGTACTCTTTCGCTTTCTTGTATTGTTTCTTCGAGTGTTTTTCGGCGGATTGGGTAGGGTTCTAGTGTTAGGTCTTTGCCGTCAACGTAAAGCGCGTCGAACATGAAAAGCGAGACTGGGTAGGCTTCCATGGCTTTTTCGATTTCGTATTTGCGTCTGCGGTGCATTAGTTCTTGGAAGGGGCGCATTTCGCCTGTTTCGAGGTCTATAGCGACGCATTCAGCTTCGAGAATGGCGTCTTTTGCTTTTACGTGTTTTTTGATTAGTTCGACGGCATCTGGGTATTGGTTGGAGATATTTTCTAAGCGTCTGGAATAGAGGATAACTTGGTCGCCTTTTTTGTGGGCTTGAATTCTTTCGCCGTCATATTTGTATTCGGCTATGCATTTCCCGCCAAGTTTGTCCAGTATTTCTTCGGGCGAGGAGAGTCTTTCGGCCAGCATGGGTCGGATTGGCTCGAAAACTATGACTTGGAATTTTTTGATGCCTTCTAATCCTTTTTCGGCTGCGACTTGGGCGACTCTTCCGAGGTCTGAGGAAATGTTGTAGGCGCGTTCTATGTGTTCGCGGGTTTCTTTTCCGCCTCCGTAGGCTATTGCTAAAGCGTCGAGAACTGTCATGTCAGCTATGCCTAAGCGTAGGTTTCCCGTGACGGTGCGCATTATGTATTTTGCTTCTTTTGGAGTTGCGTCTGCCAGAAGCCCAGCCAAAAGAGACATTTTAGTATCAACAGCGCCTGAGCCAGAAGCCTTAGCCATTTTATCTAGTGTTTCGTAAACCCTTTGAACTGTTAAGGGCTGTTGGAAAAAGGTTACTTGCTTCTTTTTTGCAATAAGTTTCTGGGCGGTCTCGCCTATGTCTCCGCTTATTTTCAAGTCTTCTTCAATTTCGCTTTCGCTTCTTCCAGAAGCCCTTGCGAGAGCTTTTACTGCAAGCTTTTCTGCCACACCTATTTCGAGACCGACAAAGTCTGGGTATAATTTGCCTTGGGTTAGGTATACGACTTTGTCGATTATGCCTTTTGGCGTGTTTTTAAGAAGGTCAACTAGAAGGTCGGTCATTTCTAAGCGTTTAGTTGTAGCTTCGATTTTTTCGTAAGCATCAGCAATTACGGCATACCGCAATAATTAACCTCACAAACTAAAGTGTACATGCAGAGATATTAAAATTTCATTTTTGTTTAGAAAGTTTCGTAGTGGACTATTTGACTTATTGGTCTTCTGTTTCTCGGCGGAGGAGTTTCGGCTGGATAGCCAACGGGAATTATAGCTACTGGTCTTATTCCCTGCGGAGCCTTCAAAATTTCTTTTGCTTTTTCTTCTTTGAAAGCGCCAACCCAACACGTGCCCAGTCCAAGAGAATAAGCAGTTAAGTGAATGTTTTGGATAGCAGCCGCCGTGTCTTGTATGCAATATAGAGTTTTGCCGCGGACGCCGTAGCCCTGCATGGAACGATTCTCATTTGCACAAACAACAATCACAACGGGCGCTTCTTCAATAAACGATTGGTTAAGCGCAGCTTCAGCAAGCATTCTTTTGATTTCTGACTTGCGAACAACAACGAATTCCCACGGTTGAATGTTTCCAGCCGAAGGCGCCCAACGAGCCGCATCAATCAGCTTTTCAACAAGCTCGTCTGGCACGTTTCGACTTTCGAAAGCGCGAATGCTCCTTCTTCCCTTAATAGCCTCTAACACATCCATAATCTCACACACCACATTACTACACATAAAAGTTTACAACACAAAAACCTTAAGTCTTATCGCACCTTCACTTTCAGTTTGGATGATGAAGCAGAGAGTCAACAGAGCCAAAGCAGTGATGTGACTCGACGGGCGAACTGACACCTTTTTCTAAGGAAAATTTATCAGCTAAAACAACGAATCACAGAAGATACGCGATTCAAGAATTGTTGGAGTGAAGTTTAGGCGGAGAAAGCTTGCATAAACGCAAAATCACAGAAGCACTAGATAGGATTTCATCAAAAAAAAGCGTCAAGTACACAGTATACTTAACTGCTGTAATTCTATTTTTCGCATTGATACTGCTGCCTCCACTTCTTGGAATAATCGTAAAATGGAACGCAATGCAAACGGTTCTAGACCAGCCAGACCTCATGTCACGCTCGCTGAACGCTGTTCAAAACTCGTTCCTAGTAGCCTTACTCGTTTCAGCCTTAGACGTGGTTACTGGAATTCCAATGGCGTGGCTCATCACACGCGGAAAATCAAAATGGCTAAACGTTCTTGACACGTTAGCAGACATTCCATTCGTAGTGCCCACGGCTGCGCTTGGCTATTCGCTATTGCTGTTCTGGAGCGAACCAAACGGAATATCCGGCCTTTTCGGAAACCCGCTTGCTTCGCCAGGCTGGCTTCTCGTCATCCTACTCCACTTCACATTCTCCTATCCAGTAGTAGTACGAGTAATCGTCGGAGCATTACTTGACTACAAAATTGAATATGAACAGGCTTCTAGAACGCTTGGCGCGCCGCCCTTCACAGCGTCAAGAACCGTCACCTTCGCAATCATTAAGCCTTCATTAATAGCAGCCTTCATACTAGCTTTTGCAAGATCACTTTCGGAAACTGGCGCAACCTTCATGGTTGCCGGAGCATTCGAAAACGGTCCAGTCTTCATACAAAACGTTACAAACGATTTCAAAGCAGGCACAGTTGGCAAATCCACATATGAAGGCTCTTTAGCATTCGCAAGCTTCATACTTATCGCCATCGCCGTAGCCATCTTTGCAGTAATCCGCATCTTAGGACCAAGACTAAAAATTCCAGCAAAAAAGATATGGCCCTCATGGGAGAGAAAACTGAGCTATTCAAAAGCGACAACTTCCAGAAACAGTGTTACGCTTTTGATATTTCTTGCAATAGTGCTTATTCCATCCCTTTTCGTAGCGTTGCCCGCGCTTCAAGCTATCTTCACTGACACGCTGCCAAAGTCGCTTTCTGGAGGAGGCATTTGGGGAGACTATTGGCAGAGTATTCTCATCTCATATTTTCTGGGTGCAGTAGTCACAATTTTAAATGTTGTGATAGGATTGCCAATGGCGATACTTATTGCACGAAGAAAGTTTGGAAAACTGCTCTCGGGGACGCTGGATGTGCTCGTGAATATTCCGTTAATCGTTCCTTCAATAGCCCTCGGCGTCTCGCTTAAATTTTTCTGGAAAGACACCTTTGCCTTCATGCCTGAAATGCTGCTGCTAATTTTTGCGCACTTAGCAATTACTTACCCATACTTTGTGAGGTCCATGTCCGCAGCCACAGAAAGAATAAGCGCAGACTTGGAAGAAGCCGCGAGAACCCTCGGCGCCAAACCCCTCGGAGTTTTCAGAACAATAATCTTCCCATTAACTAAATACTCCATCCTTTCAGGCGCAATAATGGTGTTCACAAGAAGCGTAAGCGAAACAGGCGCAACAGTAGCCGTAGTAACAACATTAAAAACCGCGCCAGTGGTTCTTGTAGATTGGGTTCCTCGGCTTGGTGTACAGAAAGTGCCAGCTACCCCATTAGAGATTGGTTTAGGCTGTGGATACTTAATTCTGTTCTCATTCATCATTCTACTTGCATTAAGACTCATTGTAAGAGGAAAAGGAAGATACTAGCATGATTAATATACCGCTTAAAATTTATGCAAAGACAACCAAAACAAACGCGGTGGGTGAAGGAGGCTAACAGATGCCAGATGTCCGCATCGTCAACGTAACAAAAAAATTTGGAAAAATCCTTGCGGTAAACAACGTGAGCCTCCACATCCGCGACAAAGAATACTTCTCACTGCTCGGTCCAAGCGGGTGCGGAAAAACAACCTTACTGCGGCTTATTGCTGGATTAATTCAGCCAGACGAAGGCGAAATCTACATTGGAGACAAGCTTGTGAATGATGTTCCACCAGAAGACAGAGACATCGGATTCGTCTTCCAAACCTTCGCACTGTTTCCACACATGAACGCTTGGAACAACGTAACCTACGGTCCGCGCGTGAAAGGCTTCGACATGAAAAAAGCAGAAACAATAGGACACGAAGTGCTTGAAATGGTTAGACTTCATGAGCGGTTAGACGCTTTTCCAAACGAGCTAAGCGGAGGAATGATGCAGAGAATCGCTGTGGCGAGAGCCCTAGCTGCAGGAGCCAAACTGCTACTTTTAGACGAGCCCCTTGGACAGTTAGACGCAAAAGTCAGAAATGAATTAAGATATGAAATAAGGAAAATGTCCAAGGATTTGGGGTTAACAGCCATACACGTGACCCACGACCAATCAGAAGCCATGGCAATCTCAGACAGAATCGCAGTGATGAAAAAAGGAAAAGTGTTACAGGTTGGCACTCCAAACGAGCTTTACATGAACCCGCAGAGCATTTTTGTGGCACATTTCATTGGAGAATCAAACTTTCTAGAAGGCTACATATCCAGCGCGAACGGTAAAAGAGCGACAATAGAGCTTCGAGGCGGAATAAAAGTTCAAGCAATTGACAAGAACATAAAAATTGGCGAGAGAGTCGTCTTAGCCATAAGACCAGAAACTATAATAGTTGAAAAAGGAACAAACAAAAACGCCGTTTCAGGCACAATAGAAAGAGTAACCTTTGAAGGAACAAACGTGCGCTACGAAATAAGGCTTGAAAACCAAGATTTAATAGTTATCGTTAAGCCTTCCCTAACTGAAGAATGGTTTAACGTAAACGAGAAAGTAAATGTGCAGTTTCCACCAGAAAAAACACATGTATTCCAGTATCCAGAAGCAGGATTAAGAGGAGAAATAGCAGTTGAGTGAACTCATAAAATGGTTTGAGAAAAGAAGAGAAACTAAAGCATTAGCAACCATACAACGCCACTTAGCTTTAACAACGGGAATAGTTGAAGACTTGGAAAAAGCAATAAGCGCGGCAGTAAAAGGCAACAAAAGCGAAATGAAAGAATACGTGGAGCGCGTAACGGGAAGCGAAAGAGAAGCAGACGCGTTAAGAAGAAAAGTCATGGATGAAATCTCAAAAGGTGAACTTTCACCCGTGGACAGAGCAGACCTAATGGACCTTGTGAAGAGAGTTGACATGGTTGCAGACTGGAGCAGAGAATCCACACGTGTATTAGGAGCAATACCAATGGAAAAAGTGCCAGACTCGATTAAGGAAGAATTTGTGGAAATGATAAAAAGCGTCAAAGAATGCGCAGTTTCCCTCCAAAAATGCGTAAACAAAATGATGACGAAACCAGAAGAAGCCCTTCAAGCAGCAGACGCTGTGGAACGCGAAGAAGAAAAAGTTGACGACATACATGAAAAAGCTAGAACTCTCTTAGGAAAAGAAGATTTACCAAACGCTGGAGTCGCAGTCTTAATAGGACAGCTCTTCGAAGCTATAGAATTAATAGCAGACGCTTGCGAGGACGCGTGTGACCAAGTAAGAGTCATAATGGTTCGAAAGTGAGGTGAGCATGCATGGCGGAAATGAAAATTGACATATCAGAACTAAAAAGAGAAGGCGCCGACATAATCAAAGAATTAGCTGACTATCTAAAAGAGAAAACCACAGCGGAAATAGCCGCTGGAGCGGATTCAATAACTGTAAAAGGCGAAAAACAAAGTGTTTCGAAAAAGTATCTTCGAGTGCTTCTAAAGAAGTTTCTACACAAAAAAGAACTCAAAGAGTATTACAGAGTGATAGGCGGCGAAGAAAATTCGTTAGTCGTTAAAGAAAAGAAAGTCGCTGAAGAAGAATAATTTCACTGTTTCTTTTTGAACGCTTCACGCTTCTTTTTTGCAAGGTCTTCTTGAGTCTTCAAAAGGTAATGTCTCGCCACGTAAGCGCTTTTGTAAGAGTCTAAAAGTTTCTTACTTGCCATGTGTTTCTCAGCGTCTTCAAGAAGACTATGAGCTTCGGTCAAAAGTGCGCCTGTTTCCATTTTCTTTAAATCCGGGTTTGGCTTCCACTTTGCCGTTTCGTTTTCGTTCGGAAACATTATTGAAAACAGAAACAGTGCGTATTCCAGCTCAGCCGCAGCATGCCAGAGGCTATCAGCAAATGAATTTTCATCTTTCTTTTTCAATGCTGAAACCGAATCGGCCATGTATTTCATCGCAGTTTTTAATGCCTTCAATATTTTATCGTTAGCAGCCATCGTCTCAACCTGTTTTAGCCATTAATACTTCTCGTCCTTTTTTATCTGTTTCGTCAAACTTGAATATCTTCAAACTTTCTCCTTAACTATAAAAATGATTCCCAACAAAACTAGAACAGCGCCCAAAACAAACTGGTAGGCGGGTATTTCTTGAAATAATGCTACTCCTAAAATGGTTGCGCCGACTGGTTCAAGAAGAGCTAAAGTGGCAGTTTCGAAAGATTTGAGGTTGGACAAAGAAGAAAAGTATAGCGTGTGTGCAATTGCTGTTGGCAGTATGCCCAGACCTACTAGCGGGAGAATAATCTCCATATTAAATGGCATCGTAAACGTTGAATTAGTTATGAAAATGTTCAAAACTCCAATTGTGATTGCGGCAAACGCGTAGATGGGCAGCATTAAAGCAAATATTGACATTTGACTTCGCACTTTTCTTCCATAATTAAGATATAAGGCGATAAGCAAAGCGGCTAAAACAGCTTCTAAATCGCCCTTTAAACTTGGAGAAACTCCTACAAACTGATTCTGCGAAGTTACTGTTTCAGCATAACCAATAACACATAAGCCTACAAAAGACAAAGCCAAACCAACCATCGCCAAAACAGAAGGCTTAAGCTTAAACACGAAAGCGGAGATAAAAACTGAAAAAATCGGCGTTGTGTTGACGAGAACCGTTGCGTTTAAAATTGTTGTGTCTTTTAACGCGGAAACGAAGAATATGAAGTGTAGAGCGAGGAAAACGCTGAGGATGAGAAGCTGTTTTATGTTCTTTTTTACGAGATTAAAGGTGAATGATTTTTTAAGCAGAACAGCCATCACGGACAGAGCTAAACAAGCGATTATCAAACGCCAGAACACAATGGAAAAAGTGTCTAAGTTTGGCAGAAATTTTATGAAAATTGCCGCCGTGCCAAAGAGAACCCCTGCAATTGCGCCTTCTATCAACGCCAGCCTTCTTGTTCTTCCACTCATTCCAAAGCCCTTTTTTGCCAAGTATGTATAAGCCCAATTTTAATAATTATTCCATTTCGTGACCAACGAACTGAGCACTTCTAACCATAACAAATAACTATTCTGACCAACCAAAAAGTAGAATATTAGAGGTGCCAAAAAATCTTGAAAGCAGAAAAAGAGCAGATACAAGAATCGGAATTGGAGAAAATTCTTGACAAAGCCGCCAAACTCGGAGTTTCTTATGCGGATGCGCGTTATCAAAACTACGAGTATGAGCTAATAACGGTTGAGAACAAAACTTTGAAAACTTATTCGTCAAGGAGATTAAGCGGTGTAGGCATAAGAGTTGCAATAAAAGGAAATGTGGGTTACGCGTCAACAAGCGACTTAAACCCGAGAAGTCTTGAGAAAACATTAGAAAACGCTGTTAAAGCCGCCAAATCCGTGGGAGGTGAGAAAAAACCGTTTGGAAAGTCTAAGGTTGAAGAGACAAACGTGAAGTTCCCAATAAAGGTTAATCCTTTTGATGTTTCGCCTGAAGAGAAGGTTTCGTTAGCGTTAGACGCGAACAAGTCCGCGTGGATAAGCGATGAAGTAAAGAGTGGCATGACATTGCTTGGTTGCTCCAGAGATGTTAGGCTGTTTATGTCTTCTGAAGGCGCTAAAGTAAATGTTGAAACGGCGCTTGTGGGTCTTTTTCACGAATCAGTCGCTAAAGTTAGCGGAGTCATGGAAAGAGTGCCCTACAGCGAATCCATGTGCGCAGGTTTCGAATTCATAAAAAGCAAGAACTGGAACTCTTTTACAGCAGACATTTCTAAACTTGCAATAGAAGCTACAAAATCGAAAACTCCGCCTCCAGGTACTTACCCGGTGGTTGTGGACCCGAGAGTTTTTGGAATACTGTTGCATGAGGCGTTTGGGCACGCGTCTGAAGGAGATTTGGTGTCTACTGGCGAGTCCGTGCTTCAGAACAAAATTGGCGTCAAGTTGGCAAGCGACTCCGTAACCATAATTGACGAAGGCACGGTTGAAGGAGGATACTTTTATCCCTTTGACGATGAAGGAACAAAAAAGAAGAAAACAGTAATCGTTGAGAATGGAGTTCTGAAAAGTTATATTTTGGATAGGGAATCTGCTTCGCAGTTTGGCTTGGAATCCACGGGCAACGGAAGAGCTCAAGACTTTGAAAACTTGCCCATAGTTAGACAAACAAACTATTACATGCAACCGAAAGATTACGCTTTTGAAGAGCTTATAGAAGATGTGGACTTTGGAGTGTACGTCGGAGGAAGAGGAACCACCGGCGGCGAAGTTGAAGTTGGCATGGGAACCTTCACTTTCGGCGTTGGTCCTTCCAAAATCATAAAAAACGGCGAGTTAACTGAAACCGTTAGAGGCGTGGTAATCAGCGGTTTAATTCTTGAAACATTAAAAACCATAGACGCTGTCGGAAATGACTTGCTCATTCAAACGAGCGCTTTTGGCGGTTGCGGAAAAAATGGACAAAGAGCCTCTGTGGGCTTCGGAGGTCCGCATGTTAGGGTTCGCAAGATGACGGTTGGAGGAAGGTGAAATTATGGAAATAGCTGAATTGGCTGTTAAAAAAGCACTAGAATTAGGCGCAACTGAAGTGGAAGTTTATGCGCAGAAAACAAAGAATGTCCGTGTAGAATTTGACGAAATAATCCAGAGTTTGAAGACAACTGAATCTGTAGGAATAGGCTTGCGAGTTGCGTTAGGCAGAAAAATCGCGACGTGTGCAACCTCAATTTTGGACGAGAAAGAAATCAGCGAAATAGTAGCGAGAACGGTTAAAATTGCCAAGGTAGCACCCGAAGACCCGCACTGGAAGCACATGAACAAAAAATTTGGAAAATCACCAGCACAAGAATATTACGACAAAACCTTAGAAAGCTTAGAACACGAGGAAATCATTGAAAAACTGACCCTTGCGATTGATTTAATGAAAAATTATGATAAAAGAGTCAAGCCCACACGTGGAATTTTGAATGTCTCAACTTCTAATGTTTCCATCATAAACAACTACAACGAAAGTTCGGAAAGAAGAGAATCCAACATAGAAGTTTGGATGAGAACGAAAGCGAAAGAAGCCAGTATGGAGAGCACGGGGAATGAACATCAAGAAACGCGATTCTGGAAAGAGACAAAATTTGAGGAGTTGGCTGAAAAAGCTGCGGAGAAAGCCGTGAAATTCCTTAAAGCCAAGCCTATCAAGAGTGGTCAAATGGCAGTGGTTATTAGAAACCAGATTTTCGCGAACATTTTCGGATGGATTTTGAACGGTCCAATAACTGCAGAATGGGTTCAGAAGGGCAGGTCACCGCTTGCAAACAAGGTTGGAACCCAAATAGCCATGGAAGACCTCAGCATAGTTGATGATGGATTAATGCCTAAGGGTTGGCGAACAAAACCATTCGATGACGAAGGACACCCAACACAGAGAACACCAATCATAGAAAAAGGCATTCTCAAAAACTACATTTACGATAACTACACAGCCACCAGAGACAATGTGGAGTCAACTGGAAACGCCTTCAGAAACTTCTATTGGATAAACCCGCAGCCAGCACCCACAAACTTAATCTTAAAAGCGGGAAAGACAACCATCGAAGAGATTATTCGAGATACAAAGAAAGGAGTCTTTGTGGAAGAAACTATTGGCGAGTGGCTTTCGAATCCCGTAAGCGGTAATTTAAACGCTACAATAAGCCATGGATACCTTATTGAAAACGGCGAGCTTGCGCAGCCAATTAAAGGAGCGGTTATTTCAGGGAACTTCTATGAACTTCTCAAGGATGGAATAGAGATAATAGGCAATGATTTGAGAAACAGTGCGCACTGTTATTCGCCAACAGTGAAGCTTACCAAATTAACGCTTGCTGGACAAGAATAGAAAAACACAATTATGCTTGCTAACCACTCTTTTTCTAATTATTTTTCGACTGACACTCTACTTTCGCCAGCTTCTTTCTCAAGCCTTATCACATGCTCAGCTTTTTCTGCAAAGGCTTCACTGTGCGTCACGGCTATTATTTGTTCTATAGCTTTGAAACGTGATATGGCTTCTGCTAGGCGGTCTATTGAACCGTCTTCTCTTCCGAGACTTTCGGTTGGCTCATCCAGCAATAGCATGCTTAATCCATGCCCTGTCCTCGACTGCATAATCAACTGTCCCAATCCAAGGCGATAGGCAAAAGCAAGCAAGGTTCTTTCGCCGCCGGACAAGTGTGAAACTTCTCTTTCAACGCCGCTTTCGCTTTTAACATACGGCGTGTAAGTCTCGTCGATTAGCACGTTTATTAAGGGTCCTTCGCCGCCAACTAGAGTGTCAAGAACTTGCTGAACAAAGTTTCTTAGGACTTTCACGAATTCAGCTCGCAGTTTGGGTTGAATGCTTCGGTAGGCCTCACGTATGCCGCCGATAATTTCGACAGCTTTGGTTATTTTTTCCATGCGTTCAATTTTATGCTGGGCTTGGTCAATTCTTTCCTTAATCTCATCTAAACATCTAAGGAGTTCTTTTTTGCGATTCTCTTTGGTTCGCAGTTCAGAATCTAAAGAGTAGTATTGTCGGAAGGCTTGTTCTCTTCGGGTTCTTGCAGTTTCCAGTTCAGACATGTCAAACATGCTTATTTCTGCTCTTACAGTTTCCAGTTGCAGCCGCAAGTCTTGCGTTAATCTTTGTTTTTCTTCGAATTCCTTGTAAAATTCGGTTAGTGCGTCTTCTTCTTTGGTAATGTTTGTTCTAATGTTATCTGCTTGCAAGGTTAGTGTTTGAATGTTAGAAAATGCATTGTTGGCTATGGCTTTTATTCGTTGCAGCTGTTCAATTTCGCTTTGAAGCTGCGTTATTGTTTGCTGTCTTTCAGTGTTTTCTGTTTGAATTCTCCGCATTAAATCATTCTTGTATTCTTCGTTTAATGTTTGCAGGCAAAGTGGGCAACGGTTTTCTGTGGAGAGTGAAGAGATTCTTTTTTGGTCTTCGCGTATTCCTTTAAGTGTTGCTTCTTGTTCGCCTTTTAAGGTGGTGATTCGCTCGTCAAAGCTTGTTAACTGTTGCCGTAAGGATTCAGTTGATTGGTTTGGGTCGATGCTTGCTTCTTTGAGTTTAGCCTTGTATGATTCGATTTGTGTTTCTATGGCGGATAGGCGCTGTTTAAAATTGTCTAAGGCGATTTTTTTCTCGTCAATCCTTCTCGTTAACGATAGCAACGCATCTTCAATGTTGGATAGGTTTGTTTGTATTTGTGTTTCTTTTCGTTTGAGTTCTTCGATGCGGTTTTTTACTTCTTCCAGCCTTTTAAGCGTCAGTTCAGTTTCTTCTAAGGCTTTTTTGGCTGAGTTCAGTTTTTTCGCGGCTTCTTCCATTTCGATTTCGACAAGTGAGAATTCTTCGGCTGTTCGGTTGTATTCTTGGCTTATTTTTTCCATTCCAACAATGTCTGGGTCTTTTTCGAGGGCTTTTCTTTCGCCTTCATACTCTTTCTCGTAGCCTAGGAGGTTGCTCCATGCTTCTTCGTAATCTGACAGCCCGAATAGTTCGTCTAAGCGTTTTTGTCTGTCTCTTGATGTGGCGTCTAAGAGTTCTTTTAGGTGTTCTTGTCTAACCCAAACTATTTCGCGGAAAAGTTCTTTGTCTAAGCCCGTTATTGCTTTGAGTTGTTCGGCTATGGCGTCGCTTTTTATGCTTGCTATTAGGTTTTCGCCTTCGAATAGTTTCAGTTCGTCAAAGTCTTGGTTTATGCCTTTTCCGCGTTTTTTTAGTCCGCGGATGATTTTGTAGGTTTTGCCGTTTTGGATGAATTGGACTGTGACTTTTCCGTGGTTTGCTCCTTCGCGCAGCAAGTAATCGTAGCTTCTTCCGATTGGGTCTCCGAACAGGGCGAAGTCTATGGAGTATAGGATGCTGGATTTTCCGCAGCCTAAACCGCCGACTAGGCAGTTGAAGCCTCTTGCGAAGGGCACGGTGGATTTGACGTGGGAGCGGATGTTTTCTAATTGTACGATTTCAATTTTCATTGTAGAAGCTCCTCGATGGTTTGTTTCACTTTTTCTTCTTGTTTTTTGGTTAGTGGTTCAATTAGGCTGAGGGCTACGCGTGCGATTTTTTCGGCTTCTTCTCGGGGGTAGCGTTCAGAGAAGATTTGTAGGAAGTATTCGAATGCTTTCGTTTTTAAGTCTTTGAATTCGCTTTCGAAGATTGAGCGAACGATTTCTTCCGAGACTTCGCTTTCACGCAAGGAAATAATTGGGTGCACAAGTAGAGCCTTTTTAACTGCGCTTCGGATTTTGGCGATGTCAACTTCTGCGCGGCTTGTTTCAACTGGCAGAGTTCCCCTCAAAACTGGAACAATTATGACGCCTTCCTCGTCTGCGTCTTTTACAAGTTGTGTGGCGAGTTCTGTAATTTTTGTGGGGTTCATTCCGGTGAAGTCTTGTTCTAACACGGTAAACTTGCGTTGAGGCTCAAGTTCTATGAACTCTGGCGAAGCTGTGCCTTTCTCGTCTACTTTGACGTGGTAGAAGCCCTTTCTTATTTTGGCTTCTGTGTAGTCAACGGTTTCGATGCATCCGCTGTAAATTAATAGTCCGTTTTTGAATTTTTCCTTGTATGGTTCGTGTACGTGTCCAGCTGCGTAGTAGTTGAAGCCTTCGGGAATAAGTTCTGGCGGAGCTTCAGCTTCCATGTAGGGCGGTTTGACGCTTGGAATGTCTAGAGCCATGTGGAAAACAAAAATGTTGAATAGTGAAGGGTCTGGTGATGGTTTGTTTTGTTCCATGAAAGCTGGAAGGCTTTCTTCGGTTTTGCGTCTGGTTCTATAGTTTGGCACGCCGTAAACATAGCATGAGTCTGGTTTGCGCCAGCAGGCGCCTTCGTGTCTTGGCAAGTGATAGATTAAGCCAGCGCTGTCTAACGGATTTAGAATGCTTCCAGTGATTATGTTGGGTGCTGAATCATGCGAACCGTCAACGGTTAAAACTGGAATTTCAGCTTCACGCAAGCGGCTGAATTGTCTGATGGCGTTTTCCAAAGTGATGTTTGATGGGCGTGCTTGGTGGAATAGGTCTCCAGCAATAATCATAAAATCAGGTTTTAACTCAATGGTTCTGTCGACTAGTTCTTGGAAAGCCTTGTCAAAATCCTCACGCCTAACTTCTAAACCGTACTGGGTATAACCTAAATGCAAATCCGCAGCATGAACAAAACTGAAACTCCTCAAATTCATCTTTCCCTCACTAGTCTTGTTAATAGTTAGATTTAGTCTGCTCGCCTATTTTAAATATTCAACAGCCAATAAACCCATGGCGTCCATAGCTAAACTTAGTGGGATTCCGCTTGGTATGATATTGCAAAAGGATAATAAATGAATTTTTGAGGTTTTTTCTTCGAAACCTTGATTTCCTTTTTATTGAATTATGCGTCGCAAACTTTTTAAGCAGTATAGAACGTTTATTATTATTGCGAGTAAGTCCCGTCCGAGGCTATGATGCCCGTGGACTCGGGATGGGAGCGTCAGGGCGGGGTTCGCATTTTTCATCGTCGCCATAGATAGTTGAAGTATTTTACTTTGTTTTCGATTATTTTGTAATAAGCGTTGTTGTTGTGTTCGTATTTGTGGAAGCATGCGCCTGCTAGAAAGTCGGCTGCTTGCAAGCATGGTTCTTTTTGTGAGTTTTCGTGTTGAACACTTATTTGTCTTATTATCGTGAGGCTTTGGTTTGTCCAAGGTGCTTGGGTTGTGAGCCATGATGCTTTGTTTTTTGCGTATGTGTTGAATGCTTCTATGCTTGAGCGTGGGAGGCTTTTGTCGATTGTTAGGATTAGTTTGCTTGTTGCTGAAAGGGTTGGTAGGATGTTTCGCATGATAGGGTCTACTACGACGTAGTTGTAGAGAATTGTTCGGTTTTTTCTTAGGTCAGGCTTTACTTTGGATTTTTCGAGAACTATAAAGCCTATTTCTATGTTTGTTTGGCTAATTTTTTGTAGAACCTTTTGTTTTATTATGCTCTTTGAGTAGGAGTATTTTAGTTCATTATATCCCCGGGCATATTCTCTTTTTTCGTGGAGTCTTTTGAGCATGCGTTTCATAGTTTTTGCTAGTTTGAATGGGTTTTCTAGGGTAAGGTAAGCGACCACAAAGAATTTAGATGCTTTTGCAGAGAAACCTAGGTCGCCGCTTTCATCCACGTAGGTGTAAAAGTGTCGAGCTTTTGCCATTTCTTTGACTCCGTGGTTGTGTTGGTTGATTGTGTTATTTTACCCATGTGTCTAGTCGTTTGGATGGTTCTAGCTTGAGTTTCTTTTCTTTTTTGGGTTTTTTGTGTGGTTTCCATTTTTCTGCTGTTTGAACGAGAACGTCAACTTCTTTTCTTTGAAGACGCATCCGCCTAAGCAATTCTAAACCTTCATACACTTGTTTACGCTCACTTTCCTTCAGTTTGAGAACATCAAAAACAGCATTATCAAGTTCTACTCTTGCTTCTTGCTCTAGCTTTTCATCACCTTTATTCTGAGCCTCACAAACCTTAGAAAATGCCTCTTCAATTTTTCGTCTTTCTTTTTCTGATAGCTTTTCTGGATTTAGAACTGGTAAATCTTTGCACTCATAAATCTCCAACTCCAAGACTCCGCCACCATAAAACCTTCCATGCAACTCAGCTAAGAGTGCAGTTAATGAAGAGTTGAGTATTCCTGCGAGAACATCGATATGCTTGGCATTTTTAGGTCTAATTTCATAAAAGGCTTTATCCGCTTGGGCTTTAGCTTGGTTCAACACTACGATAAATCTTTCCCAAATCTTGCAGGAAAGCAGGAGTGGAGCTGGTTCTCTTCGGGTTAGAATATACCAAATACTTCGGGATTTCAATGTAGAAAGATTTTGATAGCCCTTGATAGCTTTGCCCTTATCTTTTCCGCCTCTTACTCTTACTTCAACATTTTCTCCATGTTCAATATATTTCAAAATATTCTGGTTAGATAACTCTTCTTTTGATAAATTAACCATTAACAGCCAATCTGAAATGTCCCTGCTTCTCAATTCAATTTTAATGTTTTTCGGAGAAGTAACAATGGGTTCGAGAAACTGTTTCTCTATACCCCATAGCTTAATCTTTTCCTTGTCCAAATAGAAGAACTCGTTTGCTCCTGTTGTGTAACCTCTTTTAATGTCTGCAACCTCTCTAAACTTTATCATTTTTGGATTAGATAAAAGCTTGAAGTATATGGTTGGTGCTCTGAGGAATTTTCCCCATTTGTCCTCGGGTTCAAGCTCTTTCTGTTTCTTGACGGTTATTCCTATACGGTCATCTTCAAAGTCTTCTTTTGCGGTCTCGATTGTTCTAACCAATTCTTCAGTAGGCATGGCTTTCTTAATTCTAACAAACTTGACAAGATTGTCGTCTCTGTCTTCCTTCGATTCGTCCTCTTTTTCAAGAATGGTTATGCATGTTCCGACAAGAGCTTTCTCAAAGGCTCGAACATCATACCATACTATAGCATGAATCTTAAAGTGGTCAAGGAAGAACATTTTCAAGTCTTCCCCAAAGCCTACGTCAAGCCAAGTATCCGAAGTTATCTGTCCCATCATACCATGATTCTTCAGAAACTTCGCACTATGCGTAAAGAAATACGCGTAAATCCCAGCCCGTGCGTCTAACGGAATCTTTGAACCATCTGAATAGGTTAGTGCTTCTTCTCTGATTTGGTCCTTATATTCCATTTCCTCTTGTCTAGTGTAAGGCGGATTAGTCACCACAACATCAAGGTCTTTAGGAATAATACCCACAGAAGGTTTAACCTTAAAGAAGTCGCTAACAACCAAGTTTATGTGCCTACTCGCAACCTGAAGATTCCTAACAGCCAAATTAATACTCGACAACTGAGCAGGAAAAGGATTAATATCCACACCATACAGTTGATTCAAAATTTCCTCATGCAATTTAGCATCATCAGCAAACGGATTCTCCTTCTTCTTCAAATCCCTAAGCTTATGATAAGCCTTAACAAGAAACCCACCACTTCCACAAGCAGGGTCCAAAACCCTATCATTCGCCGACCTAATACACATCTCAGTAATCAACTCAATAATCGGCGGAGGCGTATAATACTGCCCAAGCCTATGCCTCTCCACATCAGGAATCAACTCCTCATAAACCCTACCAATAACATCACTTCGAATCTTAGACAAATCATAAGTCCCAAGCTCCTCAATAAAATCATTCAAAGCAAACATCAACTTTCTAGGCAACAACAACTGGTCAAGAACCATATGAGGCTCAAAAACAGCCTCATAATCCACATCCCTACAAACCTCATCAAAAGTCGCCCTAAGCCTTTCGGAAAACACTTTAGAGTCATCCGTCTCAATCTTCGTCAACTTAGGCAAAGAAGGAATCTGCGTCTCCAAAGTCTTATAAAACGTCAAACGATTCATCAACATATACGCAAGTTGCTCAGCAATCTGCTCATTCATCGCTGGTGAATATTCAAAAAACTGAGACTTAAGCCACCGCACATACTCCTCCTTAAAATTCACATCATCACGCAATTGCCGATTAAGCGACTCCAAAACAAAAGGCGTAATAAAAGTGTGAAAAGTCCTAAGCCTCTGCAAAAACACATCATCAAGCTCAAGCCATTTACCCACACCAATCCTAAACCTGCAAACCTCTTCCAAAAGCGTCTTCGCAAACTCCTCATCAAAAGAAACCCTATAATGTTTCAATTTCCTTTGTGGAAGAGGAACACCAGCAGTAAAGGTATCAAACAAAACAAGAACTTCACCATTACACGTAGCAAAATAAGGAGCACCCAAATCAACTGCGTAACCTGAAGCTTGCCTAATCACATCCTTACTGTAAGGGTCAAACTTACGGTCAACAAAAGGAACTTTACGCTTAGTCTCAATAACAAGAAGAGACAACTTCTTGCCCTTATCAATAGCCTCAACAACAAGGTCAGGTCTACCATTGATTGTAGGTTCAAACCTAACACCAACAAACTCGATATCATTGTAAGAGAACTTCTTAGCAACGAGATTCTGCAACACACGATAAAGCTCAATCTGAATGTTCCGCTCAAGCACCGACGCCAAATCAGCATCCCTTTACTACCCGTATACTTCTTCAAAAGCACATATTAGGTTAATGCAAAAACAAAGCTAAAATTGGACGCTTATCCAGTCTTAGCCAACAAAATCCAACAACCAAAAACCTAGAGGGGTCTATCCGATTGGCTGTTTTCCTCACCAAACAAGCATAAAAAACTACTCTCAATCACGCCACGTAAGCCACTAATCACACTTCTAACACCCCCTTTAAATCCCAGCAAAACCCCAAACTTTTCTTAGAAAACCAAGGAAAAAAGGAGCGTGCAAACCAAACCCTAACCCAAAACTCTAACCACGGTTTCAACCTATATATAAGGGAGGGGCTAGTCACACAAAGCACAACAAAAAAACAGAAACACATAAACGCACAACAAACACCATATCCCTAACCACACCAAAGGCGCGCAAACACACATGAAATGCCAAAAATGCCAACAAGAAACCTTCCTACCCTTCAAATGCCCATACTGCGGAAACTACTACTGCGCAGAACACCGCCTACCAGAAAACCATCAATGCCAACAAATAGAACTAGCACGGACACCAAAACAAGAAACCACACAACCAATAACCTTCCAAACACAAACACAAAAACCCTACGAAGAATACACAGTCACCTACATCCCAACCCAACCGCCAAAAACAAAAATACACTTCAGCAAAACAGAAACCAAACACCTAACAATAGCCGCACTACTCGTCATCGGCATCGCACTATCAATAGGCATATTCCCATACCAAACAATAAACGACCCCGCAAGCCTAACAATATTCACACTAATCCTAACCACATCCTTCTTCACCCACGAAATAGCCCACAAAATAACCGCACAAAAACACAACCTATGGGCAGAATTCAGACTAACATTCACAGGCGCAATCCTAACACTAATCAGCATAATATCACCACTATTCAAAATCATATCACCAGGCGCAGTATTCATATCCGGCATCACAAGCACAAAAAACATAGGAAAAATCTCCATAGCAGGACCAACGACAAACATACTATTATCAACCATACTCCTAACAACAGCACCCTTCATACCACAATACTACACGATATTGATATTCGGCGCAGCCATCAACACATGGATAGCACTCTTCAACCTCATACCCCTCGGCATACTCGACGGCTTCAAAATCTTTCTATGGAACAAAAAAATCTGGACGACCGCCTTCGCAATCAGCCTAACACTAACAATAATATCATACAAACTTCTATTCGACACACTATAACCACAAAAACAGAAACTTTTACATAACCAACACAACAACTTCTAACAGAACAAAAATGGTCAACAGAGACAGACACGAAATCGTCATAGACATACTAACAAAAGCAAAAAACGGAAAAAGAAAAACAGAACTAATGCGAGACGCAGGACTCTCATACCTCCAAACCAAACAATACCTCACCACCCTAATAGAGAAAGGACTACTAGAAATAGACAAAAACCACAACCTAAAAACAACAAAAAAAGGCCAAGAATTCCTACAAAAATGCGGCGAATGCCTCCTCACAAACTGGCACAAACAAAAAGAAACCAAAACAAAAAATAACTAAAGAAGCTCTATAGTCACATGCACTTCCTCAGGAACACGAATCCGCATAATACGCCGCATAACACGCTCTTCAGCATCAACATCAATCAAACGCTTATGAATACGCATCTCCCACCTATCCCACGTAGCAGTTCCCTCACCACAAGGCGACTTCAAAACAGGAACCCGCAAACGCTTCGTAGGCAAAGGAAGAGGACCAGTCATCTTAACCCCAGTTTTCAAGGCGATGGCTTTCAGTTCCTCACATACCTCTTCCAACTTCTTGTAATCCGTACTCGTCAACCGTATACGCGCTTTCCTAACCATCACCCATCATTCCTAACGCTTACTACTCCACAGAGCATTAAGTATTTACCTTTAGACAAATAACCGTGAATAAAAACTTATCGAAACAAATAACAACATTAAACACTTAAACAATAATAATGATAAGAAATGAAAGTTAAAGGAATAATCCTAGACTTAGACGGCACAATAGTAGATTCAAAAGAGGCATACTTGGAAGCCGCAGAAACCGCTTTTGCAAAAATGGGACGAAAAAAATTCAACAAAGCCACAGTGACAGAAATCCCCAGAAGACTTGAACAGAGCCTTCCAATACACGATTTAATAGAAGGAATTGACACAAGAAAATTCTTGGAAGCATACATTAACGCATATTATCAAGCAACCGCCACAAAAGCAAAACCATTACCCAACGTTTCAGACACGCTAGCGCAACTTTCAGAAAAAACAAAATTGGCATTACTCACCATGCGTTATGTACCCAAAAGAGAAATCATCAACGAACTAGAAAGCTTCGGTTTAGCAAAATACTTCAGATACGTAATGACCGCTTTAGACACACACCAGCCGAAACCTTCTCCAGAAGCACTAAAGAAATGTGCAAGACAATTAAGCGCAAAAGCATACGATTGCGTAGTCGTTGGAGATTCAATAGCAGACATAAAGGCTGGAAAAGCCGCTGGAACCAAAACAGTTGCAGTTTTAACAGGTATTTTCTCTCGAAAAGAGTTAGAAAACGAAAAACCAGACTTAATCCTAGAAAACGTCAACCAACTTCCAGATTTCATCGAATAACCCACAAAAAAGGCTTTAAGAATATTTCTATAACGGAAATATAGCTGAAAATTACCGAAAACAGTTATAGAACTAACCATAAATAAAGCTTAATTAAAAGAGCAAACTCTAGTTTAAGGTGAGAAGGCTTCGAGTGGATAAAACATGAACTTCATAGAAACGTTGCTGTCAGAAAAACTCAAAGATAGAAACCCCATGCTGGACGTTTACGGTTCAGACCGCAAAGTACTGCAAATAGCATGCCAAGATTTCACAAATTACCTTAAGATTCACTGGGACCTTGTGGGAAAAGAAGCAAACGAATGCGAAATAGTTGAGCGATTAGAAAAGTTTTTCAGCGAAAACCCCAACGAACTGGAAGAATTCTTGACTATTTGGACTGGAATATGGTTTAACAAATGGAAAGAACGTGTAAAATTGCTAATAGGCAATGATAACTCCAAAAGATGGGACAGAGTTTCAAAAGTTCTCAGCAACGCAGAGCCTTTGTGGAGAAAGCTGTCAAACCGCCAAGAAATGCAAGAAATAGTGACATCCACGCTCATTAGGAATGGAGAAATCTGCGGCACTTCAATTCTCGCGGAAAACCTTCTAAAAATGGAGTTAGGCGAGAAAAACAGAGATTTCAACAAAGAAGAAGTGCAAGTAGTCAACGTAGTCAATAACGCTTTGAGAAAAGCAAGAGAACTAGCCAGAAGCAAAGGCCCATTAATATATGTTAAAATCGATAAAGGCTATTATCAACCGTCACAGTAAACAAATTCGCCTAGCGTAATCTTTCTCTGTGAATGTTTTTTGTTCGCCAAGAATATGTCTTAATGACCGTTGTTTCTCCATAACCACAGGCAGCACAACGCTTCTTTGCCACATTATATGCTCTTCTTCCACATCGCCTACAACGTATGTGCGATTTTCTCCCAGAGCGTTTGCCAAAAGAGGGTGTTCCTTTTCCCAAAGAGTTGTCACCTTGGAGGTGGCGAAATCAGAATCACGTTGTCTCCGCGAACAATTATTAATCCCAGTTTTCTCACGTTCTCGGAGTTTGTGTTGTCTTCTGTTTCTTCTAGGACTAGGTTTAGATGTTGGTCGAATCCTTTCAGTCTTCCTCGTAGGCTTTTTCCACCTTTCAGTCTTACGAGTACTATTTTTCCGAGGTTTTGTTCGAGGATTTCTGTTGTCATTTCGCTCATTTTTGCGCCCTCATGCCTATAGTTTATGTCTTTTATACTTAAACTTATACCATTTAAACCTATCTAAGAGAAGATGCCTAATGTCAGAAAAAATTAGAAGGTATTTCTTGAAAGCTAAGGAAGCAAGAGACCTTTTGAGTGTGGTTTCTGAAAGGCTTAAGATAAGTTTGGAGCAAATCTCAGAAGGTAAGGTTAATATTGAGGTCATTAGGACAGAGTTTGCGGAAATCTTTCTTTTAAAT
Organism: Candidatus Bathyarchaeia archaeon; assembly: GCA_038873195.1. Classification (NCBI taxonomy): domain Archaea; kingdom Thermoproteati; phylum Candidatus Bathyarchaeota; class Bathyarchaeia (SeqCode); species Bathyarchaeia archaeon. The sequence continues at coordinate 37,404 of JAVZEV010000001.1, read as the reverse complement.
GGCAAGCCCATTCTTGGTAAAGTAGGCGAAATTGTTTTTCCAATTTTGGTTTTCAAAGAATTTTTGGCTTCGGCACCAAAGGTTGTTGTGGACATGGGTGCTGTTCCACACGTTTGTAATGGTGCGAATATTATGGCGCCTGGAATTGTCCGTTTCGAAGGCAACTTTGGAAAGGGCGATTTTGTTGTTGTTGTGGATGAGAAGCATGGTAAGCCCATAGCAATTGGCGAAGCATTGCAGAATAGTGAAGAAATAAAAAAGGTTAAGCAAGGCGTAGTTGTCAGAAATTTGCATTTCGTTAGTGACAAAATATGGGTTTTGATAAAGAAATATGGCGCTTAGCTTAGTGAAGATTTAATCTTGATTTTGGATTCATAAAATACTTTTATAGTTAATTTTTATTAGTGATTCAGACGCAGAATTAGGAAACGCTTAAACTGTAGAAGCGTAAATAAAATTAAGAGAGGAGAAAATTGCCAGGCTTAAGCGGTTTAATCCGCAAACCCAAAAAAGCCGAGAAAGAAACTGAGGTTAAAGGCGTTTCTGGCAAGACGTATCTTAAGGCTATGCCTTTGCGTGATTTGGCAGATTTGGATGCCATTAAAAGCGAGGTTAAGTCGGGGAACATTTTGATTCTTAGAATAACTCCTCTTGCAAGCAAAAGCATTGATGATGTTAAGCGTGCAGTGAATGAGTTGTGCGATTTTGCTGGGTCTATTGGTGGGGACATTGCAAGGTTAGGTGAAGAACGCGTGGTTATTTGTCCTCCGAATGTGAGGATTTGGAGAGAGAAGATTCCCGTCTCGAATGAGCCTATACCTACAGCAGCTTAGTTGTGTGCATGTGAAATTGTTTATAGCCCCCTTATTTATACTCTGATATGACGTGTTGAGATTCTCGGATTTTCTGTATAAATGAGTGTGGCTTGGGATCATTCCTTTTGTGAACTGTTAGATTTCTCAACGTTAGTGGTTTTATGGTGTGTTTCTTTATGTGGTACTTTCCTTGAAAAACGCCAAGGTTGCGAAAAAGCTGTGGTGATTAAGTAGAGCTAGTCGCCATTAGCAGCGATAACACAATCGCCAAAAAAATAACATAAACTCAAAGCGCAACCCAGGACCATGAACACATGTGAAAAACCAAAAATCTAAACGTCAGTCGCGGTCTCAAGTGCGGGGGGTGGGATTTGAACCCACGAACCCCTGCGGGACAAGGTCCTAAGCCTTGCGCCTTTGACCAGGCTTGGCGACCCCCGCTGTGAGTTTAGAAGTGAAGTTTGTGCCTTTTATATTTACTTAACTCTGGAAGAGGCACGTAAGAATATTTAGCATGAATTGAAAAGTAGAGTGGAACCTTATCCTTAATAAGCTCAAGTTTTAAATGGAATATTTCTAACTGGGCAGATGTAAAAGTTGAGGGAACAGAGTCTTGAAAGAAGCTGAATTGAGGATAATTGCAGAACTAATGAAAAACTCGCGCAGAAGCGACAGAGAATTGGCAAAAGCAACGGGACTCTCACAGCCAACCGTAAGCAGATTGAGAACTAAGCTTGAAAAGGAAGGATACATAAAAGAATACACGGCAATACCAGATTTTGAAAGGCTCGGCTACGAACTCATGGGAATCACCTTCCTCAAACTTCGCAAAACACTTGAACCTGAACAAGTTGAAGAAGCAAGACAAATCGCAAGAGAAAAACTGGAAAAAAGCCGCTTTGGAATAATAATGCTTGAGAGAGGATTAGGGTTGAAGTACGATGGCGTTGTTATAGCATTATACCATGACTACGCAAATTATCTGGAACACGTGAACGCACTAAAGCAATTTCCCTATTTCGACATCTCAGCAATCGAAAGTTTCCTAATAAACCTAAGAGACACCATTCATTACCGCCCACTGACCTTCAAAGCTTTAGCAGAACACATATTAACAAAAAATAAACCAGCCGACACTTAACTACACAAGGCATACTTCTAATCGAAAGCCCTAAATTACATTATGAACGTTTTCTCTTGTTGCAGAGCGCCTCGGTAGCCTAGCCCGGTGGGGCATCGCCTTGGTAAACCTTCCAGAAAGGCGGTGGTCGCGGGTTCAAATCCCGCCCGAGGCTTTGCATCACCAGAAAGACGGTGAGGCAGTAATGTGTTTTGATGTTAGAAACTATTTACGAATAGCCGTTAAGTATATATAACAAGTTTTTTATATATACTATAAGTAAAGGGGCATGCTTAAGCTTAGATAGAGAGGGTTAAATTTTGGCGCCAGACTTAACTGAAGTAATGATAAAAAGAATCGAAGAAAACGCCAAACAACGCATCCAAGAAGAATGCAGAGAAGTTGTCCAACGCTCCGAAGATTTGAAATCCTACTTAATCAACATCGCAAAAATTGGCAAATGGAGTCTTCCACTCAACATTAGAGGAATGGAAATCCGCCATCCAGAACATGAAAAAAATTTGGACTTGCTTGAAAGATGTGGTCTCGTCAAAAGTAGAATAAAATACACCGAACACAACACATACCGCGAATATTCACTCACCGAAGAAGGGACCGAACTAATCCAAAAAGAATGCTTATTCTAACCAAAAATAGCAAAATATAAACAGCGTTTTCAAGCATTCATATATTCTACGTTAATTTATTCTATTAGTGAGCAGCATATCAATAAAAATAACAGAGGAAGGATTAACATAACACCCAGTTTTGAAAAGTACATTAAAAATTTACCTCTTGAACAGTTTTTCCTGAAACTCGGCGCTTCCAACCCAAAAACACTTGCAAAAGAAGCACAATACTTCACTCAAAAAGAAGCAGAAAAAAGAGACAACATAATCCTCAACTATTTCGGAGAAGTTGGAGTAAACCGCATAGTCGAGACTATTACTCAATTTTTGCTTTCACCGCCAAAACTTCCAAAAAACGCTGTGGTGCTTGATGTTGGCGCTGGTTCAGGGTTCTTTACAGCAAAAATTGCGCAAAAAATACACGTTACAAATCCAAACGCTGCTTTTTACGCTTTAGACATAACGCCTGCAATGTTGCTTTCGTTAGAAAAGAAAAACGTTAACATAACGCCTTTCCTCGGTATAGCCGAAAACATCAAAGACAGCATAAAGGAAGCACGAAAACACTTTACGATTCCATACAAATTTGACGCAGTCTTTTCTACACTAATGCTTCACCACAGCACACGACCAGAAAAAGTTTTCAAAAACATACAAGCCGTGCTAAAGAAAAAGGGAAAAGCCATAGTTGTCGACCTATGCGAACACTGCTTTGAAGAATTCAGAACAGAAATGGGCGACATACACTTGGGTTTCAAGCCTGAAAAAATCTACCAAATAGCCCAAAAACATTTTCCAACAGTGAAAGTTAAAAAAATGCCCGGAATATGCTGCGAATGCTCCGGTCGCTCTGCAGAAATCTTTTTTGTCACCATGCAGAATCGCCCATAAAACCAATTATATAATTTATATATGCATAAAGAACAATGAAAGTAGAGAGGGAAAATCTTGCTCTTTAATGACCCCCTTACCATAACATTAATAGTATTAGGGGTCATTATCGCTTGCGCAATAGTCATTTTCGCTATGAGAAAAAGATGGAGAAAAGAAAAAAAGATTTCAGCAACAGAAGAAGAAAAATCAATTGCGAAAGCGCAGGGCTTACCATTCAAAATTGTCAAGAGCGTTCCCCCAGAAGAGGCTGCACGCGCTAAAGAAGAGCTTAGAATTTTGGATTTGGAAAGAGAGATACTAAGCGATGCCATCCGGCGTTTATATGAGGCTCATGCAGAAGGAAAAATAACCGAAGAAGAAAGAGAAAGACTGGCTCAGACCTACAAGTCGCGAATGATGACTGTGAAAGACGCAATCTCAAAAGACGAAAATCTAGTCGCGCTGCATGAACTTGAAGCCATGCAAGAAGACCTAATAAAACTATTCAGCGAACGCTTCGACGAAATAAGCACAAAAGTTGAAGAATTACGCACCAAAGTGGAAGCAAAACCCATAAAAGAAATAACAATACAGCCCACAAAGGCACCAGCAATCGAACAGCCAGAAGAAAAACCCACAACAGAAGAAAAAGCAAAAAGAAAGAAAAAAACGCCTTCCGCCAAGCCAAGCCCAAGAACAGAAGCGGAAAAGAGAATAGAAGAAATCCGGGCTGAAGTGGAAAAGGTTCTGGATAGATTGGGGCAGATGGAAATTGAAAACTAAAAGTGAATGGATTGAAAGGGCAAAAAGAAACGCTGCTTTAGAAGCCGTTAAGCACGTTAAGGATGGTTTTGTCGTCGGTTTAGGAAGCGGAAGCACAGCAGCGTACGCTATCGAGGCGATTGGCGACAGAATAAAAAAGGAAGAACTGCGTATCTACGGGGTTCCCACGTCATATCAAGCTTTCACACTAGCAGTTAAGCACAAAATTCCCATAACAACTCTGGAAGAACACCCAATCCTAGACTTAACAATAGATGGGGCAGACCAAATAGACGAAAAACTAAACCTAATAAAAGGCATGGGCGGGGCGTTAGCACGAGAGAAAATAGTGGCTTCTGCGTCAAAAAAACTCATAATTGTAGCAGATGAAAGCAAGAAAGCAAATACTCTGGGAGAAAAAAATCATCCAGTTCCAATTGAAGTCTTACCTTTTGCGGTGCCATTTGTAACGCGTAAAATAAAAGAGATTGGCGGAAGCTCACTTTTGAGAGAAGGAATAAAAAAGGTTGGACCGGTAATCAGTGACAACGGCAATGTTATCATTGATGCATATTTTGGGCTTATACAGAAACCAAAAGAATTAGAACAAAAATTAAGGTTTATTCCGGGAATTGTCGAAACTGGACTGTTTATTAAAATGGCAAATGTAGCGTACATTGGGAAACGTTCTGGCATAGAAAAAATGACAACGTAACTTGCGGATTACTGTAAATTTTAACTTTATATGCAAGGGTTTTTAAATTCTGAATAGACTTAAGCAGCAGAGCCGGGGTAGCCTAGCCTGGTTTGGGCGCCAGACTCATAATCTGGAGACGAAGGGGGCAAAACGCTCAACGCCAGAGGTCGCGGGCTCGAATCCCGCCCCCGGCACCACATCCCACCCCTGGGATTCTCTATTTTAGCTGGGTGTTTGTCCACGTTTTACTTTCATGTATGATTCGTTGTACCTTCGCCTAAGTTCCTCTTCAGATATGAGCGGTTGACTGATTGTCTCAAGGATGTCATCAGTCATTTTTCCGTCTTTTATAAGTTGAAAACCAGCTTGTTTTAATGCATCTACGATGATCTTAGCTTTTTCTTTATTCTCTTCCATGAGGGATGCATGAGGTCGCAGAATAGCACCTGTAAATTCGGTGCTCGCGTCTTTTGCGAGTTCTTCAGCGATGCGAAGCACGGTTCCGAAGTTGCCCAACTCCCACCAACCAGATGCAGATACCAGCACAATCTTTCTTATCCTAACATTCTCATGAAATCTGGCTCGCGTACGACCTTCACGCCATTCCAAAATGGGCTCCAAAAGAGGGCAAAGCCTATTGAGGAAGTTTTGCATCTCGCCTGGAAGAGGAATATACACAGGCGTAGCCAGCACGAGAATATCTGCGCTACGTAACTTGGGATAAAGCATCTGCATATCGTCAGAAATGATGCACTCGCCTGGTTTTATGTTCCAGCAATGAAAATCTCCGATGCAAGGCATAATGTTTAGACGTTTTACATAGAACACCTCGACAGACGCACCAGCCTCTCTCATGCCTTCAAGAAACGGTTCCATAAGCATCGTTGTATCACTCTTTTCCATGCGAACGCTTCCATTTATAGCCACCACTTTTGTCAAGATAGCCCTCCAAAGACTACATTAGAGCACATTCTTTATAGCAATTTGCATTTTAAGCGCATAACTGTTCAGAGGTCGCGGGCTCGAAACCTAAAAGCGAGATTCCCGTCCCCGGCAACAAGCCTTTTTCCTTGGTGAAACAAAATACGCTGTTTTGCTTGCATAAGACAGGTTCAATCAGCATTTCAAGGTATATATAAGGGAGGGCTAGACATTTCAGAAAGCCTACACTAAACATCATTTCTCATTAGCAATCTCAACTTACAATCGTTATTCTTGTGCTTTCTCTTGTTGATAGCTCAAGCTGATTTCCAAAACCCTTTCTCACGTAAACGTTCCTTGCAACAATTTTACTGCCAACATTAACATTGCTAAAGGCTTCTGCATGAGTGCGCCATGCCGAGAACCATATTTTGCCAGTTTCATCCTTCAACTCAAAAACAGCGAGCTTGACAAGTTCGCCTTTGGATGTTTTCACTTCTCTCAGAACAGGTTTTGTAGCAACTTCTCCCCTAACATTAACGTGATCCAAACCTTCCTTCAAAGCAGCTATTTCCAAAAACTCCTCTTTCTGCTCAGATACTTCCACGTAAGTTCCCATGTTAACGTGAAGCTCCACCGCTCCGTTCATTGCCTTCTTAACCACAGCATTCACAAGCTGCACTTTCACGCCTTTCTTCAACGTTTTCTCAAGAAACTCCGCCTTCTCATCCCAAGCAACAACCGAAATCTCACCCGTCTCATCAGCCAAAGTGAAACGCATGACCTTTCCAGAACTCGAATCCTGCCGCTTAAACGTAGACGCTGAATATAATTCTTTAACCGTGCCAACAACGTTCACTCTTTTATTCCTATGTGCATGTGCGAGTTCTCTAATTTTTGTTGAAAACATACTAGCCGTCGGATAATCTTTTGCCTCCACGTTTTTCGGATTAATTTCAACCGTGCCTTTCTCTCCAACATGCAACTCAACTTGTCCATTATTATCTTCACGTGTATAGCCATGAGAAAAACGAACTAATTGCCCAGCCTTTATCTTGTCAGATTCTACAAGCCCCGCTTTATCATTCCACATGACAACCCGCAAAACGCCACTCTTATCTGCAACTAGTAAACTTGCAAATTTTCCATTCTTTTTACTCTTGAAAGTTTTAGGAGAAAAAACTGCAATAACCCGTCCAGTCAAGGCAACATTGTTCAAGCCAGGAACCAAGTCTTTTACCAAAAGTGAAAATGACGAAACTTCATCTTTCTTGATTTCCACACCAAATTCAGCAGCAATCATCCGCATTAGAGCCTCATCAGAAATGAAGCCGCCCGCTTTCTTTTTCTCTTTCTCTAGTTTTTCCAGAATTTCTTTTTTAGAAACTTCCGGATGCTTCGAAAGTATTTGCTCAATTATTTTATCACTCGTCATTCCAGATTCAATACCGCTAAAGATGAAAATGCCCAGAAGCTATAAAGTTTATTAAAAGGCTTTTATCGACTTTAAATTCGTGTTAAAAGGAAGCTGAATAATGGTGAGCGCAGAGACGCTTTATAGTTTAGGCATAGCGTTAATATTTGTCGGCATGCTCATTGTCTTAGTCGCAATTGTTCTGCTTTTTGTTTCAAACATCCGAAAAAGGGGAAAAATTAGAGGTGGCGGAGCTATAATAATTGGGCCTTTTCCAATAATTTTTGGAACAGATAAAGAATCAGTGAAAACTGTTCTGTTGCTTTCGTTAGTGCTTACGATACTTCTTGTTGTAGCAGCGGTGATATTTTATTTTGTGTTAAGGTGAGAAGGCATGGCGACAACAAACGAATCAATTGATAACCATAAATTTCTGCTTCTGCTTGTTGCCGGGTTTTTCATAATCTTTCTAGGCATCATAATTCTGTCAATTGCCACAATTTTTCACGGCGCTGGCGCGGTGAATTTTGGAACAATCATATTCATAGGACCGTTCCCTATCGTTATAGGTGCTGGTCCAGAAGCTATATGGATGATTTTGGTTGCAATTGTTATTGCAGCATTAAGCATCATCATGTTTTGGATAATGCGTAGGGAAATGAAGAAGACAAGCGCTTAAGTGCCTTTTAGCTTTGCTTTTCTTCTTTTCCATAAAGAACATGTAAGAAAATTAGAATTAACGCTACAAACGTTGCAGTCATGAGCGTGTATTTGAGTATTTCAAAGTATGCTCCTATATCCATGAAACTCTTCCTTCACCCTTCATATTTTGAGTTTAAATATTTAAGGTGTTAGTTTTTTTCCACTCGTTCATTAATGAATCGTAAAGTTCGTCATGCTCTTCTATGGTTTCGTACCAATCCAAAATTTTAGCTAGTTTCTGTGCAATTAAGTGGTAACACAAGTGAACTTCTCTGTCTAATACGCGAAAGTAAAAATCGTCGCACGTGCAAAAATCAGCTTCCGGCATTATGAGGTAATCACGTTCCTTTCCAACAACCACCCAGACCGTTCGGCCGCTGGGTTTGAAGATGTACTTTTTGACTCTGTTTTCTTTCAAAGCTTCGAAGGCTCTTGTAAAACGTGAACCGAAGATTTCATAGAGCTTTGTGAGATTTTTGCCGGTTAATTTGCCCTCGGCTTTTGCTTCTTGGCAGATGGCATTTAGCATGTCAGTTTCTGAATTTTCATCCATGCAAACACAGGCTATGTGAGCGTCAGTCTATGCTTATGGGCTCGCCTTTTGGTTTCTTTTCCTCTTTGGTTTTCGGCAGTGTGACTTCTAAAACTCCATTTTTGTACTCTGTTTTGGCTTCTTTCACTTTCACCTTTGCAGGTAATGCAACTTCTTTGTAGTATTTGCGTTGTGGAGTGTCAACGGATATCGTCAGTGTGTTTTCTGTGCCGTGAAGTTTTATGTCTTTTTTCTCTACGCCGGGAAGCTCAACAACAACATGGACTTCTCCGTTAGTTTCAATGATGTCCACAAGCGGTTCGCGTTCTTCTTTAACTTGTGGTCCCATGCGGCCTGGTTTAACGTTCCCGAATTCTCGAATTTCCGGTTTTCCATCTGGACCTATTTTCACGCTGTAGCCATACACGAATGGTCCTAGTTCGCGCACTGTTGAGCCGTCTGGAAGTTTGCGTTCCCTAACGTAGTCTTTTGGAACGCGGGAAGTGAAAGTTTTGAATTCTTCTTCCATCATTTTTTCCATTTCATGAAACATTTTGTCGATGTCTTCAAAGAACCAGCCTCTAAAGAACGGTGAGCGTCTTCTTCTGAACCAATCTGGGTAATCTTCATCTGACGGCATATTTTTCACCTTGTTAGTGTGAATTATGCCGTTGGTATAAATTTTGTGCTAATCTACTTTAGCTTAGAATCTTAAGCTGGTTTAAGGTTCCAAGAAATGTTCCATCGAGAAGATATGTTTCTGCGTTTTCCATGTCAACAGCTTCGGAACGAAGAACTGGACCAACAATTCTTTCAGATTCTGTTTTTCCATAAAGTTTTCTTTCATTCAGCGGTCTGCCTCCTAAGAAATCATTAAATGAAGGCATTATGAAAAGCTGGATAGTTTTGGGTTTGATATTATAATGTTTCCGTAATGTTTCTTCTGGGCTTTTTTCAATTTTTATTTTGTTTTTTTGCAGCAAAATCTGAGTCAACTGGGTTTTATTGCAGTCTGCTTTTATCCAAACTTGTCTCGTAATTCTGAACCCTGCTGGGTCGCGAAGAGCTACAACTGGATGGACATGCGCCATTACTAATGTTTTGCACTTCAACAAAGTAGGTGATGGCCATCGGTGACCATGGAAAAAGCCGACGTCGTCCAACATTATTCCGGTGGCAGGCAATATTTTTATGTTTTCAGACAATAATGGCTCTAGGTTTCCATCGTGGTTGCCACGGATTACAAGTATTTCTGGTATTTGCTTTTTTATTTCATCAAAAAAGTTGGGGATGTCATGCCATTCGCCTATTTCTGCTGTAGCAATAGTGTGTTTAACATCGCCCAAAATTACTAGTTTTTTTGGTTGGTATGCAGAGATGAGGTTTTTCAGTTTCTGTATGAGTTTTGGAGTCTGCGTTGGGACATGTATCCCTTTTTCTGAGAGTGCCATTTCCCATCCTATGTGTAAGTCAGCGATTACCATTGTTCGTGTTTTTTGCGTTTTTACTAATGCTGCTGGATGCGGTAATAATGGAGTTATCATTTTGCTTCCTTTTCAAGTTTTATCAAGTCAAGTATTGTTGCGTGGATTTTAGGATTTGCAGCTGCGATAAAGGCGATTTTCTGTTTTGGGTGAAGCTTGATGTTTAAGGGTTTTCCAGTAGGAGTTGTCATTTTTGCTCCCGCTTCTTCTACTATTAACCATGCTGCAGACATGTCTGTTGCACGGAGTTTTCCGCGTATGTCTATAAAGGCGTCTGTTGTGCCATCTGCAACGTAGCATAGTTCTAAGGCGTTGGCTCCGAAGTGGCGTATGTGTTTTGTTTTGTGTATCAAGCCAGAAAGTTGTGGAGCTATCTTTGACACTTTGTAAGTGTTTAGGTCCACGCCTATAACTGCTTCTTCCAACATGTAGTTTCTTGACGGTGTTATTCTTTTAGCATTGCGGTAAGCGCCTTTTCCTTTTTGCGCAGTATACGTTATGTCATGAAAAAGGTCTGCTACAAGGGCCGTGTGTACTGTGCGCAGATTTGGTTGTGTGGAAACAGCAATGGAAGTTGCATAGAAAGGTATTCCTCGCATAAGGTTTGTTGTACCATCTATGGGGTCAGTGGTCACAAAACATTCGTTTGGTTTTTCTCCATACTTTTTTATGCCTGATTCTTCGCTGATTAGAGTAAAGGAGATTTCATGTTCTTTAAGCGGAGTGATTATGGCGTTTTCTGCTGCAAGGTCTATCTGTTTTATGGGGTCTCCGCCAGCTCCTAATCCCAAGTTTGGTTGTGGCTGATTTAACGTTTTAAGAAGCGGAGTTATCTGCTGTTTTACTTTCTTTTGGCATTCAACAAGAATTTGTAGCCAATCTGTTTGTTTCGTCATCCATGCGTTTCTCCAATTGTTTATTGTGGCTGCTTTTGATAAAGCATTTGCTGAAATGAACAGTAGGCCTTTTGAAATATAATCTTCTAGAAAAAAATTCTGAAATAAAACCTCATAAGGCATTTAAACAAAAGGGACTGTAACCAAATAGTATCCGTTGGGGGACATATCGCTGACATCGAAAATTTCGAGAATTCTTGAGATACTCAGCGATGGAGAATGCCACCAGCTGAAAGAGATACAACAAGAAGTGAACCTAAATAAAAAACAACTGCAACAAATAATTGCGTTTCTTATAAAATACAGTTTTATAATAGCAGATGAAGAAAGTGGAAAAGTAAAGCTTGAAAAGACTGTTCAGCAATTTTTAACATAAGCAGCTACTTCATGAGAGCTTTCAAGCCTTTGTATGCCTTCAAAAATTCTTTGCCCTTATCAGTTATCTTGAACAGGTCAGATTGAGGATGATGCACTTCGTTAGCCGTGTTAAGAAGCCCTTTCTTCTGCAAAAAACTCAAATAATATTTTAGTTGTTTAAAACTTAGATTGCATCGATACATAAAATAGGTTTTGCGAGTTCCATTTTGGGAAGCCTCTAGGATATCCGCGATAATATCTAAACGTCCTCGATGATTATTACTACGCTGTTTTCTATTTTGAACCAACAAGTTTTACCCACTCAGTCCTAGAAAGGCTGAGAAGGCCTCCCTTCCCCAGAATATTTCTACTAAAAACGGAAATTTAAACGTTCTGAAAATAACGGGTTTGTTTGCGGAGATTTACGTAAAGAAAAATGAAAGAAAGATTTGACCTATTTTAAAGTGAAGATAGCTTTTTTACAATTGTCTCGTAGTCAGCGCCTTTTTCCATAAAAATGCTTATCTTGTTTTCATCAATGGTCAAGGAAAGCACTTTGATTTCCTTTCCTTCAATGAGTATGTTTTTGACTTCGCCTAGGTTAAAAAGTTCTGAAAGTTCTTTGCCGGCATCGATGGCAGAAGATGAGAGAATAGCGTAGTCGATGATTTTGGTTGGGTCTTTAAGGTCTATCGCCGCTGAAGTAGAGTTTCTTAGGATGTAGCCTACAACTCCATCATAGGATTTGATTTCTTCAAGACATGCGCGTATGCCGTGTGCTGATGTTGTTTCTTCAACAGTCACTGGTTCGGCTACTTCGGTGATTTCTTGAAAGCTCCTTTTTTTCTTAACCATGACATTTAGCCTCCATTACTCAACTATTGGTTTAGCCCGTACAAGCTCTCCTTTCTTTATTTCAAGGGCGAGTTGTATTTTTTCGGGCATTTGTATGATGCCTTTTCCTTCGTATTTTGAATCTTTGATTGGTTTGACTTTGCATCGTGTTGTTTTTCCGTCGATGGTTTCTATTTCAACTTCCTCGATTGTTTTGTTTTCATAGAGTTCTTCCCATTCTGAAAGTATTTTGTTGTCGATGCGCACGGTGTCGGAGGGAACCAGTAAGCCGCCTAAATTCTCAACAATTAACTGGTTTACGGGAGCTTCTGGAAGCAAGGGTTCAGATTTAATTTCGGGTTTTACAACTTCTTTGGATTCTTCCAGAGCGGTTTCTTCAACAAGGTCTTCTGTTGGCTCTTCAGGTTCCGTGAGTGTTGGAGTTATAGGCGTTTTTTTAGTTAAGGGTGGATTGTTTTTGAGGGGGGCAGGGCTGATTTTGTCTATTAGCTTTAGAATTGTTGGAATTAAGACCCGTGTTACCGTGTTAACATAGGTCATGTCGGCTTTTCTTGATGTAACCATGACGAAATAGAGATTGTTCATGTGGAAAACATTTAATCTACCATTATCTCCTTCAAGGGTTATGCCTTCAACATCACCGATGGCTTCAGCCTTTTCTAATATGCTGTCAAAGGAGTCGACAACGCGCACTATGGTTTTTTCAGGCGTGCCTTCGTCTCCTGCTATTACTTCACCGTCTTCTTTAAACATGAAAGCGTTGGTTATTTCTGGACATATATTTCGGACTTCATCCAGCGTGTTTTTTAGGGCAAATGAATATAGTTCGTCATCCATGTGTGTTCACTTCCATTTGTTTTAGGATATTTTGAAGAGTATGCGTTCTGGGACGCCGTCGTCTTCCACTACAAGGTACTTTAGACCTTCAGTGTCTCCGAGTTGGTCTAGCCATTTGAGTGCTTCGCGGGCTTTTTGCAGGACTAGTAGTCTTTCTTGGTGGCTGCGCACGACTTCTTCTATTACTGTTAGTTCATGGAATGGGTTGGCATCTAAAACGATGTTTAGGTTGCCTATTGTGATTTCGCCTAGGCTTTCTGTTGCAGCTTTTTTGCCTGCTAGTTTTAATACGACTTCGCGGATTTTCTTTGATTTTTCAGCCAAAGCGCGTATGTCGTCTAGCCTGCGAAGGTATTCGCCTAGTGTGCTTTTGGTTTCGGTTATTTCTTTTTCGAGTGTGTCAGCTATTTCTTCTGCTGAAGCATATTCTTTTATTTTTACGACCATTCTGTTTTTGCACCTCCAAATTGGAAACAATAGAGGAAGTTAAGAGAGGTTTCTATTACACCCTACCCCCAATCTCAACAAAGCTTGGAAGTTATGGTGCTGGCAGTGTGTAAGGACCGAATTCGTGGCCTTTCGATGTTGTCACATAGAAGTTGTATTGTTCTCCGCGGTTGAAAGGCTTTATAATAGTGATCTGGACTTCGGTGCCTTTCGGTAGCGAGTACGGGAGTGTTTGTTGTGCTCCATCAAACCTGAGATTGGTTGCAGTTATTACGTCACTGTCAACTTTGATTTCTGCGATTGATAAGTCCGTGGCTCCTGTGTTTTTAACTTTGATTGTTATGTTTGCGATTTGTGTGCCTGATGGTGATGCCCATGTGTATCCTGTGAAGGTTATTCCTTCTGTTTGCATTTGTCCTGTGGTGAGTGAGCCCATCCATGCGGCTACGGCGATAGAAACAGCGACTGTTACTGCGATGAGTATGATTGATGCGACTACGGGGCTTAGGGCTTTCTTGCTCTTCAATATTTTCATTTTTCTTTCTATCCCTCCTTTTGGGGTTAACGTGTAGTTTAGGGGAGACAAGGAATTTAAATCTTACGACTTAATACACCATATTAATCATTTGTAAAACAAAACTACAAAAAACCAAAAGAAGCATTTAGCATAACGTTTAAAAAATCATCAATTAGGGAAGTGTACAACAACAATCGAATGTTATGCGTTAATGGCTTAAAGTTCCAGTTTGTCAAAAAATTCTAACAGTAACTTTGCAATTTTTTCGCCAAGCTCAGTTTTTATATAGTATTTCTTTAATGGGTCGATGCGTTCGCCTTTTGCTAAGCCTAAGTCTTCAATTTCTATCATTCTGGCGCGGAATGTGCCGTCGCTGAGTGTTAAGCCGTTGTTGCGCATGAATTCTTTGGCTTCTTTCCATTTTCCGCGGTTCATGTAGAGTAGGAATATGCAGTCGATGGCGTGGTCTTTTTCGAGCATGGCTTTGATTGCTGCGTATTTTTGGTCTGTTAGAATTTTTTTAATCTTCTCCTCTTCTCCACTCTTCACCATTTTTGTTCAGCCTTCTTATGGTTTCTGCTTTCTGATTATAGCTTATACCCTTTAAAAGATTTAACCTATATTACGATTTATGACTTATTATAGGATAATATAGGTTAGTTTTTAGTGCGCTATTTTCTTCTCCGATATATGTGAATGCCGTCTATAGTGTCAAAGTATTCGAATCCAACCTCTGCCAATTTGCACGCTTCTTCCACTGTTCTAGCAGTTTTCACATGAAACTCGTCATTCGATGTGTTGCTGAATAAACCTTGCTCAATTGTTATGTATACCATTGTAGATTTTATGTCGACATGGCCTAGCAGTTGCTGTACATAGATTAAATCCTTGGTTTTGTGATATTCCATTGTAGCCTTCCAGTGTCTGAAAGTATGCAAGCTTATCTTCAAGATTCTTGGGTTGTTTAGCTTTCTTGCCAAAGTTTTCCTTTGCATATAGAAGTTGGAGGTCATACTCCAACGAGTTGCCGCAAAGATATATTCGGATTTCTTTGGTAATGTTTGGAGCATTCCGAGAACTTTTTCGGAAAGTGGAAGTATCCTTGGTTTGCTCCCCTTTTCGGGTGTAATGTTGACTATTTTGCGCTGAAAGTCCACATCCGTCCATTTGAGCCTTAGGGCCTCTCCAAGACGCATGCCAGTTTCCTTGAGAATCTGAAGAAGCGGTGCTAATCTTTTTCCAGCTCGCGCAATCATTTGGTCTAATTCTTCTTCTGCAGGTATGAAAGGCAATCTCTTGGCAGGCTTATATTTTGGGGACTCCCAAGGAAGCCTGAGAAAATTTAAGAAGTCGTTGTAGATTGCAACAACTATCGCTTTAGTCCTCTCACTCCACTTGTCTTTCCTAGCTAGGAAGTTTTTAACTTCTTCAGGTTGCATCAGGTTAACGCCATCTTTGAGCAGCCGAGTAAGCATTTCACCGTAATGCCTTACAGTTATTTCTTTCAATCCCTTCTTTTTCAGATGCCAGATGTAGTCAACGATTTTTCCATGGATATCAACCGTCTGCTCTGTGGCTCCCGCTTGCCCGCTTTTTGCATTGTTTTCTACTGTGGCCAAGGTTAACGCCGCCTTTCTAGCGGTGGGCACTCTCCCATTCGGGTCATTGTTCCCTTGGCAGGAATAGTATAAGGCAGAAGGCGAATTTAAGCCGGATGGAGGATTCTTCCATTCGGTTTTGGCTTTTTGGTTGGGGTCTGTGAATCTGTAGCCGCAGTTTCTGCAAAGCCAACGCTGAACGCTACTGCCATTGCTGAGATATCTTAGTCCATCTTTGTAAAGGCTTGTGGAGCTGCATTGTGGGCATTTGAGCTGGGGCTGTTTCGGCGTTTGGTTCTGTTGAAAATCATGTCCGAGGTCAATAACACTGTTCTGCTCTGCGCTTTCTGAAGCGCAAGTCTTCTCTCCAGCCCCAGCCATAAGATTACCTTCTAGTTTCCTCTACGATAACAAGTTTGAAGCTTGCATCCTTGCGCTTCTTCCTTCGTTCACGTTTCAATAGCTGCCTTGCAAGCTCTCGGCATTTACGCGCAAGCAGTTTTTCTTTAAGAGATGGAAGCGGATCAACCAATGGCAGGTCTTTAATTTTGCCTTTATCATTCGCTTGCTTTTTATAGCGGTAATCGTGCCAATTGCGATCCAAAGTTTTCACTTCACTCCTAGCTTGCCAACCTGGTTGACTTCGAAAAGAACTCCGTCGTTCTTCATGATGTCGATGATTCGGGTTGGCTGCTCAGTTAAGCCTGAGAGAAACTCTGTCAAGCTGAGCAAGTCAACGATGTTTTCGTCATCCTTGTTTTGTTCACACCACTCTCTCGCTTTAACAAGAATTTCCTGCAGAGACTTCTCGTCTTGCCACTCCTCTTCAATGCCAAGCTTTCTCAAGACACGTTCTGTGAAAATGTTGCATAGCCTGGATTTTTTCTCTGGATCCCCAGGAACGGGCACTTCAAGCTTTGTTCTGTTTAAAGCATCTGAAAAGCCAAACTCTAACATGAACTCTTTAAATTTGGCCGGAGAAACTCCTTGCCCATACTCCTTTTTCAAAACTTGATTGTATTTGTCATAGATTTCCTTGTTGCTGATTTTAACGAGTCCATCTTCAGTAATGTAATCCTTATTTTCTTTCTTCTCGTTCCATAAATCTGTTAAAACTTGTCTCAAAACGCCAATTAAGCCAATTTCTGTTCTTTCACTTTCTTCTAACAGCTTTTGCTGGAAGGTCTTAACAATGTCGTCGTCACATTGAATTTTCAAGAGGTTCGATAGGGCAAAGCATAGAAACATTAGCTCTGTGTTTCTACCGCTGACTTGACTAACTTGATTAACTTGACCTTCTAACAAGAGAGTTTTCTTATTCTCAAACAATAATTGCCTCAGTTTTTCGGCTTGAATGTCAATATTGCAGTCGCTGATTTTTAGGTCAAGTGTGTCAAGTATGTCAAGTTGAGAGCCATTTATAGCGTGCAAATCGTTTCTTTTAAAGGTTAAAGCATTGTCCAAATACCAAAGGAAGTTCTCCGTGTAAACGTATTCTGCAAAGCTTGCCTTATCCAAGTTCACGATTGGATATTGAGGATTGCTTGTCTCTCTCACATGAATTGGAACTGTTCTTGTCTGTAGGGCTTCTTCTATTTCAGAGTGAACAGTGAAAAGCTTGGGTCCAAAAACCATGTAGCTTTCTGTTTCAAGCTTTTCCGGGTTAACTCTACTATATTTTAAGCCTCGTCTATATCCTTGTCTAAAAATACAGTTGAGGTCAGAGTCCTTTGTGCCTGCAACAGCGTCAAGTTCATCAACCATCAAAGTTATCTTATGTTCTTGAACTGCCCTAGCCACAAATGGCGGGCTAAGATTGCCAGTCAAATAGCCATGCTTGCAGACTAGCACAATGGTTTCGCCAGTAACAGTTTTGCCTCCGCCGAACTCGCCCTTAACGCCAAGATAAAACACAACTGGCAAAAGCTCAACAAGCCATGTTTGCTGGATAAAAAGCTGAGTTACGCTGAACTCGAAGGGTCTTGGAAAATCAAGAAACGTTCTCAGATAGACTCCGTTGAGTTTCCAAAGTTGTTCCATGGAGAAGCTTTGTTTTTCGCCTCTAACCCACTTCTGAACTTTCTCATAAACTGGAAAACCGAAAAGAAACTCTCGAGGCGGCTTCTCTTTGAAATAATATTGCTCACCTTCAACCTCAATAAACCAATGAGGCTTTCTTTGCTCCTCTTCATCTTCAAACTCGATCTTTAACGGTGCAAACCCTTTTTTGCCTTCTACTGTTTTGTAAACATATTTGCCTACAGCCACAGGTTCATAGACAAACTTTTCAGTTATACCACCAGCCGGATGCAGAATATGAGGCGCCTCTCTAAGTTTCTTAGCCCTTTCTTCTGCTTCGAGTTTTTCAAGCTCTTCGCCTATGCTCACTTTAAAGCCTCCCTCACAATTTCGCGCAAACCAGAAACAGCAACCAGCCTACAGCCAAGATTCCGCCTATTCTGATAGTGATAGCCCACAAGCCTAAGCCTTGACACCTTTTCTTCATCACTTGTTAGGTCACAAACTTGCGCTATAATCCGCCTTGCAGATTCGTGGCTTACACCACGTTTAAGGCAGTAGCCCAAAAAGGCTAACTCAAGCTGGTTCCGTTGACCTTTCCGCCAATATTTGACCAAAAACTTGACAACCTTCTCCTCTTCCCTGCATCTTAAAGGTTTATTGCCCCGGGGCAAATCAAAAGTTGCCTGAACATGCCTCTTATCCTCGAAATTCAAGATTTTCGCTACATCTGCCTCTGAAAGGCCTAAACCCCACTTTTCAAGCAAAACATGGCTCGGTAACGGCTCGAAACTTTCAAAGTCAAGCGCCCTGCTCCATTTACGCTCGACTTGGTGAAAACCAAAGGGCAGTTTAACCAGGTTGCCGTATGGCTGCTCTCTTGTTATTTCACTCTGCTTGGGAAAAACTTCGACTTGTTTAGGGCTTAGACTCGCAAGCTCAAGAATGCGCAATCCAAGCCAACGTGCCACTTTAGCAGGCACCGGGATGGCGAAAAATATCCAAATGTGATAGCTTGGATCTGGAAAGCGGCTTGCCTCAAGCAAAACGCTATGCTGCCAAATCCTCGGTCTTTCAACCTTGTCCTCTTCCATTTTTCTCTCAAAGCACACTTGCAATAACTTTTGCGCTGACCCTTTAGGATCTTCTAGCCTTTCTGGGTCTAAATCAAAACAAAGCCACTTAACCATGCTCTGCGTGTTGAGTTGGTAAACGCCAACAGTTATATCGCCTTCTAGATGTCGTTGAACAATTTTGCTTGCCAAAGGCTGCTCTATCTTCATATACCCGCCTTTGGGCAGCTGAACTGCATAGACTTCTTCGCGACTAACGAACTTGGTAAACATAGCATCGACGAGCTGCTGTTCAGCCATAGAGTTTCAGCCTCTGCTTTTCCTCATTTACGACCTAAAACTGCACCATTTCTGAAGCACCAGACAAAATAGTCGCCAACAGACATCTTGCCGCCATGCGCCTGCACATCTCTTAACAAGGCTTTGAAGTCTGAGCTGTTTACATCTTCAGAACGCTCATATTCGCCGCTTGCTCCCTGCGCCTTCTCCCACCTTATAGCCTCAATATTGTAGACCTGCCTAGTTTCTTTGACACGTTGCTTAACAGCCACTATTCCAGCCTCAACAGCGTTGATGAACTCAAGTAGTGCTTCAAGCGCCAACTCGTCACTAGCCATTTTCTCAGCTCCTATCTTGTTGCCTGTTTGTCATGCACGTTTGCGGACATCACGCTCAACTCTTGCAAAGTTTTCAGAATGCAGTATTGGATGAATCGGCTGCGGTTCATGCCAAGCTTAGCCCGCGTTGACTCAATCATTTGGTTCAAGCCGTTAGGCAGGTATATTGCGGTTGGTTTTCCTTTTTCCTCCATTTATGTCACACCTCTTTATATGTCATTCTTAGTAACATAGGACAAACCTTTTATATAGGTTTTTTGTCACGATAAATCAAAAAACGTGACATATCATGAACGAAGAATTTCTGGAAAAAACCACAGAAGACCAACTTATACAAAGGATACTACGCGTTTTAACAGAGGTCAGTGAGGCAACACCATACCAAATTGAAAAGAGAACAGAAATGCCCCACGCCACGGTACATAAGAAAATTGACCAGGCGTTAAAGGCGAATCTTATACGGGTCAAAAAGGAAGGCAAATTTCGCACAGGACTACAAACTAGGATTTATGAGTTAACGCCTTACGGCTTGATAGTCTACCTCAACAACTACTTCAAGGATTGTTTCCTTAACAAACGCAAGCCGGAAATCACGAAAGAAATTTCGGAAAAGATAAACGCGCTATTATTCAATAAGTGGAAAGCTTTCTTGCGTTATGTGCCTGAGGGCTATGCCCTAGCCCTGTTAAGCCGCATCGTTGATGCGCTTTGCCTACGGGCATACAAAAATACAGAAATGTTGTTCTTGGAAGAGTTCATCGCTTGGTTAGGTGTGCCAACCATCCGAGAACCATTAATTTGGGAAGAAGGATATTTTCCGACTGATGAAGTAATAGCCTTCTTAAACAGCGAACCCGAACTGAAAGAAGCCTTTGCCGGACAAATTAACGAAGAAATTGAAGGATTAAGAGCAACATTGGCCCATTGGCAAGGAATCAAAGAAAAAATCCATAAGCCCGTTAGGAAAGCTGCGAAAAAGCCAACTAAACAAGGAACCTAACTAGAATGCAAAAGGGCTAAGCTGTTTTTTATTAAGATATTTTCCTAACTTGCCAAAAACTGCAAACGCTGAAGACACAAGCACATTTTTTATTATGATACATTAGGGCTTTAGAGGCGTATATTCGAATTCTCTGGTTATTTATTATTTTTCTTACGGGGAAACCTTTATGCCGAGACCCAGAAAATACGCAGAGGTAGTTGTCAAATCGTTCAGCATTGAACGTGAAGTGTATATGCGGTTGAAGGCTGTATTGGATGGGCAGGGGAAATCGATGAGCGAGGAAGTTAACGAGTTGTTGAAGAGGCGCCTCGCAGAGCTTGAAGGCCCACAAGCCTATCCCACTCCTACCGAAGCCAAAGCTATGTTCTGTATGAACGTAAGGGGCCTCATCTTCCTCAAGAAGGACAAAATAAGCTTACTAACACATCAATAAGACAGACTTCATTGGAAAACTAATGCAAATAAAGAAGGAACTCACCATTCTAGGCTTTTTGGACAAGGACATGGTGTTTCCTGTTAAACTGTTAGAAAATAGAAAACCCCCCACCCCTCCACCATAGTATATATATTTATACTCTCATTGCATTTTCACTCGCGCAATTTCTCTTGTATTTCCTATTAGAAAAATCCTCCACCCGCCCAAAAACCCATGATAACGGATGTTCTGTTAATTCACGTTAACAGACAACACCCAAAAATAAATATTAGAAAATTTTGAAAAACTTCAAACCGCGCCTTATATAGTAGGTTTTTCGCACTACATCAAAACCAAGATTTCGCCAGTCTTCAATTAAACGTTACTAACAGAAGAATTAGCAAGGCATTTGTGAAAGAATCATTGTGTTTTGCTTTTGCTTACTTGCGAATTATTAGGATCGCCGTTGCCATTAGGGCGAGTGTCGCTCCGAAGGTGAAAGATGCGCTGGCGGATATGAGTGTCCATAAGATTCCGGCGGTGATGCTTGATGTGAAGTCTCCTATGCCATTTATTGTGCTGAGGATTACGAAGCCTGTTCCTCTTCTGTTTCCTTTTAGCAGTTCAGCGGCATACGATCTTTCAGTTGCGTCTATGGCTCCTGTTTCTACGCCCGCTAAAAGGAAGAGGAAGGCGTAGATCCAAATGTTTGGTGGTGAGAAAATGAAGCCGATGCAGTATATGCTGAAGTTTAGGTATCCTAATGCTAATAGATCCTTTTTGCTGACTTTGTCTCCCAATACGCCGAATATGTAGGCGAAAAATGCAGCGCCCACATTAAGCAACACGTAAAGGAATGCGCTGGTGCTGCTGGCAATTACAACTCCGAAACTTGGCGTTAAAGCTTCTGTAGCTCTTAACACTAGAAATGTGTTGGCGAAATTTCCGACACCAAATATGCCTACAGCTAACAGGTAATGTTTGAATTTAGTTGGCAACCCTCTTATGTCGCTAACAATTTTCTCTCCCCTTCAACCTTTTGCCTACAAACTTTTTCCCTCGTGAAAAGCGCGAACACCAATATCGCTAAGATGCCTGGCAAAAACGCAACCAGAAAAACGTTTCTAAACCCGATGATAAGAAGTAGAATAAAAGCTATGCTTGGGCCTATGATGGCGCCTAACGTGTCCATCATGCGATGGAAACCAAACGCGTGACCGTAGCTTTCAGGCTCAACTGAATCGGCTAGAAGGGCGTCTCTCGGCGGTTCTCTTATGCCTCTTCCAATCCATCCAACTGTTCTATAGAACAGTACTTGAAGAAAGTTAAATGCAAAGGCAAATAGAGATATAAATATTCCTGTAAGCGTATAGCCTAATGTCGCAAGGGGCTTTCTCTTGCCCAACTTATCGCTTAGCCAACCAGAATATGTCTTAATAAAACTTGAGGAGAAGTCCGCCAGTCCCTCTATTAAGCCCAAGATTTCAGCTGAACCATGCAACTCGATTGTTAAGAATTGAGCAAGAATAGAAGTAGCCATCTCATGGCTTGCGTCACTGAACAGGCTCGTGAAACCCATCGCCGCCACATTTCTGTTCAGCCATTTTCTACTGTTTTGATTGTTCGATTTATTTTTCATTTTTAATAAACCTCTTGACTTCAACTACTTCTAAGTGGAAAGGAAGCCTTTCTAACTTTTTTATTACAAATTTACTGGACGAGTGTTTGATATATTCCAAGTGTTTGGTCTGCTGTTTTTCTCCATGTAAAGTATTGTAAGACTCTTTTTCGTCCGTTTTCTCCCCATGTTTTGGCATTTTGTGGGTCTTTAAGGGTTTCTTTTATTCCCCATGCTATGTCGGCTGGGTCTTCGCCGTTTACGTGGATGCCGTTTTGTTCTGGACTTGAAGGAACTACTTGTTCTCTGAAGCCTACTACTCCATGAGCGCCGACGACTACGGGTTTTGCCATTGCCATGGCTTCTAGGCTTACTATGCCGAATGGTTCGTATACCGACGGGAAGACGCAGACGTCTGCAGCGGCATAATGTAGAATTCGTTCTTCTTCTGGGACAAAATCAAAACGACAAATAACGTTATCTTTTATTCCGAGTCTAGTGGCTGTTTCTGCTATATCCCTTTCTTCTTCGCCTTTGCCTAAGATCACCAGTTTCGTGCGCGGATAATCTCTCAAAACTGTTGGCATTGCTTGTATTAGATTTTTAACACCCTTTACCCACGTTAATCTTCCAAGGAAGAGGAGCATTTTCCAATCGTTTGGAATATTATACTTCTCTCGGATCTTCTTAACATCTTCAGGTTTACAGTTTTGTGGATTATAGCGTATAGGGTCCACGCCATTCCATACAACGCTTATTTTTTGTTGCGGCCAACCGTGACGTGCCAAATCGTCCTTCATTGCATGACTGACGGTTATTATTTTGTCAGCAGCTTGGGCAGTTGCCCATTCGAGATGTGAAACAACCTCTGAGCCTTGCCCGCCGCTTCTTCCCCATTCTGTGCTGTGAACGTGAAAAACAACTGGGATTTTGGTTTCGTTCTTGATTATTAAGCCAGCTATGCTGCTTAACCAGTCGTGCACACATACAATGTCAAATTTATAACCTTCCTTTCTGATTAGCCCATTAATGAATTTGGTTGCGCTTAGAACGTTGTAAATGAAGATGTCGTTAAAGAAGCGGATGTTTGTTCCCCATTTTCTCAAGTCATCCGCAACAAACATTGGAAAAACGTTGCTTGCGTCAGCAATAAGTGGTCTGTGAACTTCCACTCCCTTTAAAATCTCTCGTGTATTCAAATCTCCAGGATTAAGGGTAAAAACCGCAACATCGTGGCCTAACTCAACAAACTCGTGAGTTATATATTCTGCGTATGTTCCTAAACCGCCTACAAGCTTAGGCGGGTATTCCCAAACGAAGAACCCTATCCGCATTTTACTCTCCCACTCCAAGTTATAATATCATAAGTTTGATAAAGGATGCTTATATTTTTCCCTTTAGTTATAGTGCAGTAGAAAAAACCAGAATTGAACGGTTAATAAAAGTTGGGATACGTTGAGGGGTTTTCGGTGAAAATTAGTTTCGGCACAGACGGTTGGCGCGGCGTCATAGGCAGAGAGTTTACTTTTGATAATGTAAAAGTCGTGGCTCAAGGCATAGCTGACTATGTTCAGTCTCACGGCTTAAAGGAAAGACGCATTATAGTTGGATATGACACGCGCAAATGGTCACGACACTTTGCAGAAAGTGCATGCAAAATAATGTTAGGTAATGACATCCCAACATACATCACAAAAAGAGATGTGCCCACTCCAGTCGCAGCCTTTGAGGTTTTACATAGGAAAGCTGCTGGCGCAATAATGATTACAGCCTCGCATAACCCGCCAGAATGGAACGGTATTAAGTACATCCCAGAATATGCGGGTCCCGCATTGCCAGAAACAACTGAAGAGATCACTAATAATATTAGCAGAATTTTTAGGGAACGTAAAATAAAGGAAATCTCGATCGAGACTGGGATGCAACGTGGGTTATTGAAGTGGATTGATCCGACAGGGCCCTACATAAGGTTTGTTAAAAAACAGTTAGATTTGGAAGCTTTCAGAAAAATGAGGCTCAAAGTGGTTTTTGATGTAATGTATGGAACTGCAAGAGGCTATTTGGATCGTATTTTGCGAAGTCTTAGTTGCAAAGTTGTAGTTATCCATAATGAAGTTGATCCCAACTTTGGCGGAGGACGCCCCGAACCGCTTCCAGAGTTTCTAACAGATCTTAAAAATATGGTTATTAGCCTTGGGGCAGACTTGGGGTTGGCAACTGATGGCGATGCTGATCGTCTGGCGGTATATGATAGTAATGGCGCTTATTTTGCTGCAGATCAGCTTCTTCCGCTACTATTTGACTACACCGTCAAAAGTGGAAAGTTGGGAGGTGTTGTACGGACTGTAGCTACAACTCATCTTCTCGACCGAATAGCTGAAAAGCATAGGCTTCCAGTGTATGAGGTGCCTGTAGGGTTCAAATATGTGGGACAATATTTACGTGAGAAAGATGTAGTTTTAGGAGGGGAAGAAAGCGGCGGCATAAGTTTTAAAGGACATATTCCCGATAAGGATGGCATTTTTACAGGCGTTAAGATAGCGGAAATGGTGGCCAAAACGGGAAAAAGTTTGTCGGAACTGCTTAAGGATTTAGAAAAAGAGTATGGGGTACTGTTTAATGGACGTAGCGACGTATCATGCCCGGATGAACTAAAACAGACAGTTATGGAAAAGCTTTCATCCAACATCCCAAATAGAATTGCTGGCATAGAGATATCAAATGTTAACAGAATGGACGGATTAAAGTTTCTGCTAAAAGATGATGGATGGTTGCTTATTCGCCCTTCTGGGACAGAACCGCTTTTCAGGATATACGGAGAGTCAACTACCAGGGAGAAATTAGAAGAAATGCTGGAAGAAGGAAAAAAGCTTGTTACTAAAGCATTAAGTAAACAGGCTTAGTGCCCTGGTTCACAAACGTCTTTTGTAAAATGAGTAATCTATTCTGTTTCTTGCTCCTTTTTTATTATTTCTACTTCGGCGTAAATGAATATTCCTTTGTGTTTCCTCTCAAAGTCTTTTAGAATGTCGATGATCTTTTTCTCTAATTCGTCTAAATCACGTTTTGGCAGGAACTCAACTCTAGTTAGCGAAACATCGGGCATATCGATCACACATCAAATGTAAGTGTTTGAAGTAGTTAAAATTTATCAACAGCGGGACTGTGAAGGCATTAACGTGTGCTGCGAAACATGGCTCTGCATCTATGCTTTTTAAATTGCAAGCAATAGAACCCCAATGAAAATGAGGACCCCAGCCATCGCCGTTTTAAGTGTTATTTTTTCGCCTAGAATAAGGGCGGATAAGACTAACACGAATAATACGCTTGCTCTGTCTATTGGCGCAACTTTCGAAGCGTCAGTCAATTTTAAAGCGGCAAAATAGAGCAGCCAAGATATAGCGCCAGCTATTCCGGAAAGCACTATGAAAAACACATCCTTACTAGTTAGTTGCGTTAGTTGAGGACCCTTACCTATGGCTATTACGAAGCCTAGCGTAAAAACCATCATAACAATGGTTCTTATTGCAGTGGCAACATTGGAATCAACGCCTTGCAACCCAACCTTTGCAAAAATCGCCACAAGTGCAGCAAAAAATGCGTCCAGAATCGCTAAGACAAGCCAATCCATCACTTATCACCAATCCTAAATTGTGTGTGCAGTATATTATTTTTATCCAACGTTTACAAAGAACAGCAAACCTTTTTGTGACTATATGATTTAATGTAAAATGAAAGGCAGGTTTCAGTATGGAATTTGGAACACGGTATTCTATTCAATTAATCGGTCCAGAAGAGAAGGATGAACTCTATCAACAATATGAAGGGAGATTCTTATACACGGCAAAGGCAGAGATATATGGTTGTTGTATAAAACTGCTTACAGAAGCAGAGTATGTAAAAGATCGATGGGAAGATAACTTTTACACAATGAGCGAAGATGTAAGGTCTCACGGAAGACTAATAGTCCTTGAAGAGCCTGGGCAACAGATGACGGTAAAATATGATCCTTATACCAAAACGGCCTTTTTGGTAAATGTTGACTATTATGGATGGATAAAAAGCATAGCTTTGGCTGTAGC
The DNA here is from genome assembly GCA_038873195.1 of Candidatus Bathyarchaeia archaeon. Lineage (NCBI taxonomy): Archaea > Thermoproteati > Candidatus Bathyarchaeota > Bathyarchaeia (SeqCode) > Bathyarchaeia archaeon. Next base: position 11,121 of record JAVZEV010000001.1, on the reverse strand, counting down.
TGGAGACGTTTTGGAAGATGAACATAGGATTTATTCTGTTCATGGCGCCGCTATCGACATCGGAGGTCATGGTGTATCGCTGATAGCGCCTTCTGGAACTGGTAAAACAACACATTCTTGGGGGCTGCTGCGTCTTGAAGATGCGCGGCTTGTTTCTGATGATTGGTATTTCGTGAGGTTGTCTAGTAGAGAACCACTTGCGTTTGGTTCTGAAAAGAATTGTTACATTGAGGCAGACATTGGAAAAATTTGGAACGAGTATGAACGGCTTGTAGATAAGGCTCATTTCGATAAGGAAGGCAGAGCGGTAGTGAACGTCAGATGGATTGTCGGGAGCGGAGGCGTTATACCCCTAACTACAATGAGGGATATAATTTTGTTGAAGAGAGACCCGGCAGACAAAAGAATTGTCACTAAATTAAGTGTGGATGAAGCCTTACAGTACATGATTGCAAACGACTTCTGCAACCCTCATCAACTTGTGAAAGATCAAAGAAAACTTGAGTTAAGAAAGGATTTCTTCCATAGATATTTTAAGCAGACAAATGTCTATATGGTCAATACCATTATGCCACCACGAGAGACTCAACAGAGAATTAGAGAAATACTAAATGTAAGCAGTAAACTATGATGTAGAGAGGAAGTGTTTGTCTTGCCTGATCTTGTTGCTATTGGTCATGTTTTGATGGATATTCGCATTTTTGTGGACGAATTTCCCGAAGCTGATGGGGAAGCAAAAACTGACAAGTTAAGTCTAGGTGGTGGAGGTTCTGCTGCAAATGTGGCTGTGGGCGCATCACGACTTGGCGTGAAATCCGGATTTATAGGATCTATTGGTTTTGACACGTTTGGACGAGTGCTTTTAGAAGAACTTGAGCATGACGGAGTTGACGTAGCTCATGTTAAAGTTGATACTGCAACAAGTTCAGGGTTAACAGTAATCGCCATTAACAAGAAGGGGCAAGTAATTATGTTTGGATATACTGGAGCAAGCGATAAGCTATTTCCATCTGATTTGGATAAGGACTACATTTCATCAAGCGAACATGTTCATATTACTGGGCTTTCATTTGACACGGCTCTAGCTGCCGCAAAAATAGCAAAGAAAGCAAATGTTACAGTTTCCTTTGATCCTGGAAGACTCATGTCGAGGATGGGACTGAAAAGGCTGTTGCCCCTCTTACATCATGTTGACCAGATTCTTCTGAATCAAGAGGAATCCCAAGAGCTCACAGGCGTAATCGAACTTGAAAAAGCAGCGAAGACTCTTCTTGCATCTGGACCAAAAATGGTCATAATTAAAAGGGGTCCAGATGGCGTATTTGCAATAGATCACTCCAAAAGTTTTAGCGTTCCCGCTTATCCAGTTAAGGTTGTTGACACTACTGGAGCAGGTGACGCATTTTCAGCTGGTTTTATCACCGCTCAATTGGAGGGTAAAAATTTGGAAGATTCTGTTGAGTTTGCTAATGCTACAGCTAATTTAAAGATAACAAGAGTTGGAGCCAGAGCCTTGCCAAATCGGAAAGCTGTTGAACGATTTTTAAAGGAGCATGCGCAAAATCTATGAGTTAGAAAAGTGAAAAGATTGAATAGATGGGATGGATTTGATTAAAAAAATTTTGGTGGCAATTGATGGCTCTGAACACGCTGATAAGGCGTTGGATTTTGCACTTGATATAGCGGAAAAATATTCTGCGACCGTTACAATAATAAATGTTTTTCAGGTACCGAGGGTCATCTATCCAATGATCGAGTATCCAGGAGAGCCGTTTGCTTATCCTGCTAATTGGGACGAGTTTACTAAAGAAGTGAAAGATATTCATGAAAAAATATTATCCAATGCTTTTAAAAGGGCTAAGGATCTGAAGCCTAACTTAAAAATTTCAACCGTGCTAAAGGAAGGTCGACCGGCAGACAAGATTGTTGAAACTGCCAAAGAAGAAAACTTTGACCTCATAGTAATGGGGCATAGGGGATTAGGCAGAGTTAAAGAGTTTTTCTTAGGAAGCGTCGCTGACCGGGTTGCAGACGAAGCACATTGTCCAGTGATAATAGTGAAATAGCTCTGTACATTGGTTTCGAGTTATAAAGAGGCGAGCAAAATTCTAAAACTGATTTACGTTGTTATTGATGGAATGGGCGACTTGCCAATCGCAGAATTAGGCAATAAGACACCGCTTGAGGCTGCAGACACGCCTAATATGGACTTTCTTGCTGCACATGGAAAAACGGGGTTAATGTACACCGTTAGGAAAGGCATAGCTCCAGAAAGCGACGTAGCTGTAATTTCAATTTTGGGATATGACCCATTCAAGTATGGCACAGGCAGAGGAATCCTTGAAGCGGTTGGCGCTGGCATTGAAGTGAAAGATGGCGATCTTGCTTTAAGATGTAACTTTGCAACCTCAGGCGAAAATGGTGAGCTCATTGATAGGCGCGTGGGAAGAGACTTAACCACTAAAGAGGCTACGGAGTTATGTAAAGCTATTAATGAAAATGTGAAGCTTGAATCTCACTCTGCAGACTTTGAGTTTAAGAATACTGTTGGTTACAGAGGAGTTTTAGTCATAAGAAGCCGTCAGAAATCGCTTTCAAGCAAAATAACAAATACGGATCCAGGCTACGCAAGGATAAAGGAGCTTGGAATAGCGGAAGCAAAAATTAGTATGTTCCTGAAAAAATGTGAGCCTACAGATGGCAGTGAAGAGGCAAAAATTTCTGCAGAGCTCGTGAGCGAATTTGTCGAAAAAAGTCATGAAGTTCTAGATAAACATGAGGTCAACAAGAAACGCGAAGCGGAGGGTAAACTTAAGGCAAACATTATAATCACAAGGGATGCTGGTCATAAACTGCCAAAATTCTTTAACATTAATGAACACTATGGAGTTCGTTTTGTTTCTTTAACTGATATGCCAGTTGAAAGGGGGATCTCTAAATTGGCAGGCATGGATACTGTAATTCTTCCACCGCCTTCGAAGGATATTAAGAAGGACTGCGTAATTAGGGTTAAGAAACTAATTGAGCACTTACCAGCTTATGATTGCTTTTACATACACATTAAGGGTCCAGACGAGCCCGGACATGATGGAAATTTTGACGCTAAAAAACATATCATTTCCATGATAGACAAATACTTTTTTGCAAAATTGTTACAAACGATAAAACTAGAAGATTTTATAATTTGTGTTACTGCCGATCATTCGACACCCTGCAAACTAAAAGCTCACAGCGATGATCCTGTTCCACTACTTATATCAGGCAACAAAATCAAAGGCGACAACATCTTAAAATTTTCTGAGAGAGAATGCAAAAAGGGAAGCTTGGACATTTTAAATAGTGGTACTGAACTCATGCCAAAACTAATTAGTTTCCTTAAACAAGCATAAAAATTTGCGTACAGCTTGGTAATTCTTACCAGATTAAAATAATGCAGATGTTTTATTAACTAAAAATACTCGGAAAAAATTGCGGATAGAAAAATCACGGCTTTAAGCTTAGCCATAACACAATGGCAAAGAGAATTGTAAAGACAAGTTCAAATATTAAGAGTACTGCAAAGAGCCTTTGATGTCTGGTTCCAGTAACATATATGAACTGCTCAACATCAGTATCATCAAGTGGAAGCTGATTTTCTTGTAGGAACTTGTTGAATTGTCTGAGATCTTCAGTTGTTGCTTCAATTAATACATAAGATGGGAGTGCTAAAGCTATTGCAAGAAAGATCCCTGCAAGTGTAACTGTTACCTTTTTATTCATTCAATTTCACTTCTTTTATTCACCCGCCAGTCACTATTTAACCAAGAAAACAAGGTTACCGTTGTTCTTCTTCAATTATCTTCTTCTCTGCTTCCTTTATTTTCTCCCGCGTGCCTGGAGGCTCAGAAATTGGCATTTGTGCACCGCCCATTGGCATGATTTCTTCTTCTTTTTCCATTAGTTGCTCCTCTTCTACAATCCTTTGAAGTTTATGCTCTTTAATAATGCGTTCTAGCTCATCCTCTTTTGCCTCTGGAATCAATTCATTCAGTTTGTTTATGAGCCTCTTTGCTTCTTTTGGCTCAAGTGAAATGACTACGTCCCTGTGATGAGGAAGATGTATTCTGACGGTCCCCATCTTATCCATGTTTACCGAGTCTATATCACTCAGACGTATATGTAATGGCGCAAATATGCCAAGAATGTGACCCAAAGTCTCTCTAAGAATCGGCTTATTTTCAAGGGCTTCCTCAATTTCATCTTTGAGTGTTCCTTTTACGTCTATTACGAGAAAGCGCTCATAAAGTCTGACTGTAAAATGAGGCTTATCAATCTCAATTAATACGCTTTTTTCTGACATTTTAAGTCACCTCCTTTTGCTTAATCTATATCATCTCGTGTTCTTTAAGCTCATAGTTGTTTTGTTGCGCCCAAAGCTTGACCCTATCTAGGATTAACCACACGTCTTCGGCAGCCTTAGCAAGCTTCCATTCTTTATGTTCTTCTGCAATGAAATCTATTCTTTCCACATCCTTAATGGTTTCCTCTTTCAGATGTACATCTTGTTCGGTTGAGAAAACATCGTAAAAAACTTCATGCGCATTATCGTCTATGGCGAATTTGGTGGTTAAAGATCCTTCTGGACTCTCGAGCCAAAATTCTGAATCACTAATTTTCTTTAATCTCATTTTGATTTTTTCCGTTTTCATAAAATTCAACAAGTTTGAAATTAAACTGGTGTTCATTCGACCTTCCTTCAAACATTTAGTTTCTGTCAAAGATGCGTAAAGTACCAAGGAGCTTGTTCCTCGCGCTTCATCATGGTTACTGAAAACTCTTTCTGAAGCTTTGGAGTAATCAGAATGGATTCTCCCTGTTGCAAATGGCGCATTAAATCTTGAAAGTTGATTCTTCTAACTTCCACCTGGTGAATGCTTTTGTTTCCATTTAGAAACAATAATTTAAAGCCTTGTATAACGCTTATTTTCTCTATTACTTTTTCTGAAAGTTCTGGTTCCATTTCATCTTCTTCATATTTTAACGCTTTTTTCATCATTCGCACCACGGAAGAAGTGTATGGCGATGGGTTTCATAAATGTATGTCAGTCAGTCGACAATCTTACAGAGGTCTTTTTCATTGCTGAGTTAGTAAAATATGTCAATTTTTCTGCTGAAGCCGGCAATAATTAGGGGAGAAAGGAGAGTGAAGAAATATTTTGCTTGTCGACTTCAGCAATATTTTGAATGGGCATTTCCCGATTTAAATGTATGTCAGTCAGCAGACAATATGACAAACCGACCGTTTTGCCAATTTGATTACAACTTTGCGGGAATAGCGCTGCTCCAGACTTTTTCAAAAAAATCCCTCATAACAGTAATATGGCTTAAGTCGTTAGTCCACAGTTTATGCCTTAATTCATCACTGTTTAAACTTTCGCTGACATGCAAAGCTGAACCTATAATGAGTTCCTTATCATCAACAATAGTAATCGTAGATGTCACGTTTTGGGCATGTCTTATCTCGCAAAATTTGCTCAGTTTGACCACGTCATCCACATTTTTCTCGTCCACTTCCGTTATTATTCTTATTTTCACTTTTCTATGTGCACATCGGCGAAGTATTTCATCTCTGCCGTAAATAATGGCAACTTTAATTTCGAGCTTTGGAGCCATCCAGAGCACTTCATTTTTTGCTTTCTGCAGCATTTCCTGAATTTTTTCGTTTACCAAACGTTGTCCAGAGATGAGAATGTAGTGTGCTGGTTCGCGCGGCGTTAATCTGGCAGATTTGCCCTGTATTTTTTCCAATTCGTTTACTAACACATCCTTTTCTCGGCGGAGCTCAGAAATCCTACTTTTAAAAATTTCTTGTTGGTATTTAATCAATTCAGATAGAGCTTCTTCGGGGTTTATTGCAAGAAATTTGGTTGGTTTGCCGATAATTACTTCCGCTATGCCTAATTTTTCAAGACGAGGCAACACACGATAGACTTCTTGGCGTGGAACACTAGACAACTTCGCTATTTCAGTGGCGCCTGCGCGTTTAAGCTGCAATAATGCAATATAGACCTTCGCTTCATTCTTACTTAAACCAAAAAGCATCAGTCTTTTAACCAAATCCTCTGAAATTAATGGAAACATGCAATGTCACCTTGTCATCTGACTTACATGGTAAATTCTATTAAGGTTTTTGAATTTCTGAACAGAAAGAATCCTTATTTTCAGTAATTTTATATGTAAGATGACCATCTGAATCACGTGCTGGCTGAAATGATTGGGAACATTGGAATATGCACTAATAGCAGTCACATCTATCATCGCTGTGATAGAACCGTTCAGCACCATAGCAGTTTATATAACTTTAACAAAGGATATGGAGCCGAAAAAACGGCATAAAATCGCCGCAAAATCTATGAAGATATCTTTCATCGCATTAACATTTTTTGTGCTAACAGGCCATCTTCTTTTCTTAGTATTTAATATCACAGATTATGCCTTCAAAATTGCCGGAGGCATTCTTCTTATTGCAGTTGCCTTAAGAATGCTGTATCCTGGAAAACAGGAGTACTCTTCGGATGAGCGTGAAGATGTTGCTATTGTTCCTCTTGCTTTTCCCCTTACGGCAGGGCCTGGGGCTATTACAACTGTGATGCTTCTTGTTTCCGAAGCAAACAATGTTTTGGAAGTTTCTTTTGTTTTTACGGGAATTATTTTAGGGATTCTAATATCATATGCGGGAATGATATACTCCGCTAAGCTGCTTAGATTGTTAGGCGACGAGGGTCTTCGTGTTGTCACGGCAATAATGTCTATAATAATATTAGCCATAGCAATTCAATTTATAATCAATGGAGTTGCGGAAGCTGCGTCACAAGTTTTCAGCAAATAACAAAAATGATCTTGTTCGTTAACCACAGCAACTTGCACTATTCTTTAGAATGGTAGTCAGCGATCACTTCAAGCTTCTTATCTAGCGAAGAGCTTTAGCTTTCTCGTATGCATATGCCACTCCTTCAGCGGTCAAAACGCCTACAACCTTCATAGGGGCTTCCTTACTAACAACGGGAACGAGATCTATTTTTTCTCGCATCATGATTTTGTATGCTTCAAGTATTGATTCGTCTGGAGATACTGAAACATTCTTTATGGGTAGCTGGCTTACCTTTAGTTCGCCTCTCTGTTCGGGTTTTATCTTCATAATTTCATTCCATGTTACGACGCCTTGAAAGGCGCCGTCCTTTTCAATTAGAGCATCATGATATCTTGCTTTGAACATTACTTCTAAAGCTTCTGAGAGGGTGCTTTCCGGTGTAACTGATGCCGCCTCAGGGTACATGACATCCTTAACTCGAACCCTTGCCAGAGTCGTGGAGACAATTGTCTGTTCCGTTTCTTCGCTTGCTCCGATGTAAATAAACATGCCAATTATTATTAACCAAAGGTTGTAGAAAATTCCAACAACCATCATTAATATGCCAAAGAGTTTGCCAATAAACGCAGCATACTTCGTTGCATCAGAAAACTTCATTCTCTCAGCGAGAAGGGCGCGAAAAACTCTTCCACCGTCCATTGGAAAAGCCGGAATCAGATTAAATGCTCCGAGGAAAAAATTAAGCATCGCTAAATCAAGCATGAGGCTTCCAGCAGTACTAAGCGTAGGTGCAAGTGGCGTCGGTTGCGTTTCTATTAAAATGACTTGATCTAGAGCAAGGAGAATAGCACCAATGGCAAAGCTTGTAAGCGGACCAGCAATAGCCATACGCCATTCTATGCTTGGTTTCTCTGGAATCTCCTCAATTTCCGACACTCCACCGATTGGATATAGCACAATTTTGCGCACCTTAATCTTGTAATGTCTCGCAACTACTGAATGCGCTAATTCATGAATAACGACGAAAACGAATAGAAAAAGGATGAGGATGAAAAGGTAAAGCTGAGGGTAGGACAAGATGAATATGGCAGCCATTAGGAGTACGAACGTTATATGAAGTTCGATAGGAATGCCCCATACAGAACCAATTTTGAATGAATATTTCATAAAGATATAGTTATTGAACACAAAGGCTTTTTAGACTTTCGATAACATATTTAACCTTAAGTTCAAAGTTGGAATTTTTTAAAGGCTAAATATTTAAAGGGGTCGACGATTCCAACGGTGAATAATGCTGAAAAGCCTAGGGCGAAAAGAACTTGATATAGCGAGAGTGAAGGAATTATTATGCCGTATATGCCTAACAACGTGAATCCAATTATTATGGCTGTAATGGATGCTATCAATCCCTTGCCGGGTTTTGAAGACCAAAAGTGTCTTCTTTCTCTTACAATGTACACTCTAAATTGACTATTAAAGACAAGTACCAGCATTATAAGGGTGCGCAGTTTTTCCCATTCTAGTTGAAAATAATTTTTTCCTATTACCATTGCGGTTACGCTTTCAACAACCAAGAGTAAACCAACTACAAGAGATGCTAATGTAATGTTTTTGACATTCCACTTGTTTGGATTACTTGTATGTTTTACGTTATCAGTTGCCAATGACATTGTTGAAAAATCGTTTGCAAAAATTAGCAGCGTCATACCTAATAGGCTGAGAACAATGTCATGTAACCAGAAAAATCCAAGCGTCAATAAAGTGACAAATTCTATCACTTTAGCAACCTTATTTATAACCCACGTTAGCATTCGTTGGTATATCTGTCTGCTCATTTTTATTGCGCTAACAATCACTTTCACGCCTTGTTCGGTTAAAACCACACTGGCGGAGGCTTTCGCCACATCTGTCGAGTTACTCACAGCTATTCCCATTTCCGCTTGTTTAAGTGCAGGCGCATCGTTGACTCCGTCACCAGTCATTCCCACCATATGACCGTTTAACTGCAAAAGTTTCACTATTTCATATTTATCTTCAGGATATACCTCGGCGAAACCATCATACTTTTCGACAATTTTTGCTCTCTCTGCTTCGTTTAGAGCTTTAAGTTCAGCTATTGGAATAATCCTATCGCCGATTGAGGCTTGAGAAGCTATTTCTTTGGCAATGCTAATATTGTCGCCTGTAAGCATCATGGGCTTTATGCCAAGCGCTTTAATCTCCTCCACCATCATTTTTGAATCTGGTCTTATAGGGTCAGCTAAAGCTAAAAGTCCCATAAACATGAGTTTGTCTAAATCTTTGCCATTCGATTTTGCCACCGCTAAAGTTCTGTATCCCTTGTGGGATAACTCTTCTAGCACCTTGCTTACTTCTTGTTGGATTTCACTTGTGTTCTTGCAGAGGTCTAAAATTATTTGGGGTGCACCTTTAACGGCTTTAAAACGTATTTCTTTGCTCTCAATAACGGCTTCGGACCTTTTAATGGTTGGGTTGAAAGGTGTGTAGGAGACTCGTTTATATGAATTGAGATCAATGCCTAACGATTTTGCGTAGTTTATAACTGCTAAATCTATTATGTCTCCGCCTTCCTCTTCAGACGCTAAACTCGCTATTAACATTACATCTTCTTTTGTATACTTGAAAAAGGGTATGACTTCAGCAACTGAGAGCTTGTTCTGTGTTATTGTGCCCGTTTTATCCAAACAGACTACGTCTATGGAAGCTGCATCTTCAATAGAATCGAGACGAGTTACTAGAACTTCTTCTTTTGCAAGTTCCATAGCGCCAACAGCTTGAACAATGGTGAGCACGGCTGGTAATGCCACCGGAATGGCGCCCATTAGAAAGATAACTGCAAACGTCAATATCGATAGAATACCCATATTCAACAGCAAAGCATATGCCGAAGTTAAAATCAACGCCACTATGCCAACGTACATCATATACTTAGTAATAGACATCATTATCTCTTCTTGATGAGATTTCGGTTTAGCCTTTTTAACTAGCTCAGCAGTTCTTCCGAAATACGTATTCACCCCAGTATTGACCACAACACACTTGGCTTCACCTCTCGTCACTATAGAACTCGAGTAGACGATGTCGGAAGGGTTCAAATTAACTGGTAAAGATTCTCCTGTCAAAGCTGATTGGTCAACAGAAAGTTCACCGCTCACTATTTTGGCATCTGCAGGCACCAGGTCGCCAAGTCCTACGAGTATAATGTCTCCTGGAACAATCTCTTTAGCGTCTTTCACTATCCATTTTCCTTCACACAGCACCTTCGCTTTTATTGCCAGCCTCTTTTTTAAAAACTCCAGCACTTTTTGCGAGCGATGCGAATGTATGAAGCCTATAACAACATTTATGGTGAGTAAAACAAAAATTATGATTGCTTCAAGGTAATGACCGAGAATACATGAGAGGATGATGGCTAGTTCCAGTAACCAAGGCATTGGACCCCAATAACGTTTAAAAAAATCTATGAAGGGATTTTTCTTTTCTTCCGTTATCTCATTGTATCCAAACTTTTCTATTCGATTTTTTGCTTCGGCCTCTGTAAGCCCTTGCATAGATGTCTCTAGTATCTTGAACGTTTCTTCGATGGAAAGCTGCTTAAACTCAGATGTACTCTTTATATTAGTAGTCATATTCCCTGAAATCAGTAAGCGATAGTTGCATTATAAACGTTTAATGTCTCTTATCTGTGAAAGATTATTCCCCCATGATTCAACAGCTTATAGAAACGGACCTTAAGAAAATCTGTTACCAGAAATAACGCTAAAGCGTAACCCCAAACAAGACCTGCAAGGATCCAACCCATCGCTGGAAGCAATACCCCATAAACGGTGATTAATGTCGCAGTAAGTTGTGTAAGTATGACGGTGAGAAGCAGGATTTTTGCTGGCTTAACAGACCAAAAAGGTCCTTTTGTTCTTGCCACAAATAAGGCAAAATGCCCAGCAACTGACAACTTGAGGTATATGAAAGACTGAAGTATTTCAGTATTTAAATGCAGTATTTCACGCCCTATGTAAAGTAATCCAAAAGATGAGAAAACCCCTATGATGCCTAGAAAAGTGGCTATCCCTAATAAAATTCGCATGTTCCATCTTTCTGGCTTATCAGAATATTTTACATTGTCATAAGCGATTGTCATGATTGGTATATCATTTAGAATCGCCAACAAGACTATCATTAGCGGAGTGACTGGATAAAAATTGAATATGATTATTGACGCTGTGATGAAGAATAGAACTCTGATAGTTTCG